>NZ_JBHEMO010000106.1:0-15085 GCF_046262535.1 Jatrophihabitans sp. | reverse complement strand
GGCCGTCTATCTCGCCGACGTCCGCCCCGCTGTCCGCGAGATCGCCAACTAGGGCTGGGGTACCGAGGCGAGCCAGACCGCGGCCAGGCCCTCGGCGAGGTCGTCCGGGTCGGGAGAGTTCTCCGGATCGAGCAGCGACTGCAAGGCCAATCCGTCGCACGCCGCGATGACCAGCGTCGCCACAGCCCGGCACCGCGGGTCGTCGGCATCCGCGCCGTCACCCAGGGACGCGGCGACGAGCGCGGCCACCATCGTCCGCGCGCGCCGGTAGTGCTCGGCCAGCTGCGCCCTGAGCTCGGGGACCCGCAGTGCCTGGGCGAGCGCCTCGACGTAGGCCTGCAGGATCGAGTGCCGCTCGGGCAGCCGCTCGAGCGCCGCCACCCAGGTCGCACTGGCCCGCTGCAGCGGCGTCGCGGCCGGATCGGACATCACGTAGTCGGCCAGCTGGGTCGCCCAGTCCTCGAACGACGCCTCGATCGCGGCGTTCAGCAACGCCGCTTTGGAGCCGAAGTGGTAGCCGATGCTCGCCAGGTTGGTGTCGGAGGCGGCGACGAGGTCGCGCGCGGTGATGTGCGCGTAGCCCTGCTCCTCGAGCAGCCGGCGGGCGGCGATCAGCAGCTCTTCGCGGTGGCCCACGCCGACGACAGTAGCCGAGCTATCTAGACAAGCGTCTTATACAAGCGTATATCTGGGAGGTCGGCCAGATCTCCGGAGGTGCCGCATGGCCCTGACCGAACAGTTCGTCGTCGAGCGCGAACTGCCCGCCACGCTGCGCCTGCCGCCCGGGCCGAAGCTCCCGGTCGCCCTGCAGACGATCCTTTTTCTCACCCAGCGCGACGTCGCAGCCCCCCGGTGGCAACGGCGGTACGGCGACGTCTTCTCGATCCACATCGCGCCGGCCGGTCGCGCTGTCGTGCTGACCCGGCCCGAGCACATCCGCGAGGTGTTCGCCGGGCCGGCCGACACGTTCCACGCCGGCGAAGGCAACGCGATCCTCGGGCCGATCATGGGGGAGCACTCGGTACTGCTGCTCGACGAGGACGCGCACAAGGCCGCCCGGAAGAAGGTCATGTCCGCCTTCCACGGCGGAGCGATGCGCGGCTGGGGCGAGGTCGTCGAGCAACTGGCCGCCGACAGCGTGGCGACCTGGCCGGTCGGTGTGCCGTTCGCCGTCCATCCGCGGATGAACGACGTCAGCCTCGAGGTGATCCTGCGCATCGTCTTCGGCGTCACCGACGAGGCCCGGATGGCCGAGCTCCGCCCGCTGCTGCAACGCCTGGTCAAGATCGGCCCGACGATCTTCCTGGGCTGGATGTACCCGCGACTCGAGCGAGTGGGTCCGTGGCGCCGCTTCGCCCAGCTCAAGGACGCCGTCGACCAGCTGATCTACGACGAGATCGCCGAACGCCGTCAGGTGGCCGACCTGGCCGAACGCCGCGACGTGCTCTCGAAGTTGCTGGTCGCCGATCCCGCGCAGAGCGACGCGGAACTGCGCGACCACCTGATCACGCTGTTGCTGGCCGGGCACGAGACGACGGCCTCCACGCTGGCCTGGACGTTGCACGACCTGGCCCGCCGCCCGCAGCTGCTGGCCCGGGTCCAGCGCGCCGCCGACGAGAACGATGACGCGTATCTCGAGGCGACCGTCAAGGAGGCGATGCGGCTGCGACCGGTCATCGACAGCGTCGCCCGGCGGTTGAACAAGCCCGTGCAGATCGCCGGCTACGACCTCCCGGCCGGCGTCGTGATCTTCCCGTCGATCCAGCTCGTCCAGCGCCGCGAGGAGATCTTCGCCGCGGCGGCGGAGTTCCGCCCGGAACGCTTCCTGGGCAAGAACCCGCCGCCGGCGACGTGGATCCCGTTCGGGGGCGGGCTGCGTCGCTGCCTCGGCGCCGCGCTGGCCACCGTCGAGGCGCAGGCGGTGCTGAAGGCGGTTCTCCAGCGGGTGGAGATCGCGCCGGGCGGGCCGGCGGAGCGGGCGAAGACGCGCAACATCACCACCGTCCCGGCCCGCGGCGCCCGGCTCGTCAGCTTCCGGCGCTGATTGGCTGGGCCCGGATCCCGGCTCGGCGGCGCAGCGCCGACACGACCACCGTCGCTCCGGCCACCACGCCCAGGCCGCAGCCGGAGATGACGTTCGCCGTCATCGGAGTGAAGCCGATCGGGTTGAGCAGGCACCCGGCACTGCAGAGCGCGAGGACGGCGATGCGGCGCGACCCGTTCGCCGCCGGGGCCAGGCAGACGACGCCCCACAGCAGGTACCACGGATAGAGCACCGGGGCGAGCAGGGCAACGGCCAGCAACGAATAGCCGACCGTGCGCTCGAGGGCGCGTTGTCGCGCGGTGGCGATCAGGTAGGCGACGAGGCAGATCATCGCGGTGATGACGGTGATCCGGGCACCGGCGGCGAGGTCGTCGTACGAGGCGCCGCGCACGATCGGCGTGAACAGCTTGGCGATGCCGGTGGCGATCGTGAACGGGGGATGCGCCGAGAACTGCTTGCTCACCGTCCACAGCCAGCCGAAGCCGTCCGGCACCACCACGCCGACGACTGCCGCGGCGGCCACGGCGACGGCCGCGTCACGCCCGAGCAGCTGCCAGCCCGAGACGGTGCGCCGGCCCAGCCAGTGGACGGCCATGATGGCCGGCAGCACCACGAACGCCTGTCCGGACACCGAACCGGCCAGGCAGGCGAGCACGATGGCCAGTAGCCAGCGGCGCTGATTGGCGAGCCGGAGGGCGGCCAGGATCAGCGCGGCCATGACGCCGTCCAGATGACAGGCCGACACCACGTAGAGCAGTAGCAGCGGGTTCAGGATCGTCAGCGTGAGTGCACGCGAACGGCGCGTGCCGGCCAGATCGGCGGCCAGGGCGGCGATCGCGACGGCGGCCAACACGCCGATGATGCGCAGCACGACCACGGCACCCAGTGCGCTGCCGGCGCCGATGGACACCGACAAGTGCTCGATCAACGTCCCGAGCGGACCCACGCCGCTGGGGCCGCCGCGCGCGCTCGGCTCGATCGCCGCCACGATCGAGCTGCCGCCGCCCAACCGGTTGGCGCCGAAGTCGTACGGACTCAGGCCATGGCGCTGCAGCAGGCCGAACGCGGTGTAGCTGTAGACGGTGGTGTCCATGAACGGCGGGCCCAGCGCGAACGGCGCCATCCATGCCGCGGCCACGGACCAGACGCGGCTCTCGGGCGGGTTGACGCGGCGGACGAACTCGACCACCCAGATCCAGGTGAGGACGAGTGCGACGACGCCGGCCAACATGATCACGCCCGGCACCCAGTCGCCGAGTGAGACCCCATGGGAGTCCTGCAGGCCGAACCACGACGTCAGCGAGTGGGTCGCCCGCGTCGCCCCGACGCGGCCCCCGGCCACGACGACGACGCTGGACAGGGCGAAGCCGAGCAGGCCGAAGGCCAGCATCGGCCGTCGGGCCACCTTGCGGCGTCCGACGTCGAGACCGTGCAGTGCCTTCTCGGCCAGATCGTTCATGGGTGCCTGACATTATGGAGTGACCCCGACGACGCGCTGTTCTTACCGGATCCGAACATGGATCGGCCCTGCCGCGAACGTCCGGCGGTCACAGTGGATCCAGCGACGGAAACCACTACGAGGAGCGACCATGTATCGCAGAATTCTGCTCGGCGGGATCACCGCCGCCGCCATCGTCGGCGCCGGCGGCACCGCCATCGCGCTGACCGGATCGGACAGCACGAACGGGACGACGACGGCCACGGCGTCGGCCCACCCCGGCAAGGACAAGATGAAGGGCAAGGGCAAGCTGCTGCGCAACCTCGCCCACGCGCAAATCGTCACCAAGGGCAAGGACGGCTTCGTCACGCACACGCTGATCAACGGAACGGTCACGTCGGTGTCGGCCACGTCGATCACCGTGCAGGCGGCCGACAAACACAGCCAGACGTTCGTCGTCGACAAGGACACCAAGGTGCGGATGCGGACGAACGGAAAGGGTGCGGCGTCGTCCATCGACAAGGTGGCGAAGGGCGATCACGTGATGGCGACCGGAACTGGGACGTCGACGGTCACGGCCAAGCACGTGGTCGACATCAAGAAGTAGCGGTCAGCCAGAAGGCGCGGCCGGGAGGCGCACGGTGAACCGTGCGCCTCCTTCGCCGGCCGAGCCGGCCTCGATCGTGGCAACGAGCCGGCGGATCAAGCCGTGCACGATCGCCAGTCCCAGCCCGCTGCCGACCTGCCGAACGCCGCGGTACCGCTCGTAGAGCACGCCCTGCTCGAAGGCGACGGGCAGGTCGGCGTCGGCCAGCCCGGGCCCGCCGTCACGCACCTCGATCACGATCCAGCCCGGCTCCGGACGGGCCGCGAGCACGATAGGCGCTCCGGCGGGCGTCACCCGCAGCGCGTTGTCGAACAGTCCGTCGAGCGCTTGGCGCAAGCGCGCGGCGTCGGTGATCGTCCACAGCGGGGACGCAGGAACCTCGAAGTGGAACCGCACCCCGCTGGCCGCGCAGCGATCGCCCCACACGCGGGCCGCGCCGGCGGCGAGACCGGCGACATCCACCGGCGCGAACTCGATGCGGAAGTCGTCGGCGCCGAGCCGGGCCAGGTCGAGCAGGTCACCGACGAGCCGCTCGAGCCGCTTGGCTTCGGCGAGCATCACCTCGCCGACGTGCGCGGCCTCGCCGGACGGAATCACCTCGCCGGCCAGCGATTCGGCGTAGCCGGCGATCGCGGTCAACGGCGTCCGCAGGTCGTGCGAGACCGACAGCAGGAAGTTGCGCTGCCGCTGCTCGGACTGACGCAGGGCAGCGGCGAGCGCGTTGACCGCCTCGCTGACCTCGACCACCTCGGCCGGCCCGTCGGCCGCGAGCGTGACGTCGCGATTGCCCGCGGCGAGCGAGTGCGCGGCCGCCGCGGCCCGGCGCAGCGGGCGGGCCAGCCGCCAGGCGACAAAGAGCCCGAGCAGGGCCGCGGCTGCCCCGGCGATCAACAGGGCGACGGCGATCCGGCGCAACGCGCGCTCGTTCTGCGCCACGGCGTCGGTGCGCCGCTGGACGAGAACGATGCCCGCACCGTCGACCGCCCGGCCCTCGACGAACACGGTGGTGCCGTCGACCGTGCGGGTGGCCGACACGTCGTTCCCGGCGAGCAGCGCGGCGACGTCGGCGGCGGTGACCGCTCGGCGGACGATCGGGAAGGCGGTGGCGATAGTCGCGTTCCTACGCACGATCCCGCTGCGCACGTTCAGCCCCTGCAGGGCCGTGCGCAGCCGGCCCTGGGCGCCGGCGCCGGTCCTCGCGTTGCCGGCCACGGACTGCGTCACGTCGGCGAGGCGACCGAGCGTCTTGCGGGCGGTGTCCGCCCCGTTGTTGCGGATCAGCCCGGTCGCGAGCGCGCCGGCCAGCACAGCCGTGACGACGGCGATGCCGACGCTCAGCAGTGAGATCCGGGTCGCGAGCGACGCCCGCTTCCTCATTCGGCTGAGTACCCGACGCCGCGGACGGTGCGGATCGGGCTGGCCGCACCGAGCTTGGCCCGGAGCTGGGCGATGTGGACGTCCACCGTCCGGGTGCCCGCGACCGCCGAGTAGCCCCACACCTCGCTGAGCAGCTGCTCGCGAGTGACGACCCGGCCCGGACGCCGGATCAGGTAGGCGAGGAGGTCGAACTCGGTGGCGGTGAGCGTCAGCTCCTGGTCGCCGTGGAAGACCCGGCGCTGCGTGGTGTCGACCGTCAGCCCACCGAGCGTGCGCGGGGCGGCGTCGGGCGTCCCGTTCACCCGCCGTAGGACGCCCGTCACGCGGGCCACGAGCTCGCGTGGGGAGAACGGCTTGGTCACGTAGTCGTCGGCGCCGAGCTCGAGCCCGACCACCCGGTCGACCTCGTCGTCGCGGGCGGTGACGAACAGGACCGGCGTCCAGTCCTCGGCGGCGCGCAGCCGTCGACAGATCTCGACGCCGTCGATGCCGGGCAGACCCACGTCGAGAATGATGGCCGCCGGCTTGAACCGGCGGACGGCGTCGAGGGCGGTATCGCCGGAGTTCTCGACATGTACGCCGTAGCCGGCATTGACCAGATTGAGCCGGATGACGTCGGCGATCGCCGGCTCGTCCTCGACCACCAGGACGAGGCCGCGCGCGCGGGCGGTGGCGGACACGCCCGAACTGTAGTGCGGCGACGGCGTCGCGAACGTCAGAGCTTCGTTCGGGTTGCAACGCCTCGGTGTGTGGCTACCCAGCGGGGCGACGCGCCGACGTATTACCCGCCCGGCCGCCACACACGAGTCCGAGGCTCGGTCAGGAGGCGATGGGCCTGGCGCCGGGGCCGGGGGCCGCCTCGGTGTCGCGCGGTGTCAGGACCGTGTCGTCGGCGCTGCACCGCACGTCGACCCGCACGAGGTGGCCGCAGTCCTTGTGCCGGATCTCCCACGGCCGCCCGGCCTCGTCGGCGTAGTGCTTGTCGCCGAATTGGGCGAGGGCGACGAGCACGGGGAAGAGGTCCCAGCCCTTGGCGGTGAGCCGGTACTCGTTGCGCTTGCGCTGACCCGGCCGGCGGTACTCGCGGGTCTCGAAGATGCCCTCGGCCACGAGGGTGCGCAGGCGGTCGGCGAGGACCGCCTCGGACAGCCCGACATGTCGGCGGAAGTCGTCGAAGCGGTGGACGCCGTTGGCCGCGTCGCGGATCAGCAGCATCGTCCACTTCTCGCCGACGACGGCGAGGGTGCGCTGGACGGAGCAGCGGTCGGTGTCGAAGTCGAGCCAACTCATCCCGTCACCATAGCTGACTATTCAATTGACAGTCAGCATCGAACGGTTCTAGCTTCCAGATATGAAGTCAGAGTCGCTCGTCGTCCGGCCGTGGCAGCACGGCGATTTCGCTCTGCTGGCCGCCGCCGCACCGAAGTTGTCCGAGCGGACGCTGCGGCTGCGGTTCTGGGGCGCGGTCCCGACCCTGCCGCCGAGCTACCTGCGCAGCACCGAGCAGCGGTGGCCGCGATTGTGGGACGCGGTCACCGCGGTGGACGGCGGCGAGCTGATCGGGTGGGCCGAGTACGGCCGCAACGCCGCCCAGCCGGACACCGCCGACGTCGCCGTCTGCGTGATCGACGTCGAGCAGGGCCATGGCGTGGGGACGGCGCTGGTCGACCTGCTGGTCGAGCGGGCGCGCGGGGCCGGGCTGGTCAGCGTCCACGCCGACATCGCGCCCTGGAACGAGCCGGCCCGCCGCGTCTGGACCCGGGTAACCGGAACCCGGGCGCCGACCTACGCCCTGGCCGGCTGACCCCTCCCCGCTTTGCACCTTTCAGCGCTGCTTTTCCGACCCGGTAGCGACCCTGAAAGGTGCAAAGCGGATCAGTCGAAGAGCGAGAGCTGGGCGGGTTCGGGCCGGCGAGCCGGCAGCTTGGGCAGCCGGGGCCGGGCGAAGCCGTCGCTCGGCTCGATCCACGAGGGAAGTGGGGCCCGCGGCTGCTCGAGCCGGTCCGGGTCGGCGGAGGCCAGCACGCACAGCGCCTCGTTCACCGACCACACAAGCTGGTGCTCGCGGAAGACGCGCGCGACCGCGTCGGCCGGCAGCGGCAGGACGCCCGGGCCCGCGACGAGGTCGAGGTCCATCGGCACATCGGCGTGCATGGTCATGACCTGGCAGTTGAGTTCCCAGGCGGCCCGGGCGGCGGGGTCGGCCAGCTTGGCCGCCAGCCCCGCGCCGAACTTCGTCCGCACGGCGTCCCGATCGGCGAAGGCCGCGGCCGCGCTGCCGAACTCCTGCAGCAGCCGCGCGGCGGTGCGCGGGCCGATGCCCCGGACGCCGGGCAGGTTGTCCGACGGGTCGCCGCGCAGCGCCGCATAGTCACGGTACTGCTCAGGCCGGATGCCGAGCAGCATGACCAGCCGGTCGGCGTTCATCAGCGGTGACGCCTCGACGCCACCGTTGATGATCCGCAGGACCCGGGTGGTGTCGTCGATCAGGGCGAACGCGTCGCGATCGGACGTGACGACGACCGCCGTGGCACCGAGCCTTGCCGCCTGGGCCGCGGTCGAGGCAAGGACGTCGTCGGCCTCGAGGCCGGGAGGGACGACGACGGCGACGCCGAGTTCGCGCAGCACCTCGACCGCGCATTGCAACTGGTCGATCAGGCTGTCCAGCTTGTCGACCCGGGTGGCCTTGTAGGTGGGCCAGCGGTCGCGGCGTACCGACTTGCCCGGATCGTCGAAACCGACGACGACGGCCGCCGGACGGATGCGGTCGACCGCGGCGACCAGCTGCATCAGCAGTCCGCGCACCGCCCAGCACGGGCGGCCGTCCGCCGTGTGCGACGCCGTGCGGGCCTGGGCGTGGAAGCTGCGGTGGACGAGGGAGTTGCCGTCGATGACCAGGACCACTGGCGCCGCGTCGCCCCGTTCGTCCTGCACGTCGTCCACTCTGACACGGACCTCCGTCAAAAGATCCGCGGGTCAGCCGAACGCGGCGAACGCGTCGGCGATGTCGGCGCGGGAGGCACCGGCCGCGACGAGCAGCCGGAGCAGCACCCGGGCCTTGAACGGGTGCAGGAACCCGCCGCGGACGAGGCCGCGGGACAACAGGTCGCGCTCGCCGCCGGGCGCGCCGTAGGTGTTGGCCAGCACGGCGCCGGCACCGACCCGCGAGCACAGCACGATCGGCATGGCGTCGTTGATCTCGACCAGCACCGGCACGAGCTCGGCGGGCACGTGCCCCGCGCCGAAGCCGGCCACGACCAGTCCCTGATGGCTGTGCGACGGACCTTCCAGCAACTTCCCGTCGTCGTCCAACGTCGTCGTGTAGAGGGCGACCAGCGTGCCGGCGACGCTCTCGCGCGTCCAGCCGGTGATGCGACGTCGGGCCGGAAGGCCGGCCAGGAACTGCGGTGTGCCCTCCACGACGTGACCGATCGGGCCGACGTCGGGCGAGACGAAGGCGGCCGGGCTGGTGGTGTGGGACTTGCGGACGTGCCGCGCGGAGTGGATCTCGTCGAGGAACGGGACGAGCACGCCGCGCGAGCGGGCCTCGGGTGCCGACGCGACCTGCAGTGCCGCCAGCAGGTTGGCCGGCCCGTCCGCGCCCGGCATCGTCGGGTTCCGCATGGCACCGGTGACGATGAACGGCTCGTCGCGCGTCCACACCGAGTCGATGAGGAACGCGGTCTCTTCCAGGCTGTCGGTGCCCTGGGTGAGGACGATGCCGATCGCCCCCTCGGCGACGGCCTGCTCGGCCGCGTCGACGACGTCCAGCACGTGGTCGAAGGTGAGGGACGCGCTCGGCACGGCGGCCGGGTCGTGGACCCGGACCTCGACGGGGAAGTCGCCGACCGTGCTGACCAGCTCGCTGCCGCGCAGCCGGGCGACCACACCACCGGCCGGCGCTGCCGTCATGGAGATGGTTCCGCCGAGCGCGAAGTACGCGACGTGATCGCCGGTCGGCATGGTGGTGGTCCTCTCGGGCAGGCGGGCAGGGTCGCGCAACGCACAGTTTGGTCAGGCCGGACGCAACGATCCGTTCTCAAGATGCAGAGCGATCGTCGCTCGGGTTCGGGCATGTTCGGTGATCCGGTGGGTGACGAGGATGACCGCGCGGCTGCTGTCGAGCAGGTGCTCGAGGACCCGTTGCTCGATGGCTCCGTCCAGGGCGCTGGTCGCCTCGTCGAGCAGGAGCAGCTCCGGCTGGCGGAGCAGGGCGCGCGCGATGCTCAGCCGCTGCTGCTCGCCCCCCGACAACTCGGCCGACTCGTGCAGAACGGTCCCGAGACCGCTGGGCAGTGCGGCGACGACGTCATCGAGGCAGGCCCCGCGCAATGCGGCCCAGACCTGCGCCTCATCGACGTTGCGGCCGGGCGGAAGAGACCACGTCAGGTTCTCGAGCATCGAGCCGGGCACGAGGAGCGTCTGTTGCGGGACGTACCCCAGCCGGGCGCGCCACCCGGCGAGGTCCCGCAACGGAGCACCGTCGACGAGGACCTCACCCTCGTCGGGTGCGAGCAGGCCGAGGACCACGTCGAGCAACGTGCTCTTGCCCGCCCCGCTCGCCCCGGTCAGCGTGACGAGACCGCCGCGAGGGACGTCCAGGGACACCGAGGAGAACACCGGTGCGGCCTGCTCCTGGTAGCGGACGGCAACGTTGCGCAGCGACAGCAGGGGCGCGCCGGTGACGGTCGGCGTCGGCGCCGATCCCGCCGGCTCGGTTCGGCGCTCGCTGTGCCGGGACGCTTCGCGGCCGAATTCGGTGAGCCGGTCGAGCGCCGGTGAGTCGTTGGCGAAATTCTGCAGCGAGCCCATCAGCACCTGCGCCGCACCGAGGATGCGCGTGGCGATCACGGCCAGCGCGGCGAGCGCGGCGAACGACAGCCCGCTCGCCCGTCCGATCAGGATCAGGACAAGGACGGCGAGGACCACGATCACGCCGAGCCCGGCCATCACGGCTGACGATCTGAGGACGAAGGCGCGGCGCACCTCGCGGAACCGCCGGGCCTCGTCGGCGACGATCTTCGACCAGGTGGCGGACGCGTCGTGCGCGCGCATCAGCCGGATGGAGGAGAGCGAGTCGGTGACCGCGGCGCCGAACGTCTCCGTCCGTTCGTTCATCGTGCGACCGAGGACGGAGGAGGAACGGATGGACCGGCGGGAGACTCCGGCGACGATCACAAGGGCCAGGGCAGTCAGTCCGCCGAGCAGCGGGGTGATCAGGATGGCCACGGCGACCGTGGCGGCGAGCACGAGCGCCGAGACGATCATGTTCAAGAGGGTGACCAGCGCGGACTGCGCCCGTTCCACCTCTGTGGTCAGCCGCTGGACGATGTGGCTGCGCCGCTGTCCGGCCAGGTAGCGCCACTCGGCGGTGTAGAGGTCGTCGAGCAGCCGCAGCCGCAGTCCGTCGATCGTGATGAGCCGGATGTCGACAGACCGCACGGCCACCCGCCACTGACCGAAGGCCCGGATGCAGACGACGACGATGACGAGGACGAACGCACGCGTGACCGTCAGGTCGATCCCCAGACCCGGCACCGTCAGGTCGTCGCGGCCCGACACCGACTGCAGGATCGGCGCCAGCAGTGTCAGGCCGGCGCCTTCGGTCACCGCCACCAGCAGTTGCAGGGCGAGCAGCCGTGCGACGGCGCCGCGGCCGACCGTCGCGGCCATCAGGCCGAGGTAGGAACCGGCGCGACGGATCATCGGACATCCGGGCGGACCGGGCCGCCGGCCCCGCCCGCGCGGCCGGCCCCGCTCGGGCCGCCGCCCATCCAGATGGCCACCTTGGACAGCAGGCGACCCAACCGCCGGGCGACCAGGCGGGGCAACGCCGCCCACGCCGACGACGCGGTGAGGCCGGCCACCGAACCGGCCGGCAGCGCCGCCGCGGCCACCGCGATCCGCAGGTCGGCCGGCGCCCGGCTGGCCGACAGGCGATATCTGGTCGCCCGCCACATGTGCGCGCCGGGCACCGCGTTCTCCGCGAGGACCGGCCGGTCCTGCGCGCGCCGCGCGCGGTCGGCGGCGCGGCCCGACACCGTCCGCAGCTGATCCTGCACCGAGGGCGGCAGGCCGTCCGGCAGACCGACGCAGCTGTCGGTCACCGCCAGGGTGGCCAGCTCCAAGCGGGACAGTTCCCGGGCCGTCCACACGTCGGGCGCCCGGGCCAGCCGGTGGACGTCGACGAGGCTGCGCAGCCAGCGCCACTCGTCCTTCGCGGCGTGATGGCAGGTGTGGCTGAACGCCGCAGCGGCACTGAGGGTCGCGACGGTGATGCCCGGCAACTCGACGTCGACGCGGTGCGACCAGGCGGTCTCGAAGTCCGGCAGGGCGGACAGCGTCGGGTCGAGGCGCCAGTGGACGTCGACCGAACTGTGGGGCCCGTCGAAGGTCATCTCGTTGTACGTGCGGAGGACGTGCCGCCAAGCCCACGACGCCGGGTCGCCGGGATTGGGCGCGCGGACCGCCCAGCCCGCGCCCATCAGCAGCCGGAAGGTCTCCTCGACCGATTCGGCGGCGACGAACACATCGATGTCACCGCCTCCGCGCCCGTCCACCGCCCCGGTTGTCTGGACGGCCAGCGCGGGCCCTTTCAAGGACAGCCAGCGGATGCCGGCGGCGGAGAACATGGCGGCGATCCGGCCGATCTCGAGACTCTGCACCATGATCGACCGCTGGGCGCGCCGGCGCTGCGTGCTCAGCTGCTCGGGAATGGGCGCCGGGAGCTCGAGAGCGTCGGCGTGCTCGCCGAGCAATTCGACCAAGCGGTGCCGGTAGACGGCCGCCAGCAGCTCGTGCGGCGTCAGGTTGCTGGGCTCCGATGGCCGGGGCGAACGGCCGGATTCCAGCGCGAGGGCCGACCGCGCCCAAACCCGCACGCGCTCCGTCGCGGCAGGGCTCGGATCCACCGGCTGAGAGTATCCGTGCGCAAGCCGCCGGGCTGGACGTCGCCGTGCGCGCGCGGGCATTTCGCCCTAATGCGGCAGGGCGGTCGAACTGACCCGGTTTCGAGTCGAGGGATTTCCGCTTTGGTGCTAACTTTCTGCTCCCGGGCTCGTTGATCGAGTAAGAGCCTTTGTGAAAGGGAATGCGAATGAGCGAGAGCACCGAGCGCAAGGTCTACGTCGCGCCCGTCCTTGAGTCCCTCAGCGTCACCGAGACCACGGACGTGGGTGTCGGCGTCGGTGTCGGCGTCGGTGTCGGCGTCAGCGTCAGCGTCGGGAGCTGACCGCTTTGTAAGGTCCCGTGTTCTCGGCCGAATGCGCCCGCGAACGTCATGAGTGATCATGGCCGGCGGGCGCATCGTCGTCTCCTCGCCACCCTCGACCCGTTCGTCTTCGGCATCTCCTGGATCCTGCTGGGGCTCAGCCGCCTCGCCATCGTCAGCGGTGTGCCGGTCACCCGTCTGGCCGGCCGAACGGGCGCGAGTTCACAACCGGCTACTCCGAGCCCGCGCGACGAACGATGGGCCGGCCTGATCGCCCGGCAGGTCGGCCGGGCAGCAGCTCGCACGCCCTGGCGTTCGCAGTGCTATCCCCAGGCGGTGGCCGCCCGCCTGGAGCTGAAGGCTGCGAGGGTTGCCCACACCGTCTTCTTCGGGTTGCGCCGCGACGGGAACGGCGATCTGGTCGCGCACGCCTGGGTGCAGGTGGGCGATCGTGTCGTCGTCGGTGGCGATGCGATGGGCTATACGGTTGTCGCGGCGTTCCCGTGGCCCAATTGTTCCCGTGATGTCAGGATGTCCGGTGCCAAGTTACGTCTGTTACGGGCTCACGCTGCAAAGCGAAATCGAGCTGCCTGAGCTCGACTCGCGCGCCGTGGGCCAGAGGTCCGGCGACGGCGCAGACATCGTCATCCAGTTCGGCGCCCTGTCCGGGCCATCACCATCCGCGGCCATCGTCGCCGGAGGACTGTGGCGAAGTGCGACGGCCTGCGGGTTGGCCGTCGAGGACGTCGCCCGGTTCGAGGCGCGCGACGGTGCCCGCATCGTCATCGATCCGGTCCCCCGCGCCGACGAACGGGCGATCCGCCTGTTCCTCCTCGGCACCGTCATGGGCGCGGTGATGATGCAGCGGGGTCACCTCGTGCTGCACGGCAACGGCTTGCGGATGGGGGATGCCTGCGCGGTGGTGGTCGGCCATTCCGGCACCGGCAAGTCGACGCTCGCCGCCGAGTTCGCCCGCCGCGGCTTGAGCGTCCTGTCCGACGATGTCGTGCCGGTCGACGGTCGCGGACGGGCGCTGCCGGGCTACCCGCGCATCAAGCTGTGGGAGGACTCGCTCCCGCAGTTCGGTCTGGCGCCGGACGGTCTCGAGCGGGTCCGGGCCGAGGCGCCCAAGTACAGCGTCCCCATCGCCGCCGGCGACGCTGCCAGCTTGCCGGTCCGCTGGGTCTACGCCCTGGAAACCCACGACGAGCCGGACCTGACGCTGGCCCCCTTGACCGGCATCGCCAAGTTCGCGTTGCTCAGCGAGCACACCTACCGGCGGCAGCTGCTCGTCGGCGAGGCCGCCGTTTGGCAGCACGCGCAACTGTGCGCGACCGTCGGCGAACAGGCTCAGATCGCTCGGATCCTCCGTCCGGCTGGGACGATGACTCCGGCGGCCACGGCCGACTTCATCCTGAACGACATCGAGACGAAGCACGGCGCGAGGAGCGGACTCAGATGATCAGCGTTGACGAGACGAGCGCCTACCTGCGCCGCCCCGACCTGAACGCCGTCGTGATGGACGGCGAACTCGTCATGATGGGCGTGGAGCAGGGTGAGTACTTCGGTCTGCGCGACGTCGCCGCGACGATCTGGGAAGCCCTCGCCGAGCCGGCAACGCTGGACCAGCTCTGTGCCGCGGTCAGCGCGGAGTACGCGGTGACACCCGAAGCGTGCCGCGCCGATGTGGCCGCGTTCCTCGACCAGATGCTGGACAAGAAGCTGATCAACCGCGTCGGCTGACGGGGTTACGTGGGACGCCCGGACAGTTTTTCCAGGCGGTTGGTCAGTAGCGGGATCCGATGCGCGTTTCCCGTCAGCGCCACGTACCGCGCGCCGAAGATGGCGAGGAGCGCGTCATCGAGGCGGCGCACGGCGCCCGCAGGGTATTGATAGCCCATCCGCTTGATCAGCGCATCCATGTCGACCGACGCCAGGAGGCCGCCCAGCTCGTCGAGTGAGGTGATGCCGAGTTCGAGCAGCAGCCCGGACATCCATCCGTAGTGATTGCTGCGCGACCAGCTCGCATCGGGGTACTGCGACGCGAGGAAGGTCGCCAGTTCCTGCGGGCTGATCCGGGGATCGGCCGGGTCGAGATCCGGACGCAGCTCGGACAATGAGGCCTGGATCCGGTTACGGATCTCGGAGAACTCGCGATCGGCCAGCTCCAGCAAACCAGCGGCGAGGGTGAAGCGGCGATCCAGATCCGGCGCGTGCTCGGCGGGCACCACGCCTTTGTAGCGGATGTCGTGCTCGAACTCCGCCCACGCATGCTGAAGGACCGTGCGTACCTGCACCGAGGCGGCCCGCTCGGGCACCGCGGCCGAAGACAGGAGCAGGTGTCGGCTGGCATAGCCGAAGCGGCCGGCGCGCGCGGTCTCCTCCCCCAGGTCCCGGTCATCGATGACC
>NZ_JBHEMO010000105.1:0-4023 GCF_046262535.1 Jatrophihabitans sp. | reverse complement strand
CTGAGCCGCATGCCGTCCTACCGCATCCGCGACGCCGCCGAGCTGCTCGGCGTGAGCGACGACTCCCTTCGCCGCTGGATCGACGGCGGCCGGATAGCGGCGACGACCGACGAGAGCGGTCGCCAGGTGATCGACGGAGCCGAGCTCGCCCGCTTCGCCGAGCACAACGCGGGACCCGTACCCACCACGCCGACGGGCCTGCGTGAGTCGGCGCGCAACCGCTTCGTTGGCTTGGTGACGCGCGTCGTCCGCGACACGGTTATGGCTCAGGTCGAGCTGCAGTGCGGGCCCTACCGCGTCGTATCGCTGATGAGCCGCGAGGCGGCCGACGACCTCGGATTGGAACCCGGCGTGAGTGCCATCGCGGCGGTCAAGTCGACCAACGTCGTCGTCGAGGTGGCGGAGGCACGCACATGAAGCGGCTCGGCGCGCTCGCCGCCACAATGGGGCTGCTGGCCGCGTGCTCGTCGTCGGCGAACGGATCGGGGACGGGGACCGCGGCGCCGTCCGGCGCGCTGCGCATCTATGCCGCCTCATCCCTGACCGAGGCGTTCAACGAGCTGAAGCACAACTTCGCCGCCGTCCACCCGGGCGCGACGATCTCGATCACCTACGGCGCGAGCTCCGATCTCGCCACGCAGATCGCCCAGGGCGCACCTGCCGATGTCTTCGCGTCCGCCTCGAAGAAGAACATGGCCTCACTGGGCGGCACAGCCTTGCACCCCGTCGACTTCGTCTCGAACGTTCTCACCGTCGTGGTGCCACCGGCGAACCCGGCGAGGATCGCCTCGTTACCGGACGTCGCCAAGAAGAGCGTGAAGGTAGCGATCTGCGCCCCCGCGGTGCCCTGCGGCGTCGTCGCCGCGCAGGTCTTCGCCAAGGCCGGCATCACCGTCAAGCCCACGGCCAGCGAGCCCGACGTCAAGTCGGTCCTGGCTGCGGTCGAGTCCGGCGAGGTCGACGCCGGACTCGTGTACGTCACCGACGCGCGCGCGGGGGGCGCCAAGGTCAGGAGCGTGTCGATCCCGACCGAATTCCGGGCGAGCACGACGTATCCCATCGCGGCGCTGAGGTCGGCCAAGAACGCCGCGCTCGCGAAGGCCTGGGTCGACTACGTGCTGTCCGCCGCGGCCCGCAAGGTCCTCGGCGCGGACGGCTTCGGGCCACCGTGACCGCCGGCGCCGCTCGCGCTCGCCGCAGCGCCGGGCTGGGCACCCCGCTGGTCGTCGTGCCGCCGGCCCTGATCGGCATCGTGTTCCTGTTGCTGCCGACGCTCGCCATGATCGTCCGCGTCCGGTGGAGCGGCCTCGGCCGCATCTACCGCGACGAGCACGTGTGGACGGCGCTGCGCCTGTCGCTCGAGTCCTCCCTCGAGGCCACCGCCGCCTCGGTGGTGTTCGGTGTGCCCCTTGCCTGGGTCCTGGCGCGAGTGCGGGTGCGCGGGATGGGGGTGCTGCGCGCCGTCGTGACCATCCCGCTGGTACTGCCACCGGTGATCGGCGGTGTCGCGCTGTTCGACGCCTTCGGCCGCAACGGGATGCTCGGCCACCCCATCCGCTCGGTCTTCGGGCAGGACCTGCCGTTCAGCTTCGCGGGCATCGTGCTCGCCGAGACGTTCGTCGCGATGCCGTTCCTCGTCGTCACCGTCGAGGGCGCCTTTCGCATCGCCGACCGCGGAGTGGAGGAGGCCGCGGCGACGCTGGGCGCCTCTCGCAGCCGGATCTTCACGCGCGTGACACTGCCGCTCGTCCTGCCCGCCGTCCTGCTCGGGTCGGTCCTGTGCTGGGCGCGGGCCTTGGGCGAGTTCGGGGCGACGCTGCTGTTCGGCGGCAACGTCCAAGGCGTCACGCAGACGCTCCCGACGCTCGTCCTCACCACGTTCCAGCGGGATCCCGCCGACGCGCCCGCGCTGGCCCTGCCGCTGATGCTCGTCGCGCTGGTGGTGATCGGCGCGCTGCGGGACAAGTGGATGCGCCCGGTAACCGCGTCGTGACCCTGTCGGTGACCGGCACCGTCCGTCGCGGGGATTTCGCCCTCGACGTCGCCATCGACGCCGCGCCCGGAGAGGTCCTCGCCGTCCTGGGGCCGAACGGAGCCGGCAAGTCGACGCTGCTGCGCGTTGCCGCCGGCCTGCTCGCCCTGGATTCCGGTCGCGTGCGGGTGGGCGACGATGTGGTGGACGACCGGACGGTCGGCGCGTTCGTCGAACCGCAGCAGCGACGGGTGGGTGTCGTCTTCCAGGACCACCGGCTGTTCCCGCACCTACGAGTGCTGGACAACGTCGCGTTCGGCCCGCGTTCGCGCGGCGTCGCCAAGAACGCGGCCCGGCAGGCCGCCCGCGAGTGGCTCGACCGGCTGGGCCTGGCCGAGCTCACGGCGCGTCATCCCCGTGAGCTGTCGGGCGGCCAGGCGCAACGGGTGGCGTTGGCTCGGGCGCTCGCGTGCCGGCCGGCCGCGTTGCTGCTCGACGAGCCACTTGCCGCACTCGACGTGCAGACGCGGGCCGAGGTGCAGGGCGAACTGCGCGACCACCTCGGCGGCTTCGCGGGCCCGACGGTCCTGGTCACGCACGACCCGATCGAGGCGCTGCTGCTCGCCCGGCGGATCGTCGTGCTGGAAGCAGGGCGGGTGGTTCAGTCCGGAACCCCCGCAGAGATCACGTCCCGTCCGCTCACGCCGTACGTGGCCCGGCTCGTCGGCATGAACCTCTACATCGGCGAGGCGTCCGGCGACGTGGTGACGGTGGACGGCGGCGGCACCATGGTCTCGGCCGACGCCCCGACCGGCCGCGTGCTGGCCGCCGTCCGCCCGTCGGCGATCACGGTGCACACGGCGCCGCCGCACGGGTCCAGCGCGCGGAATGTGTGGGCCGCGTCGATCACGTCTTTGGCCCCGCTCGGCGACCGCATCCGGGTGAGCACGGCGGGCGAGCTCGAGGCCACCGTGGACGTCACGGCCGCCGCTGTGACCGAGCTCGACCTCGCGCCGGGCCGATCGGTGTGGTTGTCGGCCAAGGCGACCGACGTGAGTGCCTACCCCGCGCCCTGACGTCTGGCACGCTGGACCGATGCCCCCGTCTGTGACCGTCCGCTACTGGGCCGGCGCCCAACGCGCGGCCGGCATCGAGAAGGAGACATTGAGCGCGGGCACTGTCGCTGAACTGCGCGACGTGCTGCGCGGACGACCCGGGCTGGACCGGGTGGCCGACGTCGCCTCCTTCCTGGTGGACGGTCAGCAGGCCGGCGAGGACGCGCGGCTGCAGGAGGGCGCCGAAGTCGACGTGCTGCCGCCCTTCGCCGGCGGCTGAGTCACCTGACGCGGCGCAACCAGCGTCGCCGACGGCGCGCCGTCGGCGCCGGACCGACCGGCGGTGCCGGCGGCGGCGGAGCGAGCGCCGCGCGAGCCGCGCGCCACTGTTGCAGCACTTCGTCGACCTTGACCTTCTTGACCCGCAGCGGCGGACCCACCTGGGGCCGCGCGTACGCACGGTCGATGCGGGCGTTCAGGTCCTCTATCACCTGCCGGACGCGCACCTCGGACGGGATGCGGGCCACCCGGTCGCCCAGGTCCTCGACCTCTTTGGCCAGCGCCAGCGCCGGCGGCAGGACCTCGGCGACGTCGACGTTCTCGCGGCGCAGGTAGCCGGCCAGCCACTCCAGCTCATCATGCGGACGGCCGAGGTTCGCGATGGGCCGACCGTGCCCTGGGAGGTTGGCGAACGCGCCCTCCGCCTCAGCCGCTCGGATCTGTTGCTCGACCCAGCCCGGGAAGGTCATGTTCGGCGGCTTACGCTTCGTCATTCCGGCCGCCAGGTGATTGCGGGGTCGAGCCGGTGTGACGGCGGCCAGCGGCAAAGGCAAGTTCCCGGCATGCCATGACTATTCCCCGCGGCGCCGGTTACTAGAACGGCGGCGGGTCGGCGTCGGGAGGATGGACGGCCGTGGTGTCGACCGGATAGCTGTGCGTGGGTGATTCGTATCTGCGGCCCGTCGGGACCGTCTGCCGGAAGACGCCGATCGGCTG
>NZ_JBHEMO010000104.1:0-7114 GCF_046262535.1 Jatrophihabitans sp. | reverse complement strand
CGGCGACCACGGCAGCACCTTCGGCGGCAACCCGATCGCCTGCGCCGCAGCGCTCGCCGTTCTCCGCACCATCGCCGACGACCACCTGCTCGACAACGTAAAGCGCGTCGGTGAGCACCTCGCGTCCGGGCTCGAGGAAATTCACAGCCCTCTCGTCCGGGAGGTGCGGGGCAGTGGCTTGTGGCGCGCCCTCGGGCTGGCTGGCGACGACGCGGCGGCGGTCGAGGCGGCTGCCCGCAAGCGCGGCCTGCTCATCAATGCCGTCAAGCCGAATGCGATCCGGCTCGCGCCGCCGCTGATCCTCAGCGAGGCCGAGGTCGACGAGGCTCTCCCACTCCTTCACGACGCGCTCGCCGAGGTGGCGACGTGACCCGGCACTTCCTGCGCGACGACGACCTGAGCCCCGAAGAGTTGCTCCAGGTGCTCGACCTGGCCGACGAGATGAAGGCCGACCGCCATCGCTACCGGCCACTGACCGGCCCGAAGTCCGTTGCGCTTCTGTTCGACAAGCAGACGCTGCGGACCCAGCTGTCCTTCTCGATCGGTGTCGCCGAGCTCGGCGGTCACCCGATAACCGTGGACGGCCGGCTGGCCGGCATCGGTGTCCGCGAGTCGATCGCCGACACCACCCGCGTGCTGTCACGCCAGGTCGCCGCCATCGTCTGGCGCACCTACGGCCAGGAGCGGATCGAGGAGATGGCGGCGGTCAGCCCGGTGCCGGTCGTCAACGCGCTGACCGATCAGTTCCACCCCTGCCAGATCCTGGCCGACCTGCAGACGATCCGCGAACACAAGGGCCGTCTCGCCGGGCTCACGTTCGCCTACCTCGGCGACGGCGCGAACAACATGGCGCACTCCTATCTGCTCGGCGGCGCGAGCGCGGGGCTGCACGTCCGGATCGCCGGTCCGGCCGACTACCACCCCGACGCCAAGGTCGTGGCCGACGCGGAGCGCATCGCCGAGCGGACAGGCGGTTCGGTCACCGTCACCACCGATCCGGCAAGCGCCCTTGCCGGGGCTGACGTCCTTGCTACCGACACCTGGGTGTCGATGGGTCAGGAGGATGAGCAGGAGCAGCGGGAGGCGCCCTTCCGGCCGTACGCGATCACCGGCGAGGCGCTCGCCCAGGCCGCCGGCGATGCGATCGTCCTGCACTGCCTGCCCGCCTACCGCGGCAAGGAGATCGAGGCTGCAGTCATCGACGGCCCGCAGAGCGTCGTCTGGGACGAGGCCGAGAACCGGCTGCACGCGCAGAAGGCGCTGCTGATGTTCCTCGTGGAGCACAGCGGATGAGAGCGGCCAAGCTGGAACCCACGGGCAAGGCCGCCCGCCATGCCCGCATCATCGCCGTCCTCGCCGAACAGCCGGTCCGCTCGCAGGCCGAGCTCGCCGCCCGCCTCGACGAGGCCGGCGTGCACGTCACCCAAGCCACCCTGTCGCGTGACCTCGACGAGCTCGGCGCGGTCAAGCTGCGGACGCCGGACGGCGGGGTGCCGGTCTACGTCGTGCCCGAGGACGGCTCACCGTTGACCGCCCGGCGCGGCGACGAGGCTCCGCCCCAGCGCCTCGCCCGTCTCATCGGCGAGCTGCTCACGTCGGTCGAGGCGAGTGCGAACCTCGTCGTGCTCCGCACTCCGCCGGGCGCGGCGCAGTTCCTCGCGTCCGCCCTCGACCGCGCCGGCCTGCCCGAGATTCTCGGGACCATCGCGGGGGATGACACCATCCTCGTCGTGGCCCGGAACCCGGCCGGCGGACGAGCGCTCGCCGACCACCTGCTGACCCTGCCGCACACCGTCTGATCGGAGCGCAACTCTCTTGAGCAAGGTCCTGACCTCTCTCCCGGTCGGCGAACGCGTCGGCATCGCGTTCTCCGGTGGCCTCGACACCTCGGTGGCGGTCGCCTGGATGCGGGCCAAGGGGGCCATCCCCTGCACCTACACCGCCGACATCGGGCAGTACGACGAGCCCGACATCTCCGGCGTGCCGGCCCGCGCCAAGGAGTACGGCGCCGAGCTGGCCCGGGCGGTCGACTGCCGTCGCGAGCTCGTCGAGGAAGGCCTGGCCGCTCTGGCCTGCGGTGCGTTCCACGTCCGATCGGGCGGCCGCGCCTACTTCAACACCACTCCGCTGGGGCGCGCCGTCACCGGCACGATGCTCGTCCGGGCCATGCAAGGCGACGACGTGCACATCTGGGGCGACGGGTCGACGTTCAAGGGCAACGACATCGAGCGGTTCTACCGCTACGGCCTGCTGGCCCACCCCGGCCTGCGCATCTACAAGCCGTGGCTGGATCGCGACTTCGTCACCGAGCTCGGCGGCCGGGCCGAGATGAGCCAATGGCTCACTGAGCGGAACCTGCCCTACCGCGACAGCAAGGAGAAGGCGTACTCCACCGACGCCAATATCTGGGGGGCGACCCACGAGGCCAAGACGCTCGAACACCTCGACGTCTCGCTGGAAACCGTCGAGCCGATCATGGGCGTCAAGTTCTGGGACCCGGCGGTCGCGATCGAGACCGAGGACGTGACCGTCCGCTTCGAGGCCGGCCGTCCGGTGGCCCTCAACGGCGTCGACTACGACGATCCGGTTGCGCTCGTCAACGAGGCCAACGCAGTCGGTGGCCGCCACGGCCTGGGTATGTCCGACCAGATCGAGAACCGGATCATCGAGGCGAAGTCGAGAGGCATCTACGAGGCGCCCGCGATGGCGTTGCTCTGGATCGCCTACGAGCGCCTCCTGAACGCCATCCACAACGAGGACACGATCGCCAACTACCACGCCGAGGGGCGCCGGCTCGGCCGGCTGCTGTACGAGGGCCGCTGGCTGGACCCGCAGTCGCTCATGTTGCGCGAGTCCATCCAGCGGTGGGTTGCCTCTCTGGTCACCGGTGAGGTGACGCTGCGGCTGCGGCGCGGTGAGGACTACACCGTCCTCGACACTCGCGGGCCGGCGCTGTCCTACCACCCGGACAAGCTGTCCATGGAACGGACCGAGCACGCGGCGTTCGGGCCGGTCGACCGCATCGGTCAGCTCACGATGCGCAATCTCGACATCGCCGACTCGCGGGCGAAGCTCGAGCAGTACGTCGCGCTGTCGGGCGGACAGCTCAGCCGCACCTACCTCTTCGACGAACTCGAGGCGGCCGGCCTGGGCGAGGGCGGCGCCGAGGAGATCGCCGCCAATCCTTCCGGCGACGAACGAGTCGGGCCCGACGACACCATGCTGGACATCGCTGCCCTGGAGTCAGGCGTTGACTGAGACCGAGGGAACCCGCCTGTGGGGCGGCCGGTTCGCCGGTGGCCCCTCCGACGCGCTGACGAAGCTGTCGCTGTCGGTGCACTTCGACTGGCGGCTCGCGCAGTACGACCTGCGCGCGTCCAAGGCGCACGCCCGCGTGCTGCATTCGGCCGGCCTGCTGACCGACGACGAGGCCACCCGGATGTTGCTGGCCCTGGACGAACTGTCCGAGACGGTGCGGACCGGCGAGTTCCGCCCCACCGTCGCCGACGAGGATGTGCACACCGCGCTCGAGCGGGGCCTGCTCGAGCGGCTCGGGGCGCTCGGGGGCAAGCTGCGGGCCGGGCGCAGCCGCAACGACCAGGTGGCGACGGATCTACGGCTCTACCTGCGCGACCATGTCCGCAAGCTGGTGGTCGCCGTGGCCGATCTCGAGACCGCCCTGATGGCACAGGTGCAAGCGCACGAGGGCGTGCCGATGCCCGGCATGACCCATCTCCAGCACGCCCAGCCGGTCCTCCTCGCCCACCACCTCCTCGCCCACGTCCACGCCCTCGCCCGGGACGTCGACCGACTGCGCGACTGGGACAGGCGAGCAGCCGTCTCACCGCTGGGCTCCGGGGCTCTGGCCGGCTCGTCCCTTCCGCTGGACCCGCAGGCGGTCGCGATGGAACTCGGCTTCGACCGGCCGGCCGCGAACTCGATCGATGCGGTGTCCGATCGTGACTTCGCCGCTGAGTTCCTGTTCGCGACGGCACTGCTGGGTGTGCACCTGAGCCGCATCGGCGAGGAGGTCATCCTCTGGGCGACGCCGGAGTTCGGCTGGGTCCGCCTCGACGACGCGTGGTCGACCGGTTCGTCGATCATGCCGCAGAAGAAGAACCCCGACATCGCTGAACTGGCGCGCGGCAAGTCCGGCCGCTTCATCGGCAACCTCACCGGACTTCTGACGACGCTCAAGGGTCTTCCGCTGGCCTACGACCGTGACCTGCAAGAGGACAAGGAGCCGGTCTTCGACACCGTCGATCAGTTGCTGACCCTCCTGCCGGCGGTGACCGGCTTGATCGCCACTCTCCACTTCGAGACCGAGCGGCTCACCGCGGCCGCGCCGGCCGGATTCGCACTGGCGACCGACGTCGCCGAATGGCTCGTGCGCAAGGGCGTCGCCTTCCGCGACGCCCACGAGATCAGCGGGGCGTTCGTCTCATTCTGCGAGGAGCGCGGCGTCGACCTGCCCGACCTCAGCGATGCCGAACTCACGCAGGTGGATGCGCAGCTCACGCCGGACGTCCGGGCCGTCCTGTCCGTGCCCGGTGCACTGAGCGCGCGGTCGGCGGTCGGAGGCACGTCGCCCGACCGTGTCGCCGAGCAGCTGGCCGACCTCACCGCTCTGGTTCACGAACAGGCGGCGTGGGCGGGCGAGTGAGCCTCCGGTGACCGTTGACCGGGCCTGGTTGGCGCGCCCCGCGCTGGTCATGGCGCCGCGCCTGCTCAACGCCGTCGTGGTCTCCGACGTCGGCGGCGTCCGGGTGGCGGCCCGGCTCACCGAGCTGGAGGCCTACGAGGGAATGGACGACCCGGCCTCGCACGCCTTTCGCGGGCGCACGCCGCGCACGGCCGTGATGTTCGGGCCGCCCGGACACCTGTACTGCTACTTCACCTACGGGATGCACTGGTGCGCCAACATCGTCTGCGGGGCGGACGGGGTCGCCGCGGCCGTCCTGTTGCGGGCCGGCCAGATCGTCGAAGGCATCGACGTGGCTCGAGCCCGGAGACCGGCGGCGCGGCGCGACGTCGATCTGGGCCGCGGCCCGGCGCGACTGGCCACCTGCCTCGGTTTCGGCGCCGAGCAGAACGGTCTGGACCTGTGCGACCCCGCCTCGCCGGTCCGCCTGGAATCCCGTCCGGCCCGCCGCGCTCCGGCCGTCGTGGCCGGGCCCCGCGTCGGGATCAGCGCCGCCACAGAACGAGCGTGGCGATTTTCGCTGAAGGACGACCCGACGGTGTCGACGTTCAAAGCGGGTGGCCGTCAACGAGCTCTAGGAGGCCCGGCAGACTGAGCCCCGTGACCGACGAGCCCGAGACCTTCGACCTGCCGCCTGACCTGCTCGAGGCGCACGAGGTGCTGGCGTCCGGGGCGGCCCAGATACTGCCCGCGGACGGTTTGGCCGAGCGCCTGCGCGCCGCGCAGCGCGAGAACCGCCCACTGCGGGTGAAGCTGGGAATCGACCCGTCCGGCGCCGATCTGACGCTGGGACACGCCGTCGTGCTCCGCAAGCTGCGGCAGTTCCAGGACTTCGGGCACACGGCGGTACTCGTCGTCGGGGGGTTCACCGGGCAGGTGGGCGACCCGTCCGGCCGCACAGCCACACGCGCGGCCCAGTCCGCCGAGGACGTTGTGGCGAACGCCAAGGGCTACTTCGACCAGCTCACGCGCATCCTGGACGCCGATCGCACGGAGGTGGTGAACAACGCCGACTGGCTCGGCCGGATGAGCCTCGCCGACATCCTCGACTACACACGTCAGGTGACCGTGGCCCAGTTGCTCGAACGCGACGACTTCTCGCGCCGCTTCACCGCCAAGCAGCCGATCAGCCTGTCCGAGTTCATCTACCCGCTGTTGCAGGGCATCGACTCGGTCGAGGTCCGCGCCGATATCGAACTCGGCGGCACCGATCAGACGTTCAACAACCTCGTCGGCCGCGAACTGCAGCGCTCGCGGGGCCGGGCGCCCCAGACCGTGCTCACCGTGCCGCTGCTCGTCGGCACCGACGGCGTCGAGAAGATGGGCAAGTCGCTCGGCAACTACATCGCCATCGCCGAGCCGGCGGCCGAACAGTTCGGCAAGCTGATGAGCATCCCGGACTCGGTGGTGGGGCTCTACGCCCGGCTCTGCACGGCACTGCACCCGCGCGAGGTCGACGAACTCGAGGCCCAGGTTGCCGCTGGGGGAGCGGCGGCCAACGCCGCCAAGCGGGCGATGGCCCGTGCCGTCGTCTCGCTGTACCACGGCGCCGACGAGGCCGCGGCCGCCGAGGGGCGGTTCGACGCGGTGTTCAAGAGGGGCGAGGTCCCCGACGACTTACCGGAATTCGTGCTGCCGGACGGCGATCCCGTCCACCTGCCGGCGGTGCTCGTCGCGGCCGGCCTCGCCGCCAGTACGAGCGCGGCACGGCGCGACATCGATGCCGGCGCCGTGCGCATCGACGGCGCTGTTCTCCCGGCGAAGCGCTACGACGTGCCCAGGACCGAGCTGGCCGCTGCCGTCCTCGCCTCCGGTAAGCGACGCGCCGCCCGGCTCGTCTAGCCGCTGTTGGCTGTCGGCGGGAGGCGCGGGGGGCCCAGGTCACAGAAATCACACCCGCCGTTGTTGATCTTCGGCGGCGATGCCTGCCGGATGCAGCCCCCGTAGATGCTGGGCTGAGAGCGTTTCAGGCGGGAACTTGCACTCGCCGGGGGCGCTCACTAATGTTGTCCTTGTTCGCGACACGGAGCCACGAACACGGGCCGCACCAAGCTTTCCACGGTGCGGACCAGGTGGCGCCGGGCGAATGCTTTCCCCCAAGCACGAGGCACTCAGACACTCGAGTTCTACTCGACAGTCGCCCCGACCAAGTGGGAGTCCGGGCAGTGCGGGGCGTGTTTGACCCTGCGGAACTGACCGGGTAGCGTATCTCGGGTTGCCCCCGATCGCCCCGAAAGGGTCGTAACGGTGTGCGTCCGCTCCTTGAGAACTCAACAGCGTGCCGAAAGTTAGTGCCATTTATCAACTCTCGTCCACGGTCCGGCATTGTCGGAACGTGAAAGAGATTCCTTTGGTACATCGAGCAAGAAACGCTTTCTGCTTATGCAGGAAGTGGAACACCCAGCTCGTATG
>NZ_JBHEMO010000103.1:0-6418 GCF_046262535.1 Jatrophihabitans sp. | reverse complement strand
TGCCCGCCTGTTGCTTGATCCGCTCCTTCAGGCGCGGGAACAGCTCGTAGACGCGCTCGAGATCCGCCTGATCGGTGGACTTGAACCGGAAGGCACCCATTTCCAGATTCTCGGCCACGGTCATTCGCGGAAAGACGTGGCGGCCCTCCGGGACGTGGCAGATACCCAGCCGGATCAGCTCGTGGGCCGGAATGCCGTCGATGCGCTTGCCGTCGAAGGTGATCGAGCCGAGGGCCGGGCGCAGCATGCCCGAGACAGTCTTCTGTGTCGTCGTCTTCCCGGCGCCGTTGGCGCCGAGCAGCGCCACGATCTCGCCGTCGTCCACCGTGAAGCTGATGCCCTTGAGCGCGGCGATCGTGCCATAGCGGACCTCGATGTGGTCGACCTCGAGCAGTACCCGGCGCGAGTTCGTACCCGACTTGTTCTCGAGGTCGGTCGGCGGCTCATTCATCGCGATCGCCCTCCCTCGCCGCCGCGACGTGCTCCATCTCGATCAAGTGCAGCTCCGGCTGGTCGGCGGCCTGGCCTTCGGCTTCTTCGGCCGACGTCCCCAGATACGCGGCGATGACGACGGGATTCCGCTGGATTTCCTGCGGTGTGCCCTCGGCGATCTTCTCGCCGAAGTTCAGGACGATGATGCGATGGGCGACCGACATGACAAGTTTCATGTCGTGCTCGATGAGCAGAACACTGACCGCCCGCTCGGCGTTGATGCGCAAGATGAGCTCGGCCAGCTCCCGTTTCTCGACCGGGTTCGTACCGGCAGCAGGCTCGTCGAGCAGCAGCACTCCCGGTTCGGTCCCGAGTGCCCGGGCGATCTCGAGCCGCCGCTGCTCGCCGTAAGCCAGTGACGCGGCGAGTTCATTGGCCCGGTTGGCCAAGCCGACTTCGCGCAGCAACTTGTACGCACCTTCGGTGCTCGCCTGCTCCTCGCGCCGCTGTCGCGGCAACCCGAGCATCGCCGATACCGGGCCGGATTTCTGCCGGGTCTCGATGCCGATTTTCACGTTCTCCAAGGCGGTGAGCGCCGGGAAGAGCCGGATGTTTTGGAAGGTCCGGGCGACCCCGAGGTGGTTGATGATGTGCGTCTTCTTCCCGATCACGCTGACCGCCGCCGCGCCGACCCGGCCAACCAAGGTGATCGAGCCCTCCTGGGGTGTGTAGACGCCGGTGAGCGAGTTGAACAGCGACGTCTTACCGGCGCCGTTGGGACCGATCACGGCCAGGATCTCGCCGCGGTACATCTTGATGGTGACGTCATTGAGGCTGACGACACCCCCGAAACGCAGAGTGACGTGCTCGACGTCGAAGACGAGGTCTTCGCTCGATCCGGCTCCGTGCGTCATACCGTGCCTCCCATACGGGCGGGGACGCCGGCACGCTCACGGGCGTGCTCATCGCCGATGCCCTCGAGCTCGGCCCGGCGCCGCTTGGCCGGGATCAGCCCGGACGGCCGGAAGATCATCATCAGCAACACGACGGCCCCGATCCACATCTGCCGGTCGTTGGCGGGAACCTGGTCCTTCAGAAACTCCGGTAGCCAGGTCAGCAACGCGGCGCCGGCCATGGCCCCGGGCAGCGAGCCCATGCCGCCGAAGACGACGTAGGCGACGACGAGGATGGAGTTGTTCAGCACGAAGTTGTCGGGGTTGAAGAATCCGATCTGGCTGGCGAAGAAGACACCGGCCAGACCAGAGGTCGACGCGCCGATCGCGAAGGCCAGCAGCTTGATCCGGAAGGTGTTCACGCCGCTGGCCTGGGCGGCCACCTCGTCCTCGCGGATCGCGGCCCACGCCCGCCCGATCCGGGAGTTCTCCAGGCGCCGGAAGGCGACCACGACGACGATCACGAACACGAGCAGCAGGTACCAGTACTGCAACTGGTTCTGCCCCCACCTCACGTGCAGCGGACCTAGATGGATGGCCGGGTTCGGCACGTTGTTGACGCCCCTGGAGGGGTCGACTGCGGTTCCCCGGCTGCCGTTGGTGACGTTGTCGGCATTGTTCGCGATGATGCGGATGATCTCGCCGAACCCGAGGGTGACGATGGCGAGGTAGTCGCCCCGCAGTCGCAAGGTCGGGGCGCCCAGCGCCAGTCCGGCCAGCAGGCAGATGGCGACCGCGAACGGGATGGCCAGCAGCGGGCTCATCGTCAACCAGGACGGGGGGTGGATCGGGAGCGACCCGGTGAAATAGGCGGTGGTGTACGACCCGATCGCGTAGAACGCGATGAATCCGAGGTCGAGCAGGCCAGCCCAACCGACTACCACATTCAGGCCGACGGCCAGCAGCACGTAGATGCCGACCTCGCTGACTAACACCTTCTGCCAGAACGACGTCGCCGTCGGTGGATAGAAGAGCGCGAAGGCGACGGCGACGATCAGCAACGTCCGAGTGGCGCCGGGGGCGGTGAAGAAGCCGCCGCTCTCGCTGGTAACCGGTACCGGCCTGTCCGCGCCCGTGTCCTCGCGCGAAGCCACCGAAGTGGCGGCGATGTATCCGCCGCCGCCGAGGACGAGGAATGCGGCGGCCGCGATCCAAGTCCCGGTGCCGAGGTTGTTCCAGGTGGTGCCCAGGGTCGGGTCGAGCCCGGCGGCGAGATCGCTGTACTTGTACATCGTGGCGACTGTGTAGATCGACGCGGCGACGCCGAGGGCGAAGCCGACCCAGGCGAGCGGGCGAGAGCGGAGGTATACGCCTGCGCCGGTCACGATCAGTGTCACCCCGAACAGGACCCAGCCCAGCCAGTGCAGGTAGGCCAGGGCCCAGGATGTCAGCCCGGCGGGCTGGAAAACGCCATAGGTGCTCGAGAAGGTGGAGTTCCGGCCGTTGGGATCGAACCAGCGCGCCTCCATGAATGCCACCAGGCCCAGTACCAACCCCAGGGCCACGAGGGTGCTGCCGGGGCGCCAGGCGAACACGCGGTTGACGAAGGCCCGGCTGGCGGCAAGTTCCTCCTTGGAGACCGCGACGACGGCGCACCCGAAGGCGAGGACGACGTACCCGATCGTGGCCGCGCCGTAGCCGAGAGAGTGGTCGGCGCCCGAGGGGCCGGCGATGTCGACGACATCGTTGTGCGCCCGCCAGGCGACCACAGCGGTGAAGAGCCCGATCGCGGTTCCCGCCCACCCGATTCTGCGCGGCCCTTTGATGATCGCGACGGTGCCGATGGCCAGGATGCCAAGGAGGGCCGCGTAGGCCAGCCAGGAGAAGAACGCCGAGGTGAGCGCGTTCAGCCCCGAGGTGTTGTCGACCGCTGCCCGGACCCCGCCGAACTTGCCGTCGCCGACGCCGGTGCCGTCGTACCACTTCATGAGGAACAGCCCGGCGATGGCGGCAAGAGTGCCCGATACCAGCGGGAGAACTCCTGGGCGCCGGATGTAGGTCTTCACCGTCGGCCAGAAGGTGATGGCGACGAACCCCAGCAGCCCGATCGCCAGGAAGACGAACACCCGCGGGTGCAACAGCGATGTCCGGAACTCCAGCCCGTAATCCTGGTCGCTACCCTCTTGGTCTCCGATCATGAGCGCCAGTACGAGCGAGCCGATCAGGCAGGCGAGCAGGCGCTTGCCGAGGCCCTTGTAGTCGACGCTCGAGCCGACGCCCGGCACGTTGATGCGAGGAGTACTCATGCTGCCCGCCCCAGTCGCTCACCCAGAATGCCGGTGGGCCTGAACATCAGCACGAGCACGAGGACGACGAAGGCCACGACGTCGGTCCACTTCGTGTCGATGCCGACCAGCGGCACCATGTTCTCGACGATGCCCAGCAGCAGGCCGCCGATCATGGCGCCGCGGATGTTGCCGATGCCGCCGAGCACCGCGGCGGCGAAAGCCTTGACGCCGGGCAGGAAGCCCATCTGGTTGCCGAAGCCGAGCGTCAGCCCGAACAGGAAACCCGCGGCGCCGCCAAGGGCACCGCCGATCACGAAGGTGCGGGAGATGGTGCGGTCGATGTCGATACCCATCAGCGCCGCGGTCGGCGCGTCCTCCGAGACCGCCCGGATGCCCCGGCCGAGCTTGGTCTTGGTCACCAGCCGGTCGAGGAACAGCATCATCACGATGGCCGCGCCGACGATGACGAGCTGGATGACGCGGACCCGCGCGCCGAAGACGTGGAAGGCCACGGCGTCCTCGTTGTAGAACGCCGGGAAGGGCTGGTTCTGGAAACGGTGGAAGAGCTTGCCCGCCAACTGGGACAGGAAGAACGAGGCCCCGATGGCGCTGATCAGGAACGCGAGCTTGGGCGCGCCGCGTTTCCGCAGCGGGCGATAGGCGACCCGTTCGAGGGTCCAGGCGACGGTCGCGGCCGTGACACCGCCGGACACGATCCCCAGGACGATCAGCAGCGGCACGGCCCACGAGTCGGTGCTTTGGCCGTTGCCCACGATCGCGTGGATCACGATGAAGCTGCCGAAGGCTCCGGACATGAACACTTCGCTGTGCGCGAAATTGATCAGCTGCAGGACGCCGTAGACCAGCGTGTAGCCCAGCGCGATGAGTGCGTACATCGACCCGCGAGTCAGGCCGAGTACGAGGTAGTTCATGAAGTCAGTCATCGAGACCTTCCGAGCGGCGCGGGGAGGCGGGTCCGCCCAGCCGTACCCAGGCGAGTGCAAGGGGCGCAATCCGATCCATGCGCGGATCAGACGGCGCCCCTCGCCCCGTAGTGCTTCTCGACTACTTCTGGTTCTTGATGTCGCCCAGTTCGACGATCTTGCCATTCTTCTGTTCGTAAAGGTTCACCGTCGCCTGGGCAACCTCGCCGTTGGGGGCGAACTTGATCGTCGTGGTGATGCCCTTGTAGTCCAACGCCGTGATCGCACTCTCGACCGCGGCGCGGGTGACCGTGCCCTTCGAGGCGGCATCCTTGATTGCCTGGATCATCGCGTTGGTGGCGTCGTAAGCCTCGGGGGAGTACGTCGACGGCGGGGTGTGGTACGCCGCCGTATAGGCCGTGTTGAACGCCTTCGCCTCGGGAGCCGTGGTGGCGTCCTGGCAGCCGCAGCTGAACAGGAAGCCGTTGCCGGCCGCACCCGAACCGGTCTCGAACTTGCTCGACTTGCCGCCGTTGCCGGACATCGCGACGCCCTTGTATCCAGCGGCCTTCAGCGCCTTGGCGAGCAGGGCCGCCTGCGCGTCGTACCCGCCGTAGAACATCGCCTGGACACCCGAGCCGGCCACCCGCTGGGCGATCGCGCCGTAGTCCTGGGTGTTCTGTGCGACACCCTGACTCTGGACCGTGACGCCCTTCTTGGTCAGCTCGCCGCGCACGACGTCGGCGACGCCCTTGCCGTAGACGGTGGTGTCGTCCACGACGAACACCTTCTTGTACTTCGCGGCCAGGTAGTCGGCGGCCGCGATGCCCTCGACACCGTCGGTCGGGACGATCCGGTGAAATGTGCTGAAGCCGGACTTGGTCAAATCGGCGTTGGTGGCCGACGGGCTGATCAGGCCCATGCCCGCGGTGGCGTAGGCCTTGCCCGTCGCTGAGGTCGGGCCGGAGAAGATCGGGCCAACGACGCCGACGACGGCGGGGTCCTGGATGAGGGTCTGGGCGGCCGCCGGAGCCTTCGCGGCGTCGCCGCCGTCATCGGACTTCAGCACCTGCAGCTTGAAGCCGAGGTCACCCTTGTCATTGGCCTGCTTCACCGCGAGATTCACCGAGTTGATCTCGTTGATGCCGAGCTGCTGGTTGTCGCCGGACAACGCGCCCTGGAACCCAATCTTGTAGGTCTTGTTGGTGCTCGCGGCGCCGCTGGATTTGCTGCCGCCGCCGAGTCCGCCGCCGGACTTGCTGCTGCTCTTCTTGCTGCTGGAACAACCGGTGAGTGCCAGGGCACTCGCCGTCGTCAGTACCACAACTGTGGTGATTATGCGGGATCGCACTGCTGAGCCTCCTGTGAGGGCATCGTGGTTCTACGGCGCCACCTAATTGTCAGCGCCGGATGGCCGGACGTTAGCCCAATACGTCGATCATCGGAACCAGCGTCGGGCCCGAGTCCTGCGTCGTAATCAAATCTCAACCGGAGTTAACGCCGATATGTCCGTCTACTCGCCGGTATCCGCCGGGACGTCGGAGCCGCCGCTGAGCACGAGGTCGGCCACCGCGCGCATCGACGTGCGGTTGTCCATGGCCGCCCGCTGGATCCAGCGGAACGCCTCCGGCTCGCTGAGGCCGTGTTTGGTCATCAGCGCGCCCTTCGCGCGTTCTATGAGCTTGCGGGCCTCCAGGCGCTCCCGCAGGCCCGTCACCTCGGACTCCAGGGCGCGGATCTCGGCGAATCGGGACGTGGCCATCTCGATCGCAGGCAGGAGGTCGCGCTTCTGGAACGGCTTGACGAGGTAGGCCATCGCCCCCGCGTCCCGGGCCCGTTCGATGAGGTCGCGCTGGCTGAACGCGGTCAGCATGACCACCGG
>NZ_JBHEMO010000102.1:0-6810 GCF_046262535.1 Jatrophihabitans sp. | reverse complement strand
CTGATCGCCCGCGGCCTGTCCAACGGCGAGATCGCGACCGAGCTGTATCTGTCCGAACCGACGGTCAAGACCCACGTCACGCGGGTGTCCGCCAAGCTCGGTGTGCGCGACCGCGTCCAAGCCGTCGTCCTCGCCTACGAGGGGGGCGTAGTGACGCCCGGGACCGGGGTCCCGGCCCCGGGCGATTGAGGCATCGGCTCGGTGTTTACCTCTGCCAGACAGCAGTGGCAGTGACGGTGAACGTGACCTGGTCGATGAGCGAAGAATCGAAAGATCGTTACTGATCCCGTCGGCCGCTGATCGTCGCGATCAGATCGGCCGCGACGTCGACGACAGCCTGGCGCGCCGGCCCGAGGTACTTGCGCGGGTCGGACACGTCCGCGTCCGCCGCCAGGCAGGAGCGGACCGCTTGTGTGTATCCGATGTTCAGTGCCGTCCCGACATTGATCTTGGTCAGTCCGGCGCGGATGCCGTCGCGCAGCTGATCGTTCGCAACGCCGGACGAGCCGTGGAGCACGAGCGGGACCGGCACCGCGTCCCGTAGCCGCGTGACCAGGTCGATGTCGAGCCGGGCACTACGTGTGGTCATGGCGTGCGAGGTGCCGACGGCCACCGCGAGCGCGTCGACGCCGGTCGCGCCCACGTAGTCGGCCGCCTCGGCCGGGTCGGTCCGGGCGCCGGGGGCGTGTGCGCTGGCCGGGGCGTCGGCCTTGCCACCGACGTAGCCGAGTTCGGCCTCCAGCCACAGCCCGTTCTGATGCGCCCAGTCGGCGGCGGCCCGGGTTCGGCTGACGTTGTCCGCGTAGTGCAGGTTCCCGGCATCGAACATGGCCGAGCTCAAGCCGGCGACCGGTGCCTGGTGCAGCAACGTCAGGTCGTCGACGTGATCGAGATGGACGGCGACAGCGACCGGACTCGCTGCCGCGATGGCCAGGGTCGCAGCCGCGAGCGGATGCAGCGATCCACGGAAGCGCACGGCGTTCTGGCTGATCTGCATGATGATCGGCGAACCGGCTCGCTCGGCCGCGGCAACCAGACCCTCTGCGTGCTCGAGGGTGATGACGTTGAACGCGGCCACGCCGACACCGGCCGCGCGGGCGCGATCGACGAGGGTCGCTGTGGCGATGACGGGCACGCAGGACTCCTCGACGGTGAGTGAGGCCGTCCGCCGGTGCGGCCAACTGGACTAGACCATTGCCGATCGTGCATCCTTCCGACGGCGGCTGTCAATTGCCGTGTACGGCGAGGTCCGCCGAGCAGAACGCGCGGCGATCACCACTGCTGGACGCGCGGCGCATCAAGGCGACCATCGCTTGGATGCGGCCGCCGCGCGCGGTGGAGGTAACAACGCGATCGGCTGCGGCACCGCCGGCCCGCAACATCCGCCTCTGGTGTCACTGCCGCAGGCGCCGGCCGGGTCGGCCTCGTCGAACAACCCGGCGCCGCCGCAGACACCGGTGTCCGGGAGGGCGCACACCCGCGCGCTCGTTCTCGGCCGATGCCCACAGGAAGCACTTGTGGCCGGTGACGTTACAACGCGTCGCTAATGGGAATACCTGATCAGCCAGCCAGCGCGGCCCGGGGCAGGGTGTGCCTGTGGAGGTCACGATGCGGATCGGTGTCGCTCTACTGTTGGTCGCCATCGGTGTAACCCTCAGGTTCGCCGTCCTCGGGATGGGCGTGAGCGGACTCATCCTGATGATTGTTGGCGGGCTGTTCCTGATCATCCAGGGGACTGTGATGGCCACCAGGCGCCGGCCCAGCGTCAGCGAACCTGAGCCGGCCGGCTGGCCGGCCATGAAGACGTTCGTCGAGCCGCCGGCTCCCGGCTTCTGATCCGATGCCGTGTCATGACCATCGAGTCGCTTGCGTCGGCCCGGGTATCGCGGGGGCACCTGCTGAGCCAGCACCTCATCGTCTGCCCTGGCTGTGGCGGCTCGTCGGCGGTCCACCTCGGTCGGACGGCCGACGGTGCGCCGATCGTCGTGCGCGTCGTTTGCCCCGGACCCTGGCCGGTCGAGGCGAGCCCCGTGCTTGCCGCCATGCGAGCAACTGCCCCGCGCCGATGGCGGGCGCCGGCTGAGAGGGCATCCGCAAAGCGGGACGGGCGTTGATCCTCACCGCGCATCGTCAGACATCTAGCCCGCAGCGGTGCCCGTCCAGCCGGAAACGAGCGCCGTGAGGGCTTGGCGCCAGAGGGCTTTCGCAGCGCGCGGAGAACCCAGGGTGCCCCGAAGCTCGTTGACGGCCAATCCTTCGCACAGCGCGTGAAACTGCAGGGCAAGCGGCTCGATGGGCCGGCCGAGGCCGAGGCGCTCGATACGCGCAAGGAGCGCCTGCCACGCCTGCGCGTTGACTTGCGCCACTTCCGACCAGATCTGTGGCGGCGTGGCAACCGGGTCGAAGCCGATCCGGAACAGGCCAGTGTGGCGCCGAGCGAAATCGCGAAACGCGATGGCGCCCACCCGCACGAGGTCGGCGGCCGGGTCGTCGGTCAGTGCCACCCGACGCACGAAAGCGCCGAGCAGCTCGAAGGCCCGGATCCCGAGGGCTGCGAGCAAGGCGTCCTTCGTGCCGAAGGTGCTGTAGATGGCCCGGGTCGTGGTGCCGGCCTCCTCGGCCACCCGTCGAACCGTGACCGCGTTGACCCCCTCCGTCTCGACGAGCCGCTCGGCGACAACGAGGAGAGCATCAGCGGTTGCTGCGCCGTGCACCCTGAGTCGGCCCATCTTGACACAATACCATAACGTCGTTACGTTACGCCGTAACGAAAGGAAGAGGCGATGACAGACACGACGATCAGCGCGCTTGCGGATCCGGTGCGCGAGTGGGAGCGCGGGGCATGGTGCCTGGCGGCCCTTGCGCTTGCCGCCCGCGGCGAGGCGGGGTCGCTCACCCATGCGGCTCGGGATGTCCTGGAAGCGGCTGGAGTGCCAGAACACACGCTAGCTTCGTCCCCGTTGACCCCGGCACAGATCGAAGCGCTCGCATCGGCAGGGCTACTCAAGACTGCCGGCCTGCTGACCGGGCGTGACGTCAGCTGGGCCGATCAGAGCGACGATGCGTTACGCGCTCAGGGTCAGGCAAGCGGAATCGCCGCCGCCATGTTCGCGCAGTTCGTCGTGCCGAACTATCCCGAGCTGGGCGCCCGGCTCGCGCAGCCCGGTGCGCGCATGCTCGACGTCGGAACTGGTGTCGGCGCGCTCGGCGCCGGCTTTGCCATCGCGTTTCCCGCCCTGTCGGTCACCGGGATCGACGTGATGCCGAGGGTGCTCGAACTGGCCCAGCAGACTGTTGCGGAGGCCGGACTGCAAGAGCGGATGGAGCTGCGGCTCCAGGACGTCGCCGCGTTGGATGAAGAGGGTGTTTACGACCTCGCATGGTTGCCGGCGCCGTTCGTCCCTGAACGGGCGTTCACCGAGGGTGTACGCCGAATCGCCCGCGCACTGCGTCCCGGTGGCATGGTCATGATCGGCCACGGCCGCCTCGAGGGCCCCCCGGTCGACGACGCCCTCACCCGCCTGCAGACGATCGCTTACGGCGGCACCCCGATCGACGGAGCGGCCGCGACGGACCTGCTCACCGAGCTCCGGCTCGGCGACGCCAAGACTCTGCAGACGCCGCCCGGCGCTCCTGGCATCACCGTTGCGTTCCGCTGATGCGCGACTAGCCCCTCGAGGGTCCCTGACGGGCGCCAGTCGTTCATCTCCTCGATCACCTTGTCGGTGATCCGGCTGATCGTCTCCTTGCTGACCGAGGCGCCGTAGATCTCGGCGAAGTGCGCGGAGATCTCACCCGTGGTCAGGCCCTTGGCATAAAGGGACAGCACGACCTCATCGACGCCGTTGAGCCGCCGTTGCCGCTTGCGCACGATCTGCGGCTCGAACGTGCCGGCCCGATCTCGCGGCACCTCGATCTCGACCTGACCCGACGGCTGACTGAGAGCCGGCAGGTCCTCAGTCTTCGTCAAGAAACCTTCGACGCTTTCGGGGGTAGCGCCGAGACGCGCCGCTACTTCTCCGCAACGGTCGTCGAGCAGGACTATTCGGAGTGGCCGTGGCGCGTGTTGGCAACCGGGCGGTAGGGCCGTCGCGGCCAAGGGAAGGCTGATGCGATCGCCGCCCATCTCGCGGCGCTAGTTTTCGCAGGTCAGTGGTGGCGCGCCTGGGTCAGGCGCGCCACGGCACTGGTGGTTTCGACGGGTTAGCCGAGCTGGGCGACGTACTCGTTCTGGTCCAATCCGCGGGTGAGGTCGAAGCAGGTGCTGGCGTACACCGAGCATTCGCCGCCGACGTGCGGGTCGCCCAACACGTCGTTGCCCTCGGTGTTCGGCCCGGTGTAGCCGGCGACGTCGCGGTTGTCCGTCCAATCGAAGTAGGTGGAACCGCCGCCACTGGCAACCGTGTCGTAGTCGCCGTAGAACGGGACGGTTCGACCGCTGAACTGCTCCCAGTTCGGGTTCCACTTCGCCGTGGCGACCTGCCCGCTCTGCCCCGAGCCGCCGCCGTCCGGCAGGCGGGTCGCCCACGAGGTGAGCGATCCACCTACTGGAGCGCTACCGTCGGCGCAGTTTCCCGCGGGACGCTCCTGGCTGAAGCAGGGGTCGACGCGGCTGTCCACCCAGCCGACGAAGATCGACGAACCGTCGGCTGCAACCGTCGGGAAGGTCTGGTGCCCAGCCGCCGGGTCCACGAGCCCGCGGTCGTTCCACGAACCAGTGCCGCGCTGCCAGAGGTGCACCTGGCTCACTCCGCCCGGGGCGTAGGTCGTGTTGGTGTCATGCGGGTTGATCAGCTCGTTGTAGACCACGTACACGCCGTTGGCGTCCGCGGCGATGCGCGGCTGGCTGTCATCGCGGTAGAAGGTGTATCCGCTCTGGCAAGCGGACGGCGGGTCACCGCAGTCACGGGCCGAACCACCAGCGTCTTCCTCATCCACGTAGTCCGGTCCCCCTGCTGCGCGTGCAGCCGCTGCGGCAGCCGCGGTGCTCGGAGCATCTGACTTGTCGTACGGGACGAAGGTCGTCAGCGGGCGCGCGGGCGCCCAGGTCGCGCCTCCGTCGCCCGACGTGCTGTACGCGATGGCGTCGTCCTTGTTGTTCCTGCCAGCGAACTCCCGCCACACCAGGTAAGCGGTGCCATCAGCCGCGACGGCCAGGTCGGGGAACTGATTGTCACCGCTGCCGGCACTGACCTTGACCGGCTTGCTGAACGTGGCCCCATGGTCATGAGAGACCGCGACGTCGATCTCGTTGTTGCCGCTGCCGTGGAACTGGCTCCACGCCGCATACACGGTGCCGTCATAACGCGCGCTCTGGTTGTCCACCGTCAGCGCGACCTTGTCGTTGAACTGACCGTTGCCCGCAGTACCGGAAGCGACGATGACCGTGCGCCGGTACTGGTAACCGATTGGCGCAGTCGCGTCGCGCTGGTAGGAGGCGACCCACACCGAGGCGTTCTGCGGGTGCGCACGGTTGAACGCGTTGCCCATGGCATACAGCCGGCCGTGCCGGTCGAAGGCATCCCACGGGTCGCCGGTAGCGCCGACCAGCCCATGCAGCGGGGACGAGAGACCCTGCGGCGAGGTGTCGCCCGGATACCCCGGAATGAGCGACAGCGTCCAGCTGTGCCCACCGTCGGACGATGTGTACAAGCCCTCCCAAGCGTCACCAGCCACTGGCGTGGTGCAGTAATCGTTCGCTCCCGCCGCAAGCTGCTGGCCGTTGAGCGGGTCGACCGCCAGCGACGTCTCGTTCTGAGGCCGATTGTCGGAGCCGCATCGCGCAATCACCGGGTCAGTGCCGCCGTCGACGCGCGTGTAGGCGTGGTTGCCCGTCACGTTGACGTTGTCACCGACCGCCGCATCGGCACGAGGGGCGGTGGCGAGTCCGGCGACCAGCAGCGGCAGCGCGGTCAGCGCCACGGCACGTCGTCGGATCCTGGCTGAAACCATGAGATCTCCTTGGAACAAGCCGACTTGGATGAAAAGAGCCTAGGTCGACATGGAGGCCAGGTCTACACATGACGAACTGGGCGGTGATGAGCCCGGTCCAGGCGCACGATCTCGCCCAACACATGCGCATCCCCGGGATCGGACTTGGCCCCGGAGGTCGAGTGCCGACCGCGGTATTCAGCGACCTTCTTCGGGTTGATCGCGAACACCCCGTAGCCGGCGGCGACCAGCGCGGCCACCCACGGTCCGCGCTCGGTCTCGATCCCGACCTTGACCCGGCCGGCTTCGGCATCATCGAGCTCGACCCACTCGGTCGGCATCGCCGTGGCGATCAACGCGTGCAGTCGACTGATGCCCTCCAGGCCCTCGGGCAGCCGCCGTCGCACCAGCCGCGTGCCGTCCTGGTCACGATCTCGATGTCATGATGATCTTCGGCCAGTCATCACCCACGAACAGCATCCGCACCCTTTCAACGAGTCCCACGTGGTCGGGCAGCGCGGAGAAGACATTCGCGATCTCATGGTTCGGTGCTCACCCAACGACGGGGGGCACGACATCCCAGCAGCGATCAGCCTTCTCACGACCGGCGGGCGCACGGTCTGCCGCAAGACCTCGAAGGTCAGATCCGGTAAGTGCTGCCCCGCCGGCCGCTACCACCTCCGAGCCTGCCGCAACAGCACGCCCGATAGAACCCATGAGAACCGGTAGAGCCGCTCCGCGGCACATGCGGGCGTCGGCATGCGACAACCGAGCTAACTCGCGCAAGGTCTGAAACCGGCGGCACCTCGCCTATGGGCTCGCCTATCCGTTGCTTCCCGGGCGTGAGCATCTGCTTGGCGATCACTGCACCTACCGAAC
>NZ_JBHEMO010000101.1:0-13944 GCF_046262535.1 Jatrophihabitans sp. | reverse complement strand
GTCGGCGTCTACAACTCGATGGCGGAGTTCACCGGTCGCACCGAGAAGTGACCCGGTCGTGGTGGGGCTGGGGGACCGACGAGCATGCCGTTGCCGGCGCTGAACTCGAGGCGCTGACCAGCCGGATCAGCACCCTGCTGCCCGACCACGACCTGACCGACCATGCGCCGCCGGACCCGGCCGCGCTCGGCCTGCCGCCGGCGCGAATCTCGCCACCGTCGACCCTCGCGGGTCTCGCCTCGGACGCATCGGCCGACCGCGCGGCGCACGCGCACGGCAAGGCGTTTCGCGACGTGGTGCGCAACGTGCACGGATCGCTCGACCACGTGCCCGACCTGGTCGTCCGGCCGCGGAATGAACGCGACGTCGTGGACGTGCTGGACTGGTGCTCGCGCGAGGGGACGGCGGTCATCCCGTACGGCGGCGGCTCGTCGGTCGTGGGCGGCATCGAGCCGCGCTTCGCCGGCCCGGCGGTGAGCCTCGACCTCGGCCGGCTGGACGCGCTGATCGAGGTCGATCCCGTTTCCCGGGCCGCGCGGATCCAGGGCGGAGTCCTCGGACCGCGGCTCGAGGCGCAGCTCCGCCCGCACGGGCTCACCCTGCGCCACTTCCCACAATCGTTCGAGTTCTCGACGTTGGGCGGCTGGCTCGCCACGCGCGCCGGTGGACACTTCGCCACGCTCTACACGCACATCGACGACCTGGTCGAGTCGCTGCGCGTCGTCACACCGGTCGGGGTGAGCGAATCGCGCCGCCTGCCGGGCTCCGGAGCCGGCCCGTCACCCGACCGGCTCTTCCTCGGGTCGGAGGGCACGCTCGGCGTCATCACCGAGGCCTGGCTGCGCGTGCAATCACGGCCCCGCTGGCGCGCGCAGGCGGCGGTGCGGTTCGACTCCTACCCGGCCGCGGTCAACGCCACCCGCGAGATCGCCCAGGCCGGGCTCCACCCCGCGAATTGCCGGCTGCTCGACGCCGCCGAGGCGTTCATCAACGCCGGGGTCGGGGTGGCCGGAGGATTGCTCGTGCTGGCCTTCGAGTCGGCCGACCACCCGGTGGGGACGCTACTGACGCGGGCCCTCGGCATCGCTCGCGAGCACCGCGGATCAACACCGGACGGCGTCGTCGAGTCGGGGCCGGAGAGCGCGGCCGAGCGGACGGGGGCAGCCGACGACTGGCGGGCGTCCTTCCTGCGCATGCCCTATCAACGCGACGCGCTCGCGCGCCGGGCGATGATCGTCGAGACGTTCGAGACCGCGTGCACCTGGGATCGGTTCGAGGCACTGCACGCGGCCGTCATCGGCGCGGCGCACGACGCCATCGCCCGTATCGCCGGCGGCGGCATCGTCACCTGCCGCTTCACACACGTGTACCCGGACGGTCCGGCGCCCTACTTCGGGATCTACGCCGGCGGACGGTGGGGCAGCACGGTGGCGCAGTGGGACGAGATCAAGGCCGCGGTGTCCGACGCGCTCGCCGGCGCGGGCGGGACCATCACCCATCACCACGCGGTCGGGCGCGACCACCGTCCCTGGTACGACCGGCAGCGGCCGGAGCCGTTCGCGGCCGCGCTGCGTGGAGCCAAGGGCGCACTCGACCCGGCCGGCATCCTCAACCCCGGCGTCCTGCTCTAACCCGCCTCCCCGGAACTCTTCTGCTGTTTTTCCTTCCAGCCGGCTCTCGCGCGCCGCTGTTGCCTTCAGCTTCCAGCCTCGACTCAGGTCAGGGGTGCGCGGCGAAGAAGCCCTCGGCACTGTGCGCGATGCGCCGGAACATCAGCGCGTTCAACGGGTTGGTCAGCTTCAAACTCGGCGCGCTCACCCGGTTGCCCTCGAGCGCGAACGTCCACGTGAAGCGCGATCCCGCCCGGTCCGTTTCGACCAGGTAGTCCTCGCCGAAGCGGCGCAACATCGGGCGGTTCGCCTCGCGGGCGTAGAACGAGAAGCGCGAGCCCTCCTCCCAACGGAAGAAGTGCTCGTGGAACGTCACTGCTCCGAGCGGTAGCACGACCGTGCGGGTGGCGCCGAGCCCGAGGTCCGACGTCCACTCGATCGACTTCAACAGGGGCGTCCAGTCGGCGACGCTGTGCTCGGACGTCAGTGACTCCCACACCCGAGCCGGCGGAACCGGCAGATGCGTCGAGTACCGGTAGACATGCGAGGCGTCGGTGAAGAAGGACTCGTCGCACGCACCCATCGGGTACCAGCGGGCCATGGCTACGGGTGCGTCGCGAAGTACTTTTTCGCGCCCGCCGAGAACTGGCCGAAGGCCGCCTTGTTGACCGGGCCGAGGATCTTCATCACCGGCGCCAACCGGCGTTTCGGCTCGATGGCGATCGTCCAGGTGAGCAGCGCACCGTCGCCGTCCGGCTCGATGACGTAGTTCTCGGCGAACTGCCGCAGGCCGGGGCGGTTGGCGGCTTCCACGTAGAAGGAGTAGCCCGAGCCCTCGTCCCAGCGGAAGAACCGCTCGCGGACCGTCATCGATCCCAGTGGCAGCACGACCTCTCGAGTCGTCCCCACCCCGAACGGGCGCGGCGTGGTCCAGGTCAACCGCCGAACGCCCAGTCCCCAGGCCGCCAGGCTCTCGTCGGACGCGAGCGACTCCCACACGCGCGCGGGCGGCACGCGCAACCGGATGGGGTAGCGGTATATCTGTGACGCCGTACTGAAAATGGTGATATCGGCAGAATCGAGCGAATACCAACGGGCCATTCGAGCAGCATGCCGTACGCCCCGCCGTGTTGTAATACGCGCGTCACCCGTCAGCTGAGGGAGCCTGCCCATGTCAGTGATGCCAGTCGTCGACGACCCGAACCGCGACTACGGCGACAAGGTCGCTGCGGTCGAACCCGGAGGCGTCGAGGCCATTCCGCTGGACGAGCGCCACGGCAAGCCACACGGCCTGTTCTGGACGTGGACGTCGCCGAACATGGAGTTCGCGACGATCACCGTCGGGCTGCTCGGCCCGATCGCATTCGGGATGGACTTCAAACAGTCGGTCCTGGCGATCGTCCTCGGCACGCTGCTCGGCTCTGTCACGCACGCCGTGCTGTCGAGTTGGGGGCCGGCCAGCGGGCTGCCGCAGATGGTGCTGAGCCGGCGGGCCTTCGGCTTCATCGGCAACATCATGCCGGCCGGCGTCAACTCCCTCGTCGCGGGCATCGGCTGGTTCGCCGTCAACAGTGTGAGTGGTGCGCTGGCCCTGCACGCGTTGGCCCACGGGCTGCCCAAGCCGCTCTGCCTGGTGATCATCGTCGTTGCGCAGATCGTCATCGCGTTCCTCGGCCACAACCTGGTGCACGCCTTCGAGCGGTACGCGTTCCCGGTGCTGACGGTCGTGTTCGTCATCGGCGGCATCATCGTCTTCAGCAAGGCGCACTTCTCCGCGCCGGCTTCGTATCACGGCGGGATCGGCGGCTTCCTCATCATGACGGCCGCGGCGTTCGGGTACGCCTGCGGCTGGAACCCATACGCGGCGGACTACACGCGCTACCTCGCACCGGACTCGCCGCGCAAGGCGGTCGGCCTGTTCGCCGGGGCCGGCGTCCTCGTGTCCTGCGTCTTCCTCGAGATCGTCGGCGCCGCCGTCGCCACCGCGACCAAGAACCCCGCGGTCGACCCGAGCACGTTCTCGAACCTGTTGCCGACCTGGCTCGGCAAGCTCGCCCTGCTCTGCATCGCCATCGGCGCGGTCGCGGCCAACGCGCTCAACATCTACTCCGGCGCGCTGTCCTTCGTCGCCGTCGGGATCAAGTTGCCGACCCACATCGCCCGGGCCGTCGTCGCCGTGGTGTTCGGCCTGATCGGATTCTTCGTCGCGCTGAGCGGCCTGCACGGCAACACCGCGTCGAAGTACGAGAACTTCCTGCTGATCATCTCGTACTGGATCGGGCCCTGGCTCGCCGTGGTGTTCCTCGAACGGATCTTCCGCCGCAACCAGAACGCGACGATGTGGCTGGGTGAGAAGAACAACGTCAACTGGGCCGGGCCGATCGCCATGGGCGTGGCCACCGCGCTGTCCATCTGGCTGTTCGCCAACCAGCCGCCGAAATACGTCGGCTACTTCCCGACGCACCACCCGAAGCTCGGTGACCTCACCTTCGAGGTTGGCTTCGTGGTCGCGGGCCTGTTGTACGCGGCGCTCTTCCCGATCTTCAAGCAGAAAGAGCGGGTGTGAGCGACTATCACGCCTGGTTGAACATCGCCATCGAAGAGGCGCAGGCCGGCCTCGCCGAGGGAGGCATCCCGATCGGGGGCGCGCTCATCGGGGCCGACGGGTCGGTCCTCGGCCGGGGCCACAACCGCCGCGTCCAGAACGACGACCCGTCCGTCCACGGCGAGACCGACGCATTCCGCAACGCCGGCCGGCAGCGCAGCTACCGCGGCACGACGATGGTCACCACGCTGTCGCCCTGCTGGTACTGCAGCGGGTTGATCCGGCAGTTCGGCATCTCGCGGGTGGTCGTCGGCGAGGCGCAGACGTTCTACGGCGGCCACGACTGGCTCGCCGAGCACGGCGTTGACGTCGTGCTGCTGGACGACGAGCGTTGCGTGCAGATGATGACGGACTTCATCGCCGCCCGTCCGGATCTGTGGAACGAGGACATCGGAGTCGACTGACATGAGCACCCCATCGTCCGTCCCGCTCATCGATCTGCAGCCGTGGTTCGAGGGCGACCACGCCGAGCGCGCCGAAGTGGCCGCCGCCGTCGACGCCGCCCTGCAGGACGTGGGTTTCCTGCTGGTCACCGGTCACGGCGTCCCCCGCTCCGCGCGCGACGCCGTACGGCAGGCCGCCCGCCGGTTCTTCGCGCTGCCGGTCGAGACCAAGCAGGCCTACGCCGTCACGGTCTCGGGTCGCGGATGGCTGCCGCCGGGCGTCGAGGCCAACGCCTACTCCGAGGGCACCGCGACGCCGCCGGACCTGAAGGAGTCGTTCGCCGTCGGGGCCGACCGCCCCACCGGTGACCCGGAGATCGACGGGTACTGGTTCCCGCCGAACGTCTTCCCGCGCGAGGTACCCGAGCTGGAGACCGCCGTCGTCGACTACCTCGCCCGGATGCAGGCGCTGGCCGACGAACTGCTGCGGTTGTGCGCCACCGGGCTCGGGCTGGCCGACGACTTCTTCACGCGGCACACGGGCCATTCGACCCACACCATGAACATCAACCGGTACCCGCCGCTCGACGTGACCGGAGCGCCGGAGGACAACCAGTTCCGCATCGGCCCGCACACCGACTTCGGAACGGTGACGATCCTCGACCGCGAACCGGGCAAGGGCGGGCTGCAGGTCTGGACCGAGACCGGTGGTTGGGAGGACGCCCCGTTCCACCCCGAGGCGTTCACCATCAACACCGGCGATCTGCTCGCCCGCTGGAGCGGGAACCGGTGGAAGTCCAACCGCCATCGCGTGCTGCCGCCTCAGGCCAGCGCGCCGGACGAGGATCTGGTGAGCCTCGTGTACTTCTACGAGGCCGACCACGACACGGTCGTCGAAGCACTGCAACCGCCGATCGGCCGGCCGAACCAGCACGAGCCGGTGATCGCCCGCGACTTCCTCCGCGAGCGCCTCGACGCGATCACGATGAGCTGAGCTGCTCCAGCGCCCGTCTGATCTCGTCCGGGACGGGCGTGGGGCGGCGGCCGTCCCGGTCGACGTACACGTGGACGAAGCGGCCGACGGCCGCCGGCTCGTCCGCGCCCTCGCCGAACAGGGCGAGCTGGTAGATCACGCTGGAGGTACCCAGCCTCTCGAGAGCAAGGCCGGCCGTGACCACCTCGGGGAAGCGCAGCTCGGCGAAGTAGCGGCACGACGTCTCGACGACGAGGCCGATCGCCGGCAGGTGCCGGATGTCCACGCCCGACGCCTCGATCAGCCACCCGTTCACCGCGGTGTCGAACATCAGGTAGTGCACCGTGTTGTTGACGTGCCCGTAGTTGTCGTCGTCGGACCACCGGGTCGGCAGCTGCCGGGTGACGGCGAAGTCCGAGCGGCGCAGCGCCCGCGCATCGTCGGGAGTCATGCCGCTGATGCTGCCAGCTCGTCGTCGACGAATCGATCGGCGGTCACCGGCCAGGCGACCGCCAGGGTGACGGCGAGCGCGACGTAGAGGACGGTCATCGGCAGCGCCCATGAACCGGTCGCGTCGAACAGGGCACCGAACAGCAGCGGACCGGTGCCGGCCACGATGTAGCCGATGGCCTGGACGAAGGCCGACAGCGCCGCCGTCGAGGCTGCCGTGCGGGACCGCAGGCCGATCAGGGTGAGCGCGACCGGGAAGTTCCCGGCCCCAACCCCGGCCAGCACCATCCAGACCCACGCGCCGCCCGCTGGGGCGACGACCATGCCGGTGTAGGCGATGAGGTTGCACACGCCGAAGCCGACGAGCAGCGCGCGGTGGTGGCGCTGCGGCACCCGTGGCGCAACGAGCGAGACGGGGATGCCGACGGCGGAGAGTACGGCGACCATCGCCCCGGCCGTACCGTGCGAGAGGCCGTGGTCGTCGAGGAAGCGGGCGAACCAGCCGAAGCTGATGTAGGCCTGCATCGACTGGGCGGCGAAGAAGATCGTCAACGCCCACGCGGTGCGGCTGCGGGTGAGCGCAGCCATCGACAGCATCGCCCGCGGCGTGTCCAAGTGCGCGCGGTCATGGCGCATCGTCGGCAACCACGGCAGGGCGGCCAGCACGGCGAACACCGCCCACGACCCGACGCCACCGCGCCACCCGCCCGCGACATCACCGATGGGGACGGTCAACCCGGCAGCCGCCGTCGTCCCGACAGCCAGCGCCGTCGAGTACAAGGCTGTCATCGCGCCGATGTGGTCGGGGAAGTGCTCCTTGACCAGGCTCGGCAGCAGCACATTGCTCACCGCGCCCCCTGACAGCGCGACGAGGCTGAGCAGGGCGAACCAGACGGCGCTGTCACCGATCGGTCGCAGCGCCGCCCCGGCCGCGCTCAGCAGCAGCGCGGCGACCAGCAGGCGGTGGGCGCCGAACCGGCGCGACAGACGCGGGGTGACCGAACCGAGCCCGGCAAAGCAGATGACCGGCAAGGTGGTGATGCCCCCGGCCGCGGTCCCGGACGCGTGCAGCCCGCGTTGGAGGTCGTCCAGCGCCGCGCCCACGCTCGTGACGGCCGTGCGCATGGTCAGCCCGGTCAGGGCCAGGGCGGCGATCAGCAGCCACGACCGGTTCCGCGGCGGTGCTGATGACTGCGACGACGGCACCGACCTCACTGACGCCATCCTGCCGTGCGCGGACCGTGGTTACTGCGGCGGACCCAGCTTGTCGACCCGAAGGATGCACCCGCGCATCACGGCCGGCCGGATGGCGGTCGACGTGCTGCCGGGAACGCCTACCCGCACGCTGTCCGACAGCGGGGCGTTGCAGGTCTGGGTGTAGTCGTGCAGGACGCTCTCCGCCACATCGCCCGGAGCCAGCGTCCGCTTGGACGTGGTCGGCGACGAGGGCTGGGACGGATGGCCGATCGGTTGTCCGTTGCGCAACAGCGTCACCGTCGGGAAGCCGGCCAGCACGCAGGTCTTCGTTCCCGCGTTCGTGAACTGCAACGCGGCGATCTCCTGGCCCAGGCTGGCCGAGCCGCTGATGACCCGCACGGTCACCGTCGTGCAGGTCGAGTGCGGCGCCGCCGACGAGACGGCCGGCGCCGGCGCGCTCGTGGAGGTTGCCGGGGAGGTCGACGGCGGGGCCGAGGTCGGCGCAGCGGAGCTGACCGGGGACGGCGGCGCACTGCTGGCCGGCGTGCTCGGCGCAGCCGGGGAACTCGAGACCGCGGCCGACGGGTGGCCGGACGTGGTGCACGCGGTGACCGCGGCCAGCAGCGCGAGGGCCGCGAACAGGCCGGCCCCGTGCCTCGCAATCATGTGGTGGCCGCCGGACAGGCGGTCACGAGTCGATCCGCAGGTCGGTGGCGTGCGGCAGGCTCGAGACCTGGAGGCGGGCGTCGGACTGCAGGTCGGCCCACAGCTTGTTCCACGCCGATACGCCGGTGATGCTCCCGCAGCTGCCGGCCTGCGAGCAGGCCGTCCACTCGGTCAGCGGCCCGAGGAAGTTGATGCGCGGCTTGGCGAACGCGATGCCGGTCAGCGAGATGTACTTCCACTGGTCGGCCATCGTGTAGTTGTAGACCTGCGGCAGGTTCTGCGTCCTGGTCGGCGCCGCGCCGGCGGCCAGGTTGTACAGGCCGGCCATCGTCCAGCCGTTGTTGCACGTGCGGTTCACGGCGGTCCACGAGCAGCCGTCGGCCGAGCCGTTGAACACGAACCGGGCCCCGGTGTTGGCGAGGTAGCCGCTCAGCCAGCTGCTGGTGGCGCTGTAGGTGGACCGGAAACCGGGCTCGATGTCGTTGGCGCCGGCGATCGTCATGTTGGCGTACTGGGCCGCGTACGTCACCACCGGATTGACCGCCTGCGTGGCCCACGCCTTGCCGCTGGTCGAGGACACGTCCATGTCGTTGTTCGTGCCGATGGCGATGGTCACCGGCGCGCTCGACCGCTGACCGCTGTGGTAGCCGTCCACATAGGACTTGAGGCACATGACCAGGTCGGCATAGGTCACGAACCGGGTCGTCGCACTGAGCACGACACCGCCGTCGGCCTGATCCTGACCGCCGATGTCGAGCAGGATCAGATAACGGTGTCCCGAGGGGTTGGCCAGCGCGTCGGCCTGTCCCTCGGCGCGCATCACGCTGAGTTCGGTGGCCGTGGCGGTGCGGATGTTACGGATGTAGCGGCTGGTCGACACCGGCGCGGCGGTCGTCTGGGCCGGGATCCCGCTCGGCGTGGTCACCGTCGGCGACACCCCGGCCAGCGAGGTTCCGGCGACGTTCGTGGCGGTGACGCTGAACCTGTAGGCGGTGGAGTTGGCCAGGCCTGTGAAGGACGCCGATCGGGCGGCGGCACCGACGACGACCGTCTTGCCACCCGGACTCGCGACGACCGTGAACTTGGTCCAGGGCGCTCCGCCGTCCGACGCCGGCGCGACCCAGGTGACGGTGGCCGTGCCGATGCCGACACTCGCCGCCACTGAACGCGGCGCGGACGGGGCGACCGGGTTGACGGCGTTGACGACCTTGCACCCGAGGGACACATCCGACCCGCCGCCGACGTTCTTCGCGGTCAGACAGATGGTGTGCTCCCCGGCGTCGGCAGTGACGACCGCCGACAGACCGTGGTTGGTGCCGTACGCGGGGTACTTGGTCGGGATGTCGGAACGGGCGGCCGAGGCCGCCACGGTTGCATACGCGACGCCGTCACGGGTGACCGCGACGGACACCGGCGCAGTGGTGTCGGGATCGATCGACCAGCCGGTGACCTGCAGATTGGTCGTCGCTGTGTCCCGGGTCAGGCTTTCGAAGGCTCCGATGGGGCGCAGGGCCAGCGTGATCGATTGGCACGACGCGACCGAGTTGCGCGTGCCGTAGAGGACGTTGATCCCGATGGCACAGATCGTGTGGGTTCCCGACTTCATCGTGAGCGCCGCGCTGAAATTGTGCCCGGTGTGCGTCGTGCCGGCGCCGTTCGCGGTGACCGTGGTCGCGGTGACGCCGTCCACCGTCAGCCGGACGGGGATGGCCGCGCTGGTGTCGGGGTCACTGGCCCAGCCGGTGACCTTGGCGCCGGTGGCCGTTGCCGTCGGGACGGCCAACGACGCGGTGGGCCGGAAGTTGAGGACAACCGAGCGGCAGGCGAGCGCGGTGTTGCTGCCGTAGAAGACGTTGTGCGCGGTCACGCAGACGGTGTGCGTCGCCTCGGTCAGTTGATAGGACTGGTCGAAGCCGTGCGCGGGCCCGGCGCTGGGGTAGGCCGTGGCCACGTCGGTCCGGTTGAGATTCGCGAGCACCGAGTGGGCGATCCCGTCGACGGTGATCGTCATCGTGAGCGGCGACGTCGGCGCGTCCGGGTCCCAGCTCCATCCGTACACCCGCAGGGCACCGGCGTGTTGGCCTATCTGGTTGATGCCGACCCGCGGGCTGTCGTTCAGCGTGAAGGTGGAACACCACAGCGTGTTGTCCGCGCCGAAGCCGATGCTGGTGGCGCGGATGCAGACGTTGTGCTTGCCCTGGCTGATCGCAAGGGTCTTGGCGAAGCCGTGATTGGGGCCGACGCCCGGGTACTGGGTGGCGATGTCCGGGCGGTACCCGGAAGCCGGGAAGCGGGTGATCGTCTGGTCGACGGCGACGCTGATGGTGACCGGGGCGGTCGGGTCGTCACGGTCGAAGGCCCAGCCCGAGACGTTCATATGGCCGTGGGCGGCGGTGAGGTGCTCGGCCTTGCCGACCGGCCCGTAGTCGAGGGTGTAGGTCGAGCAGCGCAGGGTCGTGTTGGCGCCCGCGCCGACGTTGTCGGCGATGACGCACAGCGTGTGCTTCCCCTCGCTGACCGGCATGACCGTGTCGAAGCCGTGATCGGGGCCGGCGCTCGGGTACTTGAGCGCGACATCGGGCCGGGCGCGGTCGGCGATCGAGGACCCGATCCGCACCCCGTCCACCGTGATGTCGACCGAGATCGGCAGCGGGGTGTCGGGATCGACGGCCCAGCCGACGAAACGCACGCCGCCGGGCCGACCGTACATGTGCTCCCCGACCCCGACGGGCGATCCGGGCAGGGTGGCGGCGTCAGCGCCGCCCAGCAGCTGGGCACCGCCGACGACCGAGATCCCGATGACCGACAGTGCCGCCGCGAGCGCGGCGACCCCGCGGCGCCGACGGGGTGGCCGGCGCAGCACGATGGCGCCCGATCGTGAGTACGAGACGCGGGGGCTGCGTCGAATCATCTTTGAGAATCCCGTCGGCCGGCGGCCCCGAGGCCGCGAGTCGTCGGACGCCGCCCTGCCCAGCCGAGCGCCCGCCCGCGATGTAACGCGGACGTGATGATGAAACCATCGATGTTACGGATGTGACAAGTGTGGCGGCTGGTAGACACGCCGGGAACTCGCAGAAATTCAGTGCAGCGGCAGCTCGTACTCGGCGAACTTGTCCCGAAGTGTCTTTTTCGAGAACTTTCCGACGCTGGTCTTGGGCACCTCGTCGATGAAGACGACGTCGTCGGGGATCTGCCACTTGTTCAGCCGGTCGCCGAGGAAGGCGAGCAGCTCCTCCTTGCTGACCTGTTCGCCGTCCTTCGCGACGACGCAGGCGAGCGGGCGCTCGCCCCACTTCGGGTGAGGCACGGCGATCACCGCCGCCTCGGCGACCTTGGGGTGCGCCATGATCTGGTTCTCCAGCTCGACGGAGCTGATCCACTCGCCGCCGGACTTGACCAGGTCCTTGGTGCGGTCGACCAAGCGGACGTAGCCCAGCGGCGAGATCGCCGCGACGTCGCCGGTGCGCAGCCAACCGTCGGCCGAGAACTGCTCGCCCGGCTCGTCGGTGCGGTAGTACTGCCGGGCCACCCAGGGACCGCGGGCTTCGAGCTCGCCGGTCGCCTCATCGTCCCACGGCTGGGTCTCGCCGGTCTCGGCGCTGACGATCCGCAGCTCGACACCGGGCGGAGCGAGTCCGGCGGTAGCCCGAACGGCGGCCTTCTCGTCCTCCGGCGCGTCGGCGAACTCGCCGCGTTCGACCGCGACCGACCCGATGGGCGACGTCTCGGTCATTCCCCATGCCTGGGTGATGGGGAGGCCGATCTTCTCGCGGTAGGTCTCGGACAGCACGCGCGGGACGGCCGAGCCGCCGCACACGATCAGCCGCAGCGAGGACAGGTCGCGTCCCTCGAGCAGGGGCACCATGCCCATCCAGATCGTCGGCACGCCGGCAGTGAAGGTCACCTTCTCCGACTCGAGGAGCTCCATGATCGACCCGGGGGACAGATCGGGGCCGGGCATGACCATCGACGCACCGGCCAGCAGGCAGGCATAGGGCAGGCCCCAGGCGTTGGCGTGGAACATCGGGACGACCGGGAGCACGCGGTCGCGGTCGCTCAGCGAGAACGTGCTGACGGTGGTGGCCGCGTTCGAGTGCAGCCAGGTCGAGCGGTGGGAGTACAGCACGCCTTTGGGATTGCCGGTGGTGCCCGTCGTGTAGCAGAGCGCGGCGGCCTGCCGTTCGTCGGTGACGCGGTCGCTGAAGTCGACCTCCTCCGCCGGCCCCACCACGTCCTCGTAGCGGACCACGCGGGGATCGTCGGGCAGCGCGGCCGCCGCGCCGTCGTCCATCACGATCACGTGCCGCACGCTCTCGAGCTGAGGAAGGTACTTCTCGAACAACGGCAGCAGCGACCGGTCGACGAAGATCGCTTCGTCCTCGGCGTGGTTGACGGTGTAGATGACCTGCTCGGGGAAGTAGCGGATGTTCAGCGTGTGCATGACCCGTCCGGTGCCCGGGATGGCGAAGTACAGCGCGAGGTGACGGGCGGTGTTCCATCCGAACGTCCCGACCCGCCCGTCGGCCGAGATTCCGACCGAGTCGAGGTAGCCGGCGATCTTGCGCGCTTCGGCGAGGACGTCGGCCACGGTTCGGCGCTCGATGCCGGTCACGGTCCGGGTCACGATCGGCTTGTCGCCGTAGTACCGGCCGGCGCGGGCGAAGATCCAGTTGGTGGTCAGGGGGACGTCCTGCATCAGACCCAGCATGCCGCGATCGTCGCTCAGGAAGCGGTCGCGGGCAAGGCGGTCGGCGCACTAGTACCTCCTCTGCACCTGATAGGTATGCGTTTCGACGCCGGTTGCCTGGAAATAGGTCTTCGCGCCGGCGAGGAAGTCGCGGACGGAACCGTTGCGGCTGGCCGCGACGTCGGCCGCCACCGGCACGTAGGACCCGTCGATGTCGTGGTCGCCGAGGACCGTCCCGTCCCCACGGGGCGACGACACCGTCGTGACGTTGGGCCGGTCGGGATTGGCGACGCCGTCGAGATGCGGGACCACGTCCCGGGAGTTCTCGAGGGCCAGCAGTTGCACCCGGCGCGGCAACGAGACCGCGGTGTGGCCGATCGGCGATCCCGCGGTCACGACGTGGGTGACGTCGAACTCGCCGCTGGCCGACGCGTCCCGCGCGGTGGTGACCGCGACCATGCCGCCTTCGCTGTGGCCGACCAGCATCACCTTGTCGCTGCGCCGCACACCGGCGCGGCGCATCGCCGCCAGCACGCCGTCCTCGTAGGCGGTCCGCTCGCCGACGAGCGCCCGGCCGTTGGTGGTCAAGCTGGTGATGTCGTGGGTGGGCAGCGGGTCCCACGACTTGGTCCCGGTGATGTCGACGATCGCTCGGCGCGACCCGTCGGGCATCGTCAGGATCCGCACGTCGATCTCGCCGTGTGCGGCGTCGCCGTTGCGCTGGGACAGGTCGCGGAGCACGTCGGTCAGCCGGCGTGGCGGACGCCCGGCAACGCCGCGCCGGTCGACCCGCGCCCGCCGGAGGACGCCGTGCCCGTCGGGCACGCGCTTGCCGATCGTCGTGAGCAGCGCGGGGACGCCGAGGGCAGTGACCACCACGTCGGCGAGTTGCGGATCGCGGGCCACCACCGCCTCGGCGGCCGACAGCGGGTTGCCGGTGGCGGCCAGTGCGGCGGCCCCGGCGGTCAGCGCCGGCCCGGCGGTGAGCGCACCGAGCACGACGTCCTGTACCCGGCTGCTCACCCGATCGACGCCCTCGTAGGCGGCAGCAGCCAGCCGCAGCTCGGCGTCGAGGGCCCCGCATTCGACGCCGGCCCAGCTCAGCCCGCGCCATCCGTCGAGCGCGCTCAGCAGCTCCAGCTCGAAGCGGGCGAAGCCGACCGGATCGAACACCGAGGAGCTGACGACAGTCGGGGCGGCCAGGTAACCGTGCAGGCTGAGGGCAGCGCCGAGGGTGTCCTCACCGACCGCGCCGAATCGGGCGGCGAGGGCCACCATCGCCTCGCAGTCGGCGGTGATTCCCGAACTGCCCCCGCGCACGGAGACCGGCAGTGGTGCGGGCAGGGGTTGGGTCATCAGAGACCGACCAGGTG
>NZ_JBHEMO010000100.1:0-11003 GCF_046262535.1 Jatrophihabitans sp. | reverse complement strand
GCGACGAGGACGAACGGAATCCCGAGGCCGAGGCAATAGCAGACGGTGAGGAACGCGCCTCGTCCCGCCGTGCCCTGCACGAACGACATCGAGTAGACGACTCCGAACGTCGGCGTAAGGCACGGCGCCCACGCCAGCCCGAACGCGGCACCCAGCAGCGGCGCGCCGATGAGGCCCGCGCGCGGCAATCGGTGGATGCGGAACTCGCGTTGCAGGAAGGAGATGCCGCCGAGGAAGACCACGCCCATCACGATCGTGACGATGCCGAGCACGATCTCGATCGCGCGCAGGTGCGTGCGGATCGACCCGCCGAGGCTGCCGAACGCGGCGCCCTGCGCGACGAAGATCGCCGTGAACCCGAGGACGAACAGCAGCGCGCCGGCGATCATGCGGCGCTGGCTCGGCTTGGCCGCGTCCCCCGACAGTCCGGCGACGTAGGACAGGTAGCCGGGCACGAGCGGCAGGACACACGGCGACAGGAACCCGATCAGCCCGACCAACACGGCGACACCGGCGGCCAGCAGCAGTGGCCCGTCGGAGACGGTGTGCACGAAACCGCCGTCGGCGAGCAGCATCGTCAGCGCTCCGCGAGCAGCTGGTCGAGCGCGCCGGTGAGGTCCTTCGGCGACAGCCGCACGATGTAGACGGCGGCCACCTTGCCCTGCTTGTCGACCAGCACGGTGAACGGCAGGGCGGCGGCCGGCAGCTGACCGAGCCGCAGCGCCGTCTCACCCTGCTCGTCGAACACGATCGGGTAGGTGATGTCGTAGGTCTTCACGAACGACTGGGCGTTGCTCTTCACGTCCTTGGTGTCGACACCCAGGAAGTCGACGCCCCGCGCCTTGATCGTGCGGTACACCGCGTCGAACTGCGGCGTCTCCGTCTTGCACGGGCCGCACCACGTGGCCCAGAAGTTGATGACGACGACCTTGCCCTTGCGTTGCGCCAGAGTGGTCGTGCCCCCTTCGAGCAGCTTGCCGGTGAAGCCGCCGGCGAGTTTGCGCCCGGACTCCGGGTAGAGCTTGCCGAGCGCGGTGCCCGAGCGGAACTGGAACGTGCTGCTGCCGCTCTGGTCGACGGCGTCCTTTCCGGTGCACGCCGACAGCGCCAGCACGGCGGCGGCGAGGGTCAGCAGGGCGCGTTTCATCGTCGTCCAGTGTCCTTCACCTGCCTGTGGACGCCGACACCGGACTCAGCGGGCGCCTACGCTCCCGCGCCCGTCCCGCTGGGCAGCGCGGCGGCCGGTTCGGAGTACTCGACGTCCACGATGTCGTCCTCATCGAAGGTGAGGGACGTGACCGAGGCCAGGCTGCATTGCCGGTGCCGCGGGTCGTGGAAGAGACGCTGGCCCTCGGCGCTGCGGCGAGCGCAGACGATGGGCAGTTGGTGGCTGACGCAGACGGCGTCGCGGCCGGCGGCGGCGTCCCGCGCCGAGCGCGCGGCGGCCAGCACCCGGGTCGCGATCTCGGCGTACGGCTCGCCCCACGACGGGCGAAGGGGATTGCGGAAGTAGCGCCAGTTGCTGGGGTCCTTGAACAGGCCCTTGCCGCCGGCCACCGGCCGTCCCTGGAGGAAGTTCTCGGCCTCGATGAGCCGTTCGTCGACGGCGATCGCGAGCCCGATGGCGGCCGCGAGCGGCGCGGCGGTCTGCTGCGCCCGTTCGAGGGGGGACGAGACGAGGTGGCCGATGTCGTGCTGAGCCAGCCAGTCGGCCGCCGCCTGCGCCTGGCGCTCGCCGAGTTCGCTGAGCCGGAAGCCCGGCAGCCGGCCGTAGAGCACGCCTGCCGGGTTGTGGACCTCGCCGTGGCGCAGCAGGTGGACGGTCGCGCGGGGCACGTGGGCATCCTCCCAGACCGGTTACGCAGGGCTGGTGGTCGGCTCGTCCCCGGGGCCTGCGTCGGGGGCGGCCGCTACCGTCCGCGCATGCCTGTGAACTACCACCTGGTCATCCGGCGCGAGATGGACCGGTTCGTGAGCGTCCTGCGCGACACCGACCCATCGGCGCCCGTGCCGTCGTGCCCGGACTGGACGGCGCACGACCTGCTCGACCACATGACCGGCGTGGCGCTCTTCTGGGGCGCAATCGTCCGCGACCGGTTGACCGACGAAGGACCGGCGGAGGCGGCCGAAGCGTCCCGTCCGGCCGAGCACGACGCGCTGTTCGCGGCGATCGAGGCGGCCACCGCCGACCTGCTCGCATCCCTCGACCGGACGCCGGACGACGTGCCGGTGTGGACGTGGTCGGAGGACAACACGGTCGGTTTCATCCGGCGCCGGATGGCCCACGAGGCGCTGATCCACCGACTGGACGCCGAGCTGGCCGCCGGCGCCGTGACCGAAGTCGACGCCGACCTGGCCGCCGACGGCGTGCAGGAAGCGTTCGAGCACTTCTTCGGCGGCTTCCCGGCGTGGTCCACCCATACCTCGGACGGACCGGTCGCGCTCGTGCGCGCGAGGGACACCGGCGCCGAGTGGCTCGTCCGCATCGGGTACTTCAGCGGGCTGAGCCCGAACACCGGCAAGACCTACGACCGGGAGCCGACGCTGGAGCTCGTCGGGTCCGGCGAACCGAGCTGCAGCGTGACGGGGACGGCGGGCGAGCTCGACGCGTGGCTGTGGAGCCGGCCGGCGTTCGCCGCGCCCGTCGTCGAGGGCGACCCATCGGCCTTCGAGGCCTTCCGCGCCATCATCGCGAAGGGCGTGAACTAAGCCGTCGCTCTGGCGGCGGCCTCGGCCGCGGCCGGCAGCGCCGCCTCGATGCGCTCGAGCACGGCGGCGTCCATCGCCGCGTTGACGAACCACGCCTCGAACGCGGACGGCGGCAGGTAGATCCCGGCGTCGAGCATCGCGTGGAAGAACGACTTGTAGCGGTACGTCTCCGCCGCCTGTGCTCCCGCGAAGTCGGTCACCGGGACGGCCGAGAAGAAGACCGAGAAGAGGTTGCCGGCGTACTGCACCTGGTGGGCGACGCCAGCGGCAGTGAGTGCGGCGGACGCCATCGCGCCGACCGCTCGCGCGTTCCCGTCCAGCGCGGCGTAGACGGCGGAATCGGCCAGGCGCAGGGATGTCAGCCCGGCCGCGACCGCCACCGGGTTACCCGACAGCGTCCCCGCTTGATAGACCGGTCCGGTCGGCGCGAGCTTCGACATCACGTCCGCGCGGCCGCCGAACGCCGCGGCGGGCAGGCCGCCGCTCATCACCTTGCCGAACGTGAACAGGTCCGCGTCCACCGGATCGAGGCCGTACCACCCCGCGCCCGACACCCGGAAGCCGGTCATCACCTCGTCCATGACCAGCAGCGCGCCGTGCCGCGCGGTGATCTCGCGCAACCCGGCGTTGAAGCCGGGGCCTGGCGCGACGGCGCCCATGTTGCCGGGTGCGGCTTCGGTGATCACGCAGGCGATGTCGGTGCCGAATTCGGCGAAGCAGGCCTCCACGGGGGCCAGGTTGTTGTAGGGCAGGACGATCGTCTCGGCGGTCTGCGCGCCCGTGACGCCGGGGGTGTCGGGCAGTCCGAAGGTGACCACGCCCGATCCGGCCGCAGCCAGCAGCGCGTCGACGTGTCCGTGGTAGCAGCCGGCGAACTTGACGATGCGGTGCCGGCCGGTGACGCCGCGGGCCAGGCGGATCGCCGACATCGTCGCCTCGGTTCCGGAGTTGACGAGGCGTACCTGCTCGACCGGCGCGATCCGCCGCACGATCTCCTCGGCCAGCTCGATCTCGCCGAGCGTCGGCGTGCCGAAGGACAGGCCGTGGGCCGCGGCCGCCTGCACCGCGGCGACGATCTCGGGATGCGCATGGCCGTGGATCATCGGTCCCCAGGACGAGACGAGGTCGACGTACTGCCGCCCGTCCGCGTCGACGAGGTACGGCCCCGAGCCGCTGACCATGAATCGGGGCGTGCCACCGACGGCGCGGAACGCCCGCACCGGCGAGTTAACCCCGCCCGGGATCACCGTGAGTGCGCGGTCGAACAGGGCGGCGGACTGAGGTGCGTCGGTCACGAGAACCAGTCTGGCATCGCCCGATTTTCAAAGATCTCGACCCGTGTGGTCTGGTAGAGGTAACCCCGTTTGACCGAAAGGCACTTCCCGTAATGAAGCACGTCTCCACCGTGGTGGCACCCGCGATCGTCACCGCCGCCGTCCTCGCGCTCACGGCCTGCAGCAGCTCCTCGAAGGCCGCGAAGTCGGCTTCGCCGTCGACCGGTGCCGCTGCATCCACGACCCAGTCCTCGGCCCCGACGTCCGCGTCGTCCACCCCGGCCACGCCGCTGTCCGCGATCGTGCTGCAAGCAGCCGACGTGCCCACGACGTTCAAGAAGGCGGCGCCCGACCCAGACGACCCGGCCGACCACGCAGCGATCGTCGCCTGCGTCGGTGGCGCCAACACCGAGAGCGACAAGGCCGGCACCGCGGAGGCGGGCTTCGACCAGGGTGACAACTCCATCTCGTCCACGGCGTCGCGGTTCAAGTCCGACAGCAGCGTCGACACCGACGTTCAGCTCCTCAAGAACCCCAAGTTCGACACTTGCTCCGAACAGCAGGCGCGAAAGACGCTGACGAAGGCGCTCCCCGCTGGCGCCAAGATCGACGACATCTCCATGAAGACCACGCCGGGAACCAACGGCGGACCGGAAAACGTGGCGGCGATCGGTCGGGGCACCGTGACCCTCACCGCCAACGGCCAGACGGCAAAGCTCTACATCGTCGTCGCCTACATCACCGGCCCGCGTCTCGAAGCCGAGGTGGACGTCACTGGTTTCGGCGCGCCGATCGCCGACACCGTGACCGAGAAGGCGATCACGGCCGTCGCGCAGCGGGCGGCCAAGGGCTGAGGCGTTCCCGGCCGACCCCGTCGGGCAGGATTGCCGGCATGGACATCGCAGGCAGTTCAGCACTTGTCACCGGCGGGGCGTCCGGGCTCGGTCTGGCGACAGCGAGACGACTGGCCGCCGCCGGCGCCCACGTGACGATCGTCGATCTGCCGTCCGCGGCCGGGGCAGACGCGGCCGCGGAGTTCGGAGGCATCTTCGCGCCGGCCGACGTCACCAGCGAGGGCGACGTCACCGCCGCGCTGGACGCCGCGGCCGAGCTGGGCCCGATCCGAATTGCGGTCAACTGCGCAGGCATCGGGACGGCCGGCCGGGTCATCGGCAAGAAGGGCGTCCTGCCCCTCGACGACTTCGCGCGGGTGGTGACGGTCAACCTGATCGGCACGTTCAACGTCATCCGCCTCGCCGCCGAGCGGATCACCGCTACCGAGATCGTTGACGGCGAGCGCGGTGTGATCGTCAACACCGCGTCCGTCGCCGCCTTCGACGGGCAGATCGGCCAGGCCGCCTACTCGGCGTCCAAGGGCGGCGTCGTCGGCATGACGCTGCCGATCGCGCGCGACCTGGCCGACAAGCTGATCCGCGTGGTCACCATCGCGCCCGGGCTGTTCCTGACCCCGATGTTGCAGGGGCTGCCGCAGGAAGCGCAGGACTCGCTCGGCGCGCAGGTGCCGCATCCGAGCCGGCTCGGCGACCCGAGCGAGTACGCGGCCCTGGTCGAGCACATCGTCGCCAACCCGATGCTCAACGGCGAGGTCATCCGGCTCGACGGCGCGATCCGCATGGCGCCCCGGTAGCGACGTGTCCATGCTCCACCTGCGGGTCGTCTGCCCGCAGGAGACCGCCGAGCGGGTCGTCGACGCGCTGAACGGCCACGTCGGCGTCGTGGCGATCCGCCTGGCCGGCCCGTCGTCGTCGGGCTATGAGGTGAACGCCGACCTGGCCCGCGAGTGCGCGGACGCCGTCCTGGAGTCATTGCACGAACTGGACGTCCCCGGCCAGGGCATGATCACGATGGAACCGCTCGACACCGCCATCGGGTCGCTGGTCGACCGGGCCGAGCGCGACGCGCCGGGCGAGGGCGCCGACGCGCTGATCTGGGACGAGTTGATCGACCGCACCGGTGAGGATTCCGCGCTCACCGGAATGTTTGTCGCGTTCATGGTGCTGGCCACGCTGCTGGCCTCGATCGGGGTGGTGACGGACTCGCCGATCACCATCGTCGGCGCCATGGTGGTCGGGCCCGAGTTCGGCCCTCTGGCCGGCGTCGCCGTCGGCCTCATCCGGCACCGGACCGGGATCGTGCGCCGCGCCGCCCTCGCGCTGGCGGTCGGCTTTCCCGCCGCCATCGTCATCACCAGCCTGCTGGCGCTCATCGCCCGAGGCGTCGGGCTGATCTCGCCGGCGGACATCACCGGGCCCGGGCGCGAGACCGAGTTCATCTACCACCCGGGTTGGTTCTCGCTGATCACCGCGCTCGTCGCCGGAACCGCCGGAATGCTCTCGCTCACGTCGAGCAAGTCCGCTGCGCTCGTCGGCGTGTTCATCTCCGTCACCACGATCCCCGCGGCGGGCAACGCGGCCGTCGGCGGCGTCCTCGGCAGGTGGCACGAGACGTGGCAGTCACTTGCCCAGTTGGGGATCAACCTCGTCGGCATCGTCGCGGCCGGTGTCGTCACCCTGCTCGTACTGCACCGGGTGGCGCAAGCTCGCGCCGCATGACGATGCGGCGGCCCACGGCGTCCAGGCCCAGCGTGGCTTCCCGCTCACGCAGGGCGACCAGCCCAGGGGTGAGGTCGTTGGTCTCGGCGAAGCCGCGTTCGGCGTAGTACGGCCCGTTCCAGGGCACCTCGGCGAAGGTCGTGAGGACGATCGCCGGATAGCCGCGCCGGCCGGCCCACTCGCAGGCCCGCTCGAGCAGCCGGGTGCCGATCCCCTGGCGCATCCATTTGGGCACGACCGCGATCTCGGCGACGTAGGCCAGTCCGTCGACCTCTTCGAGCTGGACGTAGGCGATCGGGGGCCGACCGGCGACGAAGACCGCCTTGGCCTGGGCCAGTTCGGCCACCTCGACCGGCGGCAGGTCGGGCAGCTCGTAACCAGCCAGCCGGAAGACGGTGTCGGCCCGTCCGTCGATTTCGGCGAGCAGCGGCAGATCGCTACGGGCCGCGGCACGGACGTCCTGGCTGCGGTCCGGGTCGCCCGCCTGGCCGAGGCCGAGGGCTTCCTGCACCCGATCGGGATGTCGAGTGGGCACGACGAGGTCCTGGCCGTCGAACAGCCGGACGGTCAGGCCCTTGAGGCTGCGCGGTTTGCCGGTGGGCCAGCCGAGGACCGCCAGCTCGTCGTCGTCCAGGCCGGCCGCGACCGCGACGATCTCCGCCCGGCCGATCGCCTCGTCCCCGACCCGCACCTCATCGGCGGTGATGCGCAGCGACTTCTCCGAGCGGACGGCGTAGACGAGGAGGAAGTTCAGCCCAAGGACGAGCGCGGCAGCCAGCAGCCACCCGATCAGGTGGGCCATCCCGCCACCGAGGACGAGGTCGAAGACGAACCCGGCGCCGAGCAGCGCGGCGAAGAACCAGAGGCTGGCGTAACTGCGCGCGGGCTCGTCGTAAGTCCCGAGCGCGTTGGGCGTCTCCTCGGTCATCCGAGCTGGTGGGCCACCTCGACCGCCCAGTACGTGAGGACGATCGACGCGCCGGCCCGCTTGATCGACGTCAACGTCTCGAAGATGATCCGTTCGCGATCCAGCCAGCCGCGCTCGGCCGCCGCCTCGACCATCGCGTACTCACCGCTGATCTGATACGCCGCAACCGGCACCGGCGACGCGTCGGCCACGGTGCGCAGGATGTCGAGGTAGGGAAGGGCCGGCTTGACCATGACCAGGTCGGCGCCTTCGGCCACATCGAGCGCGACCTCGGCCAGCGCGTCGGCGGCGGTGCGGGTGGCGTCCTGCTGATAGCTCGCGCGGTCGCCCTGCAGCGAGGAGTTAACGGCCTCCCGGAAGGGTCCGTAGAAGCCGGACGCGTACTTGGGCGCGTAGGCCAGGATCCCGGTCTCGACATACCCTGTGGTATCGAGCGCGTAGCGCACCGCGCCGACCTGGCCGTCCATCATCCCGCTCGTGCCGAGCAGGTGGGCGCCGGCCTCGGCCTGGGCGAGGGCCATCGAGGCGTAGCGCTGCAGCGTCGCGTCGTTGTCGACGGTGCCACGGTCGTCGAGCACGCCGCAGTGCCCGTGGTCGGTGAACTCGTCGAGGCACAGGTCCGACATCAGGACGGTCGAGTCACCCAGCTCGTCGTGCAAGCGGCGCAGAGCGACGTTCAGCACGCCATCCGGATCGTCGGCGGCCGAGCCATGCGCGTCCTTCCGCTGGTCGTCCGGAATGCCGAAGATCATCAAGCCGCCGACGCCGGCTTCAACGGCCTCGGCCGCCCCCTTGACCAGTGACTCGAGCGAGTGCTGGACGACGCCGGGCATCGACGCGATGGGCCGCGGTTCCTCCAGGCCTTCGCGGACGAACATCGGCAGGACGAGATCGGACGGGTGCAGCGACACCGCGCTGACCAGCCGCCGCAGCGCCGGGGTGCGCCGCAGTCGGCGCGGCCGCGAGATCGGGAACGGCGGCAGTTCGGGCAGATCCACGTCCGCAAGATTACGCGCGCTCAGCTGGCCGGCCCTCCGAGTTGTCCGTGCCCCGCCACGTCAGAGCGTGGCGAAGCACGGACAAGTGGGCGGACCACCCAAAGTTGTCCGTGCCCCGCCACGTCAGAGCGTGGCGAAGCACGGACAACTTCGCGGACGAAGCGCGGACGAAGCGGACGGACCTAGCGCGACGCGCGGCGGGCCGAGGAACGGGCGGCCTTCTTCGCCGCCGCGGCGGCGGCCTTCTCCTTCTCGGCTTCCGCGCGGGCGATGGCGAACTCGGCCAGCGCGTCGATCAGCGCGGGCACGGTCGCCGACTCGGGCTGGACGTCTACCCGCAGGCCGAACTCCTTGGCCGTGGCCGCGGTCTGTGGCCCGATGCAGGCGACGACCGTGCGGGCGTGCGGCTTGCCGGCGATGCCGACCAGATTGCGCACCGTCGACGAGGACGTGAAGCACACCGCCTGGAACCCGCCCGACTTGATCGCGTCGCGGATGTCGGCCGCCGGCGGGGCCGCGCGGACCGTCCGGTACGCCGTCACGTCGTCGATCTCCCAGCCGAGCTCGCGCAGGCCGGCCGCGAGCGTCTCGGTCGCGATGTCGGCCCGCGGCAGCAGGACCCGGTCGATCGGGTCGAGCACGTCGTCGTACGGCGGGAAGTCGGCGAGCAGACCCTCGGAGGACTGCTCCCCCGACGGCAGCAGCTCGGGCTTGATGCCGAACGCGCTGACGGCGTCCGCCGTCGCCTCGCCGACGCAGGCGATCTTCACGCCGGCGAACGCGCGGGCGTCAAGCCCGAACTCCTCGAACTTCTCGCGCACGGCGCGTACCGCGTTGGTCGAGGTGAACACGATCCACTCGTAGCGGCCGGTCACCAGGCCCTTGCTCGCCCGCTCCATCTGCGTGGGCGTGCGCGGCGGCTCGACGGCGATCGTCGGCACCTCGACGGGGACGGCGCCGTGGGTGCGCAGCCGCTCGCTCATCGCGCCGGCCTGCTCCTTCGTCCGCGGCACGAGGACCTTCCACCCGTACAGCGGACGGGACTCCCACCACGCCAGCTTCTCGCGCTGCCCGGCCGCCTTGCCGACCGTGACGACGACGCGTCCGGTCATGCCGACCGCCGCCAGGTCGAGCTCGCCGAGCGAGCCGACGACCGTCTGCTGGCCCGTCGTGGTGCCGCTGCACGACACGGCCACCGCCGTGTCCGGCTTCAACCCGTAGGCCACCAGTTGCTCACCGACATAGGCCACATCGGCGGCGTCGACGGTCAGCAGCAGCGTGCCGGCGGCGTGGGCCAGCGCGTCGTAGTCGGCGTTGTCGACGTCGGTCAGGTCGGCCTCGGTCCGTACGGCGCCGATCGGGACGCCGGCGTAGGCCGCCGTGCCCACGCCGAGGGGAACGCCGGGGACGACCTCGAACGGGACGACCGTCTTGGCGACGGCGAGCGCCTCCTTGACCGCGCCGTCGTCGGAGAACGGGTCGCCGGCGACGAGGCGGACGATCGACTGGCCGTTGCGGGCATCGGCCAGCATCGCCTTGGCCGTCTCGGCCGGTGTGGTGTCGGCCGGTCGGACCTCGAAGGTGGCCAGCGCCGTGATCGCGGCCGGCACCGCCGAATCGGCGACGACGATCTCGGCGGCGCGAATCGCGTCCGCCGCGTGGCTCGTCAACAGCCCAGGGTCACCGGGCCCGGACCCCACGAAGGTGATCCGTCCGACGATCTTGCGCACGCGGGTCATGTGGTGCTCCCCATCATTGTGTCTGCACCGTCGGCGACTAGCTCGGCGGCAAGCCGCCGGCCAACGCCGGCGGCATCGGTGGTGGGACCAGTGGCCGAGAGCCGGACGGCGTCGCTGCCGTCGAGCGCGGTCACTGATCCGCGTAGGAAAACTTCAGGGCCGTCGTCACCTTCGGCAATTTCGGCCAGTCCGCCGATCGGGGCGGTGCAGCCGCCCTCGAGGGCCGCCAGCATCGTCCGCTCGGCGGTGACGGCGGCACGGGAGTCGGCGTGGTCGAGGAACGCCAGCACCGCGATGGCCCCCTCGTCGGATGCCCGGCACTCGAGCGCCAGAGCGCCTTGGGCCGGCAACGGCAGCACCTGGATCGGGTCGAGGATCTCGGTCACCTCATCGGCGCGCCCAAGTCGTCGCAGCCCGGCGTAGGCGAGGACGACGGCGTCGAGCTCGCCGTCGGCGACGCGCCCCAGCCGGGTGTCGACGTTGCCGCGCAGCGGCACGACCTCGATGCCGAGCCCGAGCGCGTTGAGCTGCGCCGCCCGACGAGGTGAACCGGTCCCGACCCGTGAGCCCGGAGGCAGCCCGCCGAGCGTCAGGCCGTCGCGGGCGACGAGAGCGTCCCGCGCGTCCTCGCGCTCCGGAACGGCAGCGATGGTGATGCCTTCGGCCGGAGCCGTCGGCAGGTCCTTGTACGAGTGGACGGCGACGTCGATCGTCTCGTTCAGCAACGCGGTCCGCAGGGCCGACACGAACACGCCGGTGCCGCCGAGCTGGCTGACCGCGGC
>NZ_JBHEMO010000099.1:0-8584 GCF_046262535.1 Jatrophihabitans sp. | reverse complement strand
CCGCTACTCCGAACCGTGGCACGGCGCCCTGCTCGAGGACTACGAACTCGGCCTGCACATCCTGCTCGTGGGCTACCGGAACCGTTTCATCTACGACACGTTCGTGGAGCAGGAGGGCCTGCTGAGCCTGCGCCGCCTCGTCACCCAGCGCACGCGCTGGGCCCAGGGCACGATGCAGTGCTCGGTCTACATCGGGGACATCGTCCGGTCCCGCAACTTCAGTAACGCCGGCATGATGGAGTCCTGCTATTTCCTCATCACGCCGTGGTTACAGGCGATCGGCGTGCTGCTCTGGCCCGTCCTGCTCGTCACGACGGCTATCGAGGCTTCGCAGTATCCAGCTGGGCCCGGCGAGTTCATCAATCAGTTCTGGCCCATCGTCGGCCTCATCCTGATCTTCGGCGCGATGCCCTTCATCATGTGGGGACCCGTCTACCGGCGGATGGCGGAGCCCACGGTTAGCCGGGCGCGGTCCTGGGGGCTGGGGCTCGAGTTCGCCGGGTTCCTCTATTACACCTACCTGTCGACCCCACGGGCCATCGCCCGGTTCGTGCTGCGCCGGACCGGCTGGGCCAAGACCCGCCGCAACGCCGAGGCGATCACGACGGGACCGGTGGCCAGTGACGTCTGAGACCCGGTCGATCCTTCCTCGGCGGGCAGGCATGCTGCCGTCGCTCGACTACGCCCTGCCGGAACAGGATCTCGCGCCAAAAGGGGCTCCCGGCTCGGCCCTGGGCAAGACCACTGGCGTCATCATGTACACATTCGCCATTTGGATGGCCGTACGCAACGGTACCTTCCGCGCGCTCGAGGCGCACATGGTCACACCGCTGGCCGGCTACGTCACCGGCCATCATGCAGCCAGCTCGCACAAGTCGGTCATCTTCTTCGCGCTGAACACGCCGAAGGCATTCGGGCTGCAAATAACCTCGGAGTGCACTTCGGCCCTGTTGCTGATTCCGCTGCTCGTGATGATGGGCTCCATCGCAATCTTCACCCGGTTTCCAGTCCCCCGGGTTCTCGCCGGGCTGGTCGTCGGAGCCACTTTGATGTTGGCGGTCAATGTGTTCCGCATCATCGGCATCGCCTGGGCGACGTGGCAGTACGGTCTTGACCCGGGCTACAGGTACAGCCACGTATTCGTCGGGTCTGCTTGCTCGCTCGTGGGCTTCGTCGGGTCGATCATGGCTGCGCTCTGGGTCCTCGTGTGGCGAGATCGGAAATCCTCCTCTTCAGGGTTGGCGGCTGCGCCGAGCGGCGTGGGTGCCGGTCCGGCCCCCGCCCACCGGGCGGCCGATGGGGACCGCCCGCGAGTCCAGGTCAGCCGACGGGCCGGGGCACGCCACCGCCGCTGAACCGGCGCTTGCGCGTCGCCGTGCATCACGAGGCGGTTACGGGTAGGCATGACCCGTGCGGACCCTCCAGACGGTTCCTGGGCCGGGACCGGTCGACGGTGTCAATTACTCCGTCACCGGAGCGGGTGAGCACACGATCGTGTTGCTGCACGGGTTCTCCGACAACCTGACGACCTGGAACCGGGTGGTTCCGCCGCTTGCCGTGACCAACCGGGTGATCGCGATCGACCTGCCCGGGTTCGGGAACAGCTCGCGGCCGTGGTCGCGTCCGCTGCTTCCCGGCTACGTCGACGTCGTGCGGGCAGTGCTCGACGCCGAGGACGTGACCGGACCCGTGTCGCTGATGGGCAACTCGATGGGCGCCGTGGTGTCGCTGCTGTTCGCCGCGCGTTACCCCGGGCGAACCGACGGCGTCGTGCTGATCGACATGCCCGGCCTGCGGTCGGTACCGCGGGTGTGGCGGATGGCGATGTCCAAACCGTCCGAGCTCGGTTTGCGCACCGCACTGCGGTGGGTGCCCGATCGGGCCGCTCAGTACGGCCTGGGGTGGGCGTACACCCACGTCGCCGCCGCCCGGCCCAGCCGCCTCGACCCGGTCGTCCGCGAGGCGTTCGTCTCGCCGTACGCGCTGCGCGACAGCATCGCGGCGATCATGCCGCTCGGCCGCACCGTTGTCCGCGAGCTGCAGACCGCCCAGCTCGGCGCTCTGGTGGCCACGATCAGCGTGCCGGTCCTGCTCGTCTTCGGCGCCCGTGATCTGCTGACCCCGCCCCGGGTGCTGCGCCGGCTCGGCCGCCCCGGCGGTGCGGTGGTGCTGCCGGGGTGCGGTCATTGCCCGCAGATCGATCAGCCGGAGGCCCTGCTCACCGAGGTGCTGCCGTTCCTGCGGGCCTCGAGTGCGCTCCAGCCGAGCGAGCGAAGCGCCTGAACCGCGGATAGTTACCCGCGTCACAGCCGCCGGAGCGACTATGACGGTAATACTGGCACAGTCATCAAGGAAAGGTCTGTGCCATGCCGCCCACCCGTCCCGCCTGGAGTGACGACGACGTCGAGGCGTTCCGCGACCTCGCGCACTCCTTCATGGCCAAGGAATGCGCCCCGCACGAGGAGCGCTGGGGGGAGCAGCAGCACATCGACCGCGAGGTCTGGAACAAGGCCGGCAGCCTCGGCCTGCTGTGCCCATCGATTCCCACCGAGTACGGAGGCGGCGGCGGCACCTTCGCGCTCGAGGCGGTAATGGCCGAGGAGCAGACCCGCACGCTGTCGCCGAGTCTGGGCACATCCGTGCACAGCACGATAGTGGCGCACTACATCAACTCCTACGGCACCGAGGAGCAGAAGCAGCGCTGGCTCCCTCGGATGGCGAGCGGCGAACTCGTCGGCGCCGTGGCGATGACCGAGCCGGGTACGGGATCGGACCTGCAGAGCATCAGGACCAAGGCGATCAGGACAGGCACCGAATACGTGATCGACGGTTCGAAGACGTTCATCTCCAACGGCTTGCTGGCCAACCTCGTCATCACCGTCGCGAAGACCGACCCGGCCGATGCCGCCAAGGGCATCTCGCTGATCGTCGTCGAGACCGACGGGCTCGAGGGATTCAGTCGCGGCCGGGTACTGAAGAAGATCGGGCAGCACGGCCAGGACACCGCCGAGCTGTTCTACGACGGCGTCCGGGTGCCGGAGGCGAACCTGCTGGGCACCGAGGAGGGCCAGGGCTTCATCCAGCTCATGACCCAACTGCCGCAGGAACGGCTGATCATCGCCGTCGCGGCAGTGGCGGCGATCGAAGAGACGCTGCGCCTGACCGTCGAGTACACGAAGGACCGGCAGGCGTTCGGCAAGCCGGTGTTCAACTTCCAGAACACGAAGTTCAAGCTGGCCGAGGTCGCCACCACGGCCAAGATCGCCCGTGTCTTCCTCGACGACTGCATCGCGAAACACATCGCCGGCGAGCTGGACGTGCCCACCGCGTCCATGGCGAAGATGTGGACGACGCAGATGCAGTGCGACGTCGCCGACGAGTGCCTGCAGTTCTTCGGCGGCTACGGCTACATGCAGGAGTACCCGATCTCGCAGTTCTACACCGGCGCCCGGATCCAGAAGATCTACGGCGGCACCAACGAGATCATGAAAGAGATCATCAGCCGCTTCCTCTGACCGCCCGAGCGGCGCGTTGCGATCACGTTTTCCTCTCCCAGCGTCGCGTGGTCGCGAGGTACTGAAATCGCATGCTTCGCTCCTTGTACTGCCAAAAGGGCGAATGTCTGATTAACAGCAGAAACCTCACATTGCGACGGAGGATCGTCAATGCGCCGCCGACGGTTCGGCGCCGACGAAGCGCGGAATCCGCGGGATGATCACGTTTTCCTCCGGCAGCGCCCCTCGTAGTGCCAATCAAGTCGGGCCTCTCTCGGCGCCGCCCTGCTCGCAACGGGCGGACTCGTGGTCAGCGGCCTGATCGCCGCGACGCCGGCGGCCGCCGTGGCCCGGCCGGTAGCCCACCGCATCAGGATCGATCCGGACGTCCACCCGGCTGGTGCGCAGAGCCCGGCGGGGACCTTCGGCTGCCAGACGCCGCCCACGGACGACTCGCAAGGGCCGCGCTGCTACCAGGCGACTCAGATCCAACGCGTACAACATCACGCCCTTGCTCAGCCGAGGCATCAACGGCACCGGGCGCACCATCGTCATCGTCGACGCCTACGGCAGCCCGACGATCAGCTCCGACATCGCTACCGCGCGGGTCCGGGCTGGGATGCGGTGACCGGCCTGGGCTCGCCCAACGCGGCGAATCTGCTCCCGTTGCTGGCCCAGCGCACCGCCTAGCGGCCAACGCGTGAGTTGTCCGTGCTTCCCCACACCATGGCGTGGGGAAGCACGGACAACTTTGCGGTAGGGGTCGCGCCTCAACGGGCAAAACTGTAACGTGTTCTCATTCTGCCGATCGAATGAGGACAGTGTTCATGACTGCTCAGCTCAAGCCCGCGGCGTCCGAGACGTTCGAGGTCAAGAACCCGGCGACGGGCGAGAGCGTGGGCACCTTCGCGGTCCACACCGCGGCCGACATCGCCGAGCGGGTGGCCAAGGGACGGGCGGCGCAGATCTGGTGGGCCGAGCTCGGCTTCGACGGCCGCAAGAAGCGGATGAGCCGCTGGGTCCGCTGGCTGGCCCGTGATTGCGACACGCTCTACGACATCGGCTTCCGCGAAACGGGCAAGCCGAAGGCCGACGTCCAGTTCGAACTGCTTGCCGGGCTGGAGGACGTTCGCTGGGCCGCCGCCCACGCCAAGCGGGTGCTGGAGGAGAAGCGGGTCGCGCCGGGCATCGCCATGGTCAACTTCGACGCGCGAGTCTCGTACGAGCCGCTCGGAGTCATCGGGATCATCACGCCGTGGAACGCGCCGGTCTACACCGCCTTCTGCGGAATGGCCTACGCCCTGGCCGCCGGCAACGCGGTCATCCTCAAGCCCAGTGAGCTGGCCGCGGCCACCGGCGTCTACGCCGTCGAGTCGTTCTACAAGGCCAACCCCGACGCGCCCGAGGGGCTGGTCAGCTGGATCACCGGCTTCGGCGAAACCGGCTCCGCGCTGTGCAAGTCGGGCATCGACAAGCTCGGGTTCACCGGCTCGGTCCCGACCGGCCGGCGGGTGATGGCGGCCTGCGCGGAGAACCTCACGCCGGTGCTTCTCGAACTCGGCGGCAAGGACGCCACCGTCGTGGCCGACGACGCCGACATCGACGCTGCGGCCCGCTCGGTCGTGTGGGGTTCGATGTGGAACTCCGGTCAGGCCTGCGTCGGCGTCGAGCGCGTCTACGTCGTCGAGAAGATCCGCGACGAGTTCCTGCGCAAGGTCGAGGAGAACGCCAAGCAGATCAGCGTCGGCATGGACGAGCTCAGCGACATCGGACCGATGACCGTCCCCGCGCAGATCGAGCTCATCCGCCGGCATGTGACCGACGCGCTCGATCGGGGAGCAACCGCCCTCGTTGGTGGCCTCGACTCCATCCAGCCGCCGTACGTCCACCCGATCGTCCTGGTCGACGTACCCGAGGAGTCCTCGGCGGTGCAGGAGGAGACGTTCGGTCCGGTCGTGGTCATCAATACCGTGGCGGACGTGGACGAGGCGGTCCGGCGCGCCAACGCGACGTCCTTCGGGCTCGGCTCCTCGGTCTTCTCCAAGTCCCGCGGCGCCGAGATCGCCGCCCGGCTGCGCGCCGGCGGGACGACGATCAACTCGGTCCTGACCTTCGTGGGCATGCCGTCACTGCCGTTCGGCGGCGTCGGCGACAGCGGCTTCGGCCGGTTCCACGGCGACGACGGCCTGCGCGAGTTCACCCGCGCGAAGGCGACCACCCGCAAGCGCTTCTCGATGGGCGAGGACATGCAACAGTTCCCACGGCCGAAGGAACAGTTCGACGTCGTCTACAAAGTGCTCAAGCTGCGCTACGGAAGGAAGTTCCGCTGATGCAGCAAAGCGCCGACTACGTCATCGTGGGCGCCGGCAGCGCCGGCTGCATCATCGCCCGCCGCCTGGCCGATACCGGAGCGAGCGTCATCCTGCTCGAGGCGGGACGGCGCGACAACACGCAACTGGTCCGCAAGCCGGGGATGATCGGGCCGATGCACGCCGTGCCGCAGCTGAAGAAGACCGTCTCCTGGGACCACTACACCGTCGAGCAGAAGCACGCGCTCGGTCGTCGGATCCCGCAGACGCACGGCAAGGTCGTCGGCGGTTCGAGCTCGATCAACGGCATGGTGTTCGTTCGCGGCAACCGCAAGAACTTCGACGACTGGGCGGCCGAGGGCAACCCTGGCTGGGCCTTCGACGACGTGCTGCCCAGCTTCAAGAAGTTCGAGAGCTTCGAGGACGGCGGCAACGACTTCCGGGGCGGCAAGGGACCGATCAAGGTCATCCGGGCCAAGGAACTCACCGGGGCGTCGGTGGCGTTCATGGACGCGCTCAGCGAGACGGCCGAGATCAAGAAGAACGACGACTACAACGCCGCCGAGCAAGAGGGTGTGTCCCTCTTCCAGCAGAGCAACGCCAACGGGCTGCGCTACAGCGCGGCCGTCGGTTACCTCGACGACCGGCCGGCCAACCTCGTCGTCGTGCCCAAGACCCACGCCACGCGAGTCGTGCTCGAGCACGGCCGGGCGACCGGTGTGGAGATCCTGACCAAGACCGGTCGCGAGATCGTCCGGGCGAACCGCGAGGTCGTTCTCAGCGCCGGCGTGTACGGCTCGCCGCACCTGCTGATGATGTCCGGCGTCGGACCGGCCGATCACCTGCGCGCCTTCGGGCTGGACGTGGCGGCCGATCTGCCGGTGGGCGAGAACCTGCACGACCACCTGTTCGTCCCGATGACCTTCGCGATGCCGACCGCGGTGCGCCGGCCGTCGCCGGCGTACTTCGGCCGCGCCTTCGTTCGCGAGAACTTCCGTACCGGCAGCACGTGGCTCGCCCGCAGTGTCTTCGAGGTCGTCGCGTTCGCGAGGACGCAGCCGTCGGCCCCGATTCCCGATCTGCAGTTGCACGTGCTGCCATGGAGCTACCCGTCCCCGAACCAGGACGCGCCGATCCGGCACAAGCCCGACCCGCGACGGGCGCTGACGATCATGTCGACGCTGATCTATCCGAAGAGTCGCGGGACGTTCCGGCTCGCGTCGGCCGATCCGACCGCGGCCCCGATGATCGATCCCAACTACCTCGACGAGCAGGCCGACATCGACGTGCTGGTCGACGGCATGGAACTCATCCGCGAGACGATGGCCAGCAAGTCGATGCTCGGCGGCGTCGAGGTCGAGGTCTCACCCGGCCCGCAGTACGCCACCCGCGCCGACCTGGCCAAGGAGGTGCTCAACCGGGCGACTACCGTGTATCACCCAGTGGGTACCTGCCGGATGGGTGTGGACGACCGCGCGGTCGTCGATCCGCAGCTGCGCGTGCTCGGCGTCGATGGCCTGCGGGTCGCGGACGCCTCGATCATGCCGAGCATCGTCGGCGGCAACACCAACGCCGCTTCGATGATGATCGGGGAGCACGCGGCGTCGCTCATCCTGGCCGGCTGATCGACATGTCGCGGCAGCCGCGGTCGCTGTCGGACAAGGTCGTGTTCATCACGGGCGCGGCCCGCGGCATCGGTCGGGCCACCGCTGTCGCGCTCGTCGCCGAAGGTGCCCGCGTGGTGATCGCCGACCTCGACGGGGAGCTGGCGGCCACGACGGCCCGGGAACTCGGTGCCGGCGTGGGCTTCGTCCAGCTGGACGTGACCGATCACCCGGCCTTCACCGCTTCGCTCGACGACGTCGAGCAATCGACGGGCCCGCTCGACGTACTGATCAACAACGCCGGCGTGATGGCGATCGGCAAGGCGGAGGACGATTCGCACGAGCGCGCCTACCGCCAGTTCGCGATCAACGTCTTCGCCGTGATGCACGGCACCCGCGAGGCGATCCACCGGATGAAGCCGCGCGGTTCCGGACACATCGTCAACGTCGCGTCGATGGCCGGAGTCGTGCCGATACCCGGTGCGGCAACGTATGCCGCGAGCAAACACGCGGTCGTCGGCTTTTGCGAATCGCTGTACTGGGAACTGCGGGGGACCGGCATCGACCTGTCCTACGTGCTTCCGTCGCTGGTCAACACCGAGTTGGCCGCTGGTGTGAAGCGGACCCGCGCCGCGAACGTGATCGAGCCGGAGCAGGTCGCGAACGAGATCGTGGCCGCGCTGAAGGTGCCGCGCCTGGCCGTGTTCGCACCGCGGTCGATGGGGCGCATCACCAAGGTCACCGGGCTGATCCCGCGGCGGCTCGGGGACAAGATCATGACGGCGTCCGGATCCGATCACGTGGTGCTGGATTCGCTCGGGACCGACGGTCGGGACGCCTACGAGAAGCGGGTCGCGGCATCCGCGCCCGCTGCGGACGCCGAACGCGCCGGGCGGTAGGGATTTTGGTCGGGCTCCCTGCGGTCCGGTAGAGTCTGACGCTGGCCCGGGTCGCGAAATCGGACCGGTCCGCCTTTGGGGTATGGGGTAATTGGCAGCCCAACTGATTCTGGTTCAGTTAGTCTAGGTTCGAGTCCTGGTACCCCAGCGCAGTATCTGGAAGTTGGACTCGGGGAGCTTGCGACCCGTGAAAGAAGTTTCTGGGGCCCCGTCGTCTAGTGGCCCAGGACGCCGCCCTCTCAAGGCGGTAGCGCCGGTTCGAATCCGGTCGGGGCTAC
>NZ_JBHEMO010000098.1:0-12867 GCF_046262535.1 Jatrophihabitans sp. | reverse complement strand
GGGCTGCGCATGCTCGCCGGCTGAAGGGGCCCTGTGTGTGGCGCGCCAGCGGGTCTGCGCACCGCGTGTCGCCCCGCTGCGTCGCCACGCACGGCAGGGGGACGGGAGTGGCCGGCCGGCAACGCGCGATCGGTAGGCTGCGGTGGTGAGTGAGCCGGCCGTTGAGCGAACCCTTGTCCTCGTCAAACCCGACGGCGTCGCCCGCGGTCTGACCGGCGAGGTGCTGCGGCGCATCGAGGCGAAGGGCTACCGCATCGTCGCTCTCGAGCAGAGGCGCGCGACGCCGGAGCTGCTCGCCGAGCACTACGCCGAGCATCTCGGCAAGCCGTTCTACGACCCGCTGGTGGAGTTCATGCTCTCGGGCCCCGTGGTCGCGGTGGTCGCTGAAGGTGCCCGGGTGATCGAGGGCTTCCGGTCGCTGGCCGGGGCCACCGATCCAACGGTCGCCGCGCCGGGCACGATCCGCGGGGACCTCGGCCGCGACTGGGGGCTCAAGGTCACCCAGAATGTCGTGCACGGCTCGGACTCGCCCGAGTCGGCCGCGCGCGAGATCGCGCTCTGGTTCCCCTCGACCATTACCTGAGAGTTCGTCACACAAGCAACACAGGTCCCGCGCGTCGCAGCGCGGTTTGCCTGGCCAGCGACCCTACGATCGCGACATAGCTGTCTCGATCTTTGGAAGGGTCCCGTCGTGACGTTCACCCCGTTGGCTCGGCGCGCCGTCGTCGCGCGCGTGTCGCAGCGTGGGGGAGACCTCCTCGGCGGCGACCTCGCGATCGACCTCGGCACGGCGAACACGCTCGTCTACGCCCGGGGTCGCGGCATCATGCTCAACGAGCCGTCCGTCGTCGCCGTGGACACCTCCACGAACTCCGTCGTGGCCGTCGGCGCCGAGGCGAAACGGATGATCGGCCGGACGCCGGACCACATCAAGGCCGTCCGTCCGTTGCAGGACGGCGTCATCGCCGACTACGACGTCACGTCGGAGATGCTGCGTTACTTCGTGCGCAAGGTGCTGCGCCGCCGCGGCGCGTTCACCGGGCCGCGGGTCATCGTCTGCGTGCCGTCCGGCATCACCAGCGTCGAGCAGCGGGCGGTCAGCGAGGCCGCTTACGCCGCCGGCGCGCGGCGGGTACACACGATCAGCGAACCGATGGCCGCCGCGATCGGGGCCGGTCTGCCGGTGAACCAGCCGTCCGGGTCGATGGTGGTCGACATCGGCGGCGGTACCACCGAGGTCGCGATCCTCGCCCTCGGCGGCATCGTCGCCTCGACCAGCGTCCGGGTGGCCGGCGACGCGCTCGACACCGCCATCGTCGACTACGTCCGGGCCGAGTTCTCGCTGCTCATCGGTGAGCGCACGGCCGAGGAACTCAAGATCTCCGTCGGTTCGGCGTTCCCGGTGGCCGGCCCGCGCAGCGCCGAGATCCGCGGCCGTGACGTCGGCACCGGGCTGCCGCGCAACGTGACGATCTCCGGCGAGGCGCTGCGCAAGGCGATGGAACCGCCGCTGGCCCGGGTCGTCGCCGCGGTCCGCGCCACGCTCGACCGGTGCCCGCCAGAGCTCTCCGGCGACCTGGTCACCGACGGCATCGTGCTGACCGGAGGTGGTGCGCTGCTGCGCGGCATGGACGCCTGCCTCAACCACGAACTCGGCGTGCCCGTGCACGTGGCCGACCGGCCGCTCGACTCGGTGGTGCTCGGGACCGCCACCGTCGTCGAGCACTTCGAGCAGCTGCAGAAGGTCGTCGTCGACGGCCACCGACGCTGAGCAGGCGGGCCGGATGCCACCGTGCGGGGACTGACCCGAAGGCAGCGGGCGTCGGCGATCGTCCTGGCCGTGATCGCGGCCTGCTTCCTCACCCTCGATCTCGGCGGCGGCTCGCTCGCCGGCGCGCACAACGGGGTGCGGGGAGCGCTCGGCTCGCTGTACCGCGGCACCGACGCCGTGGTCGGACCGGTGCGCCGCTGGGTGCAGGGCGTCCCCTCGGCGGGGACGAACAGGAGCCGGATCGAACAGCTACGGGCCGAGAACGCCGCCCTGCGCGGCCGGATCGCCGCCCTGCAGTCGGACAAGCGGACGGCCGGCCAGCTCGCCGAACTGCAGCGCGCAGCCGACGGCAGCGGCAACCGCCTCCTGCCGGCCCGGGTGGTCGCCCTCGGCCCCGGCCAGGGCTTCGACTGGACGGTCACCGTGGACGTCGGCACGGACGACGGCGTCCGCGTCGGGCAGACCGTCACCGACGGCGGCGGCCTCGTCGGCCGGGTGCTGCACGCCGACTCGGCCAGCAGCGTCGTCCTGCTCGCCGCCGACCCCGGCTCGGGCGTCGGCGTCCGCGACGTGCGAAGCGGCGAGATCGGCATCGCATCCGGTCGCGGGGCCGACGGCTTCAGCTTCGCCCCGCTGAGCCCGGACGCGACGATCAAGACCGGTGACCGGCTGGCCACCGGGCCGGCCGGGTCGAGCAGCTACGTGTCCGGCATCGACGTCGGGACGGTGACCTCGGTGCGGACGTCGGCCGACGGCACGGTCCGGGCCACCGTCCGCCCGGCCGCCTCGCCGACGGCCGTCGACCTCGTCGGGGTGATCCTCGGTTCGGGCACCGGGTCACTCGCCCAGCGGGGAACGCGATGACCCGGGCCCGGGTCATCGCAGCGATGGCCGGCATCATCACCGTGCTGCTGCTCCAAGCCACGCTGATCGCCCCGCTGTTCGTCCGCTGGCCGGTCAGCCTGCCGGCCGTCGTGGTCGGCGCGGTCGCGCTGGTCGACGGCCCGGCGACTGGCATGTCGTTCGGCTTCGCTGCCGGGCTGACGGCCGACCTCGGCTCGCATCACCCGGCCGGCGTGCTGGCCATGACGTGGCTCGGCGTCGGCTTGCTCTGTGGCACGGTCGCCGACCGGCACAGCCTGCGCCGCGACGCCCTCGTCGTCGGCGTCGCCTGCGGCCTCGCTGCCGCGGTCGGCGGGCTGCTCCTCGCTCTCGTGCGCAGCAGCGGGGGCTCGGTCCACGACGCGCTGGTGTACTGCGCACCGGCTGGGCTCGCCGACGCCGCACTCGCGTTCGCGGTGGTGGCCGGCGTCCGCCGGATGCTGCACGCCGACTCGCTGCGTGCGCCGCATCCTGTCTATATCGAGTTGGTCCTGGGACCGGGCCGTGGCTGAACCGGGTCGCCGTCCCCGCACCCCACGGCGTCTCGGCATCGTGATCACGCTCGTCGTGTCGTTGATGCTCACGCTGTTCGCCCGGCTGTACTACGTCCAGTTGCTCGACCCGAACAAGCCGGTGCAGAGCGCCCACCTGCTGCACGACGGCGCGATCGTCGTCCCCGCCCCGCGCGGGCTCATCGTCGACGCGCGTGGGCGACCGCTCGTGGCCAACACGTCGGCGCAGGTGATCACGGTCAACCGCGACCTGCTGCAGAAGCGGGCCGACAAGGGCGCCGCGGTGCTCGCCCGGCTGGCCGAGCTGCTCGGGCAGCCTCCGGCCGAGCTGGCCAAGGAGATCACGCCGTGCTCGCCGAAGGTTCCGGCGCCGTGCTGGACCGGGCAGCCGTATCAGCCGGTGCCGGTGGCGCTGAACGCCCCCACGCGCACGGTGCTGGCGGTCAGCGAGCACCGCGAGCAGTTCCCGGGCGTCGCCGTGCAGACAGTTACGCTCCCGCTGTATCCGAACGGCACCCTCGCGGCCCACCTGCTGGGCTACACGAGCGAGATCACCGGGGCCGACAAGAAGCGGAATCCTCAGCTGAATGATGCCGACACCATCGGGGCCAGCGGTCTCGAAGAGGAGTACGACGCGGTGCTGCGCGGCATCGACGGCAAGCAGATCGTCGAACTGAATCCCCAGGGTTACACCGTGCGGACCGGCGCGTCGGTGCCGGCCACGCAGGGCGACACTCTGGTGACGAGCATCGACCGGGACGTCCAGACGCTGGCCGAGCAGTCGCTCGCCAAACAGATCGCGGACTCGCGCAAGGCCGGCAAGCCGGCGACCGGAGGCGCGGTCGTCGTCATGGACCCCAACACCGGGCGCATCATCGCCTCGGCCAGCTACCCCACCTACGACCCGTCGATCTTCATCGGCGGTGTCTCGACCGCCGACTACCGGCGCGTGACGGACCCGTCGGCCGACGTGCCGCTGCTGGATCGAGCGATCGCCGGCGAGTACGCGCCCGGGTCGACATTCAAGCTCATCACCTCGTCATCGCTCGTCATGAACCACGAGATCAACACCACCGATCGGTACAGCTGCCCGGGCTCGCTGACGATCGACGGCCGGGTGAAGACGAACTACGACTCCGAAGTGCTGGGCGACATCACGCTGCGCGACGCGCTCGGGTATTCGTGCGACACGTTCTTCTACCGGCCCACGGCCGACGAGTACTACACCGACCAGTCGCGTCTCGCCAAGGGCCGGCAGGCGAAGGAGCTGCTGCAGCACATGGCGGCCGCGTACGGGGTCGGGCGCGCGCCGGGCGTCGACCTGCCGGCCGGCGAGCAGGCGAGCGGAAGCTACGCCGACCGGGAGACCCGCCTGGCCCGCTGGAAGGCCAACCGGGCCGGCTACTGTGCCGCCGGGCGAAAGGGCTACCCGGAGATCAAGAACCCGTCGGACCGCGCCTACCTCACCGCGTTGGCCAAGGAGAACTGCACCGACGGGTGGCGCTACCGCGCCGGTGACAACGCCGACATGTCGATCGGCCAGGGCGAGACGACGATGTCGCCGCTGCAGCTCGCGCTCGCGTACTCGGCCATGCTGAACGGCGGCCGCGTCTGGGAACCTACGCTCGGCTGGGCCGTCGTCGACGGCAAGGGCAAGGTCGTGCGGACGATCCACCCCAAGGTCCACAACCGGGTACCGGTCAGCCAGTGGCTGTTCAACTTCATCACCCGCTCGCTGTCGTTCAGCCGTGGCTGGGCGGTGTCGGGCGCGTTCGCCTACATCGGCACGAAGTACCAGAACCGGCTCGGTGGCAAGACCGGCACGGCCGAGGTGTTCGGCAAGGGCGACACGTCGTGGCTTGCGACGTGGGGGCCGACCTACAAGCAGAATGGCAACACCAAGGCCAAGTTCGTCATCGTCGGCATGGTCGAACAAGCTGGGACCGGCGCGACCGCCGCCGGGCCGATGCTGAAGCGGATCTGGGACGGCCTGCTCGGAGCGTCCGGCAGACCGATCATCCCTGGTTCCCAACCGCAGACCACGCTGCCCAAGGTGGCGCCGCAGGTGAAGGTCACCGGCCGATGACTGTGCTGGCCGCGCGCGATCCAAAGGCGCCGTTCGTCCTCACCCCGCCGCTCATGCCGCTGGAGCGACGAGCCCGCGGCTACGATGTTCCGCTCGCGCTGATCGCGCTCGCGCTGTCGTTGATCGGTGCGGTGCTCGTTTGGGCCGCCACCCGGCAGACGCAGTTGGACGCCGGCGGCAACGGGCAGAGCTACCTCTACCGCCACCTCGTCAACATCGCCATCGCCGTCGTCCTCATGCTCGGCGCGGCTCGTCTCGACGCCCGCCTGCTGCGGCTCTTCGGTCCGATCGTCTATCTCGGCAGCTTGCTGGGGCTCGTCCTGGTGCTCGGCATCGGCACGACGGTAAACGGCGCCCAGGCCTGGATCCGCGTCGGCGGCGGCTTCGAGCTGCAGCCGTCGGAGTTCATGAAGCTCGGGCTGATAGTCGGGATGGCTGTGCTCTTCACCCGCCACGACGACGACAGCGACGAGGCGGCGCCCCGCACCGTCGATGTCCTGGCCGCACTCGGGCTGGTCGCCGTGCCCCTCGCGCTGATCATGGTGCAGCCCGACCTCGGGTCGGCGATGGTGCTCGGCTGCGCCGTGTTCGGCCTGCTGGTCGCGGCGGGAGTGCAGGCCCGCTGGACGGTCGGCCTGCTGGTCGTCGGCATCGCCCTCGCGATCATCAGCGTGAAGGCAGGCGTGCTGCACGACTACCAACTGGCTCGCTTCAACTCCTTCCGCAACCCGAACCACGACCCGCTGGGCGCGGCCTACAACGTCAATCAGGCCCACATCGCGATCGCGAACGGCGGGCTCTTCGGCAAGGGGCTGTTCAGCGGGCCGCAGACCAACGGCGGCTTCGTGCCCGAGCAGCAGACCGACTTCATCTTCTCCGTCGCGGGCGAGGAGTTCGGCCTCGTCGGCGGCGGAGCGGTCATCGCGCTGTTCGCCGCGCTGTGCTGGCGTGGCTTGGCCATCGCGCGCGACGCCGACCGGGCCGGTCGGCTCGTCGCGGTCGGTGTCGTGTGCTGGTTCGCGTTTCAGACCTTCCAGAACATCGGCATGAACCTCGGGCTCACCCCCGTGACGGGGGTGCCGTTGCCCTTCGTGTCGTACGGCGGGTCCTCCATGTTCGCCCAGGGGATGGCGCTCGGCTTGCTGCAGGCCGTCCGCCGCCGTTCACTCTGCTGAATCGCCATCGCTTCGTGATCATGGGCCGCAACGTCCGCACGCGTTCATTCGGTAAGACCTCAGCCCAGGGTCGCCGATGCTGGGGCCGCGGCCGCTGGGATCACGCGTCATCGGATCGTTACCCGCTCGCCGCAACGCCGGGGCGATCCGCGGCGTCTGTACAGGCATGAAGACCCAAGCGCCCGAATCGTCGGGCGCCGTTCAACGGGGGACTGTGATGGGCAAGAGATTCGCTCGAGTCGCGATGGCTGCGGTGTCGACCCTGTTGTGGGCGGTGATGCACCCGGCGTCCTCGACGGCGGCGCAGGCGCACGGTTGGCAGACGGTTGCGCTGCCCACCGGCAACGGCAGCCTCTGGTACGCCGACGATGTGGGCTTCCTCGACGCGCGGCACGGCTGGGTCTTCGGCTACGTGACTCCCAAGCAGGGCGGGTACGTGCAGGGAACGCTCTGGATCACCGACGACGGCGGCCGGAGCTGGCTGCGGCAATCCCGGCCCAGCGCAGCATTCACGACCTACGTCGCCGGCACGTTCGCCGACGTCCGGCACGGCTGGTTGGCGCTGCGCGATCACGGGGTGGTGCGGATCCTCGCGACCAGCGACGGTGGACGGCACTGGCGCCAGCAGGCATCTCTTCTCGGGGATGCGCTGGGCATGACCGCGGTCGATCGGAACCACGCCTGGATCTACGGCAACTACGGTTTCGTCGCCTCGACCGTGAACGGCCGCACCTGGACGAGCTTGTCGGCGCCCAGGGGAGTCGACTTCCCGACGGGTCTGCAGTTCCTGACCGCCCGCCGGGGATGGTTGACAGGCAGCAACGGTCGGGCCTACTCGACGACCGACGGCGGACACACGTGGACGGCGCTGGGCCGCCCCGGATGGCTCGAGGCCACGCACTTCGTCGACGCGGCGACGGGCTGGGCGGCCACGAACAACGGCCTCTATGGCACCACGGACGGCGGCCGCACCTGGCACCGGGTGTCAACCACGCCGAACCTGCTGTCCATCGACTTCTCCGGCCGGAACCACGGCTGGGCGGTCGGCGCCGACGGCGTCGCCGTCCACACCACCGACAGCGGGCGGACCTGGCAGCGCGACGACGCCCATACCTTCGTCCTCGAGAAGGTGAGCAGTACCGGCTGCGGCGACGCATGGGCTGTCGGCACGCTGATCGTTCACCACGGCTGCCACTAGGCCGCGCTGAACCGGTGAACGGTCAGGCCTCCGGCTGCGGCTCACCGCCTACGCTGCCGGGCCCGCTGCGCGCCATCAGGGTGGTGCCGACGCTGGCCGTGACCACCATGGCCAGCGCGAGGGCCACGACCGCTGTCAGCGCCTGGCCGAGCACGATCACCCCGGCGAGGGCAGCCATAGCCGGCTCGAGGCTCATGAGCAGGCCGAAGCCGTACGCCGACAGGGTGCGCAGCGCCATCAGTTCCAGCGAGTACGGGATCAGCGACGACAGCAGGGCCACGCCGAGCCCGCCGGCCACGACGGCCGGGCGCACGAGGGCATCACCGCCCTGCACGACGCCGGCCGGGATGACCAGGACAGCGCCGACCCCGAGCGCGACCGCCAGTCCGTCCAACTGGGCGAAGGCGCGGCCCACCCGCTTGGACAACAGGATGTAACTCGCCCAACAGGCCGCGGCCACGAGCGCCAGCGCAACGCCGGCCGCATGCACGCCGTGATGACCGCCGCGCGTGGCCAGAAGCACGACGCCACCGGCGGCCAGCACGACCCACAGGGCGTCGAGCGCACGACGCGACCCCGCGACGGCAACCGCGAGCGGGCCGGTGAACTCGATCGTCACGGCGACGCTGAGGGGCAGCCGGGCCAGCGCCTCGTAGAAACTCCAGTTCATCGCGGCCAGTACGACGCCGAAGGCCAGCGCAGCGCCGAGATCGGGCCGCGACCGTCCCCGTAGCCGGGGCCGGGCGAAGGCGAGCAGGATGGCGCCGGACAACACCAGGCGCAGCAGGACCACCCCGCCGGGCCCGGCGTCGTCGAACAGCTTGTCGGCGAGCGCCGCCCCGAACTGCACCGACCCGATGCCGCCCAGCACCAGCAGTTCGGGGGGAGCGGTGCGCATTGCAGCGATCCTGCCATCGTCGGTCCGTACAATCGGCGGGCGTGCCTGTCGCTTCGCTGTTCCCCGACCTCGAGCCGTTGCTGCTCAGGGTCACCAAGCCGATCCAGTACGTCGGCGGTGAGCTGAACGCGAGGACGAAGGAGTGGGACGACGTCGCGGTGCACTGGGCGCTGATGTACCCCGACGCGTACGAGGTCGGCCTGCCCAACCAGGGCGTGCAGATCCTTTACGAAGTCCTCAACGAGCGCCCCGACGCGCTGGCCGAGCGCACCTACGCGGTCTGGCCCGATCTCGAGGCCCTGCTGCGCGAGCACGGCATCAGCCAGTTCACCGTCGACGCCCACCGGCCGATCGGCGCCTTCGACCTGTTCGGCATCAGCTTCTCGACCGAGCTCGGCTACACGAACATGCTCACCGCGCTCGACCTGGCGCACATCCCGCTGCACGCTGCCGACCGCGAGGAGACCCATCCGATCGTCGTCGCCGGCGGGCACGCCGCCTTCAACCCCGAGCCGATCGCCGACTTCATCGACGTCGCGGTCCTCGGCGACGGCGAGCAGGTCGTCGGCACGATCACCGACATCGTCGCCGACTGGAAGGGCCGGGGCCGTCCCGGCGGGCGGGACGAGCTGCTGCTGCGCCTCGCCGCCACCGGCGGCGTCTACGTCCCCCGCTTCTACGACGTCGATTACCTGCCGGACGGGCGTATCGGGGCGGTCACGCCCAATCGCGCCGGCGTGCCCAAGCGCGTCGTCAAGCACACGGTCATGAACCTGGACGACTGGCCGTACCCGAAGACACCACTGGTGCCATTGGCCGAGACCGTGCACGAGCGCATGTCCGTCGAGATCTTCCGCGGCTGCACCCGCGGCTGCCGCTTCTGCCAAGCCGGGATGATCACCCGGCCGGTGCGGGAGCGCAGCATCACCGGGATCGGCGAGATGGTGGCCAACGGTCTCGCGGCCACCGGGTTCGAAGAGGTCGGCCTGCTGTCGCTGTCGAGTGCTGACCACTCCGAGATCGGTCCGCTGGCCAAGCAGCTGGCCGACCGCTACGAGGACGACAAGGTCAGCCTGTCGCTGCCGTCCACGCGCGTCGACGCGTTCAACATCGACCTGGCCAACGAGTTCTCCCGCAACGGCCGGCGCTCCGGGCTGACGTTCGCGCCCGAGGGCGGCTCCGAGCGGCTGCGCCGCGTCATCAACAAGATGGTCAGCAAGGAAGACCTGATCCGCACGGTGTCGACCGCGTACGGGCAGGGCTGGCGGCAGGTGAAGCTGTACTTCATGTGCGGCCTGCCCACCGAGACCGATGAGGACGTTCTCGAGATCGCCGAGATGGCCCACGACGTCATCCGGGCCGGCCGGGAAGCCGCGGGCCACAAGGACATCCGCTGCACGGTCTCCATCGGGGGCTTCGTACCCAAGCCGCACACGCCCTTCCAGTGGGCCGCGCAGGCGTCGCCCGAGGTCGTCGACAACCGTCTGCGCAAGCTGCGTGAGGCGATCAACGCCAATCGCTCGCTCGGGCGCAACGTCGGCATGCGCTACCACGACGGCGAGCCGTCGCTGGTCGAGGGACTGCTCTCGCGCGGCGACCGCCGCGTCGGCGCGGTCATCGAGAAAGTCTGGCGCGAGGGCGGGCGGTTCGACGGCTGGACCGAGCACTTCTCCTTCGCACGCTGGGTCGAGGCGTCCGACACCGTCTTCGCCGACCAGCCGGTCGACCTCGCCTGGTACACGACGCGCGAGCGGGACGGCGACGAGGTGCTGCCTTGGGACCACCTCGACTCCGGCCTCGACAAGCAGTGGCTCTGGGACGACTGGCAGGACGCGTTGGGCGAGTTCGAGCAGGACGACTGCCGCTGGACGCCGTGCTTCGACTGCGGCGTGTGCTCCAACCTCGGCACCGACATCCAGATCGGGCCGACCGGGCGCTCGCTGCTGCCCCTGACGCCCAAGGCGTGATCCTGGGCTGGACGTCGGCCGCCGCAGTCGAGACGATGCGCGGATGTCCGACTCGCACGAAGCGATCCGCAACCTGCTGGGCACCTACTGCGAGCTGATGGATGCCGGCGCGTGGGCCGAGGTGGGTGAGCTGTTCTCCGAGGCCGAGCTGGTCGGGCCGGACGACGCCGTCGTCGCGCGCGGCGCCCAAGCCGTGCAGGCGCTCTACGAGCGGGGCACCCGGTTGCACGACGACTCGCCGCGTACCCGCCACCTCACGGCCAACACCGTCATAGAGGTCAGTGGCGGGCATGCGGCCGCCCGCTCTGCGTACGTGGTGTTCCAGGGAGCTGGCGGGTTCCCGCTGCAGCCGGTGATCACCGGGCGCTACCGCGACGAGTTCGTGCGCGACACCGAGGGCTGGCGTTTCGCCCGGCGGCAGTTCTTCGTCGACCACCTCGGCGACCTGTCCCATCACCTGACCTACGAACTGGGATCGTGATGAGCCGGTTCGAAGGCAAGGTCGCGCTGGTGACCGGCGCCGCATCGGGCATCGGCGCCGCGACTGCTGCGCTGCTGCGCGAGGAAGGCGCCCAGGTCGTCGGTGTCGACGTCCGAGGCGAGGGCGCCGAGCTGCTCCACGGCGACGTCACAGACCCGGCGTCGGTGCAGGCCTTCGTGGGCGACACGATCGCCCGGCACGGTGGGATCGACATCGTGGCCAACGTCGCCGGGATGGTCCGGTTCTCCCACGTCGAGGACACGACGCTGCCCGACTGGCAGCAGCACCTGGCGGTGAACCTCACCGGCCCGTTCCTGGTGAGCCAGGCGGCGTTGCCGACGCTTCTGGAGCGCAAGGGCTGCATCGTCAACGTCGCCTCGATCGCCGGCCTACGCGGTCAGCCCTATACCGCGGCGTATTGCGCGTCGAAGGGCGGTCTCGTGCTGTTGACGAAGTCGATGGCCCTCGAACTCGCCGCCCGGGGGGTGCGCGTCAACGCGGTCTGTCCGAGCGGTGTGGTGACACCGTTGATCGCCGGCGTGGCCAAGACGATCCCGACCGACGCCGATCAGAAGCTGATGGAGCGCTTGATGGCGCCCAACGGGCTCTGGGTCGAACCGGTCGAGATCGCCGAGGCGATCGCCTACCTCGCCTCGCCCGCCGCGCGCAACATCACCGGCACCACGCTGCTCATCGACGGCGGCACCTGGTGCTGACCAGCGAGCTGACCGGCGACCGGCTCCACCCATCGGGCAGACTCGGCCGCATGTCCCGCCGAACCCCGGACGGCCCCCCGCCGCCGCCAGTCGTGCAGCGGGTGCGGATTCGCTACGCGAAACGCGGAAGGCTGCGCTTCACCTCGCACCGCGACTTCGCGCGGGCGTTCGAGCGGGCGCTGCGCCGGGCCGAGGTCCCGATGGGCTACTCGGCCGGATTCTCACCGCACCAGAAGATCAGCTACGTCGGCGCGAGCCCTACCGGCGTGGCCAGCGAGGCCGAGTACCTGGAGATCGGCCTGGCCCGCGAGGTCGACATCGAGCAGCTGCGCACGTCGTTGGACGCCGCCCTGCCCGAGGGGCTGGACATCGTCGAGGTCGTGGTCGCCGGACCGGGGTCGCTCGCCGAGCGGATGGAGGCCTCGGCCTGGCGCATCGAGCTGCCCGGCCTGTCCGAAGCGCTCGTCCGGGACGCGGTGGAGCAGTTCTTGGCCTGCGCCGAAGTCGGCATCGAGCGGATGACCAAGGGCGGGCGGCGGACGGTGGACGTGCGGGCCGCCGTGATCGAGATGACGGTCTCCGGCGCGGCCCCCGACAGTCCGGACGGCGAACGTGCGATAATCGACATGGTCGTTCGGCAGGTGACCCCAACCGTTCGACCCGACGATGTTGTCGCAGCATTGCGCTCCGTCGGCGGTCTCGCCCCGGTCGCGTCGCCTCTCGCGGTTCGCCAGGCGCAGGGACCGCTCGACGAGCAGGCTGCGATCGGTGACCCGTTGGCCGCCGATCGCAATCACGCGACTCCGCCGCCGTAGCACCACCAGTTCCACCCCGGATCGCGGACTTCGCGATCCGAACGCAGACTTCGCGGGCCGACCGACCGGCCGGACCCGCCACAACCGCCTCTGTGCGGTCGCGGTTCCGCAGCGATGTGGCCGCGCCCGGAGGCCGAACGGAGTGACCCGAGCACATGCTCGATTCCGACGACACGACTTCCAACCAGTCCGATAACAGCACTGCCGAGCCGGCACCACTGCGCCGGCGCAGCCCGCGCAAGGCCGCCGACGCGGCCGCGACGGGCCCGAACCCGGGAAGCGCGGCGGCCAGCGAGCCGCCGGCACCGCGCAAGCGGGCGCCGCGCAAGGCGACCGCTCCGGCCGGCGCGCCGCCGGCCGACGCCC
>NZ_JBHEMO010000097.1:0-7822 GCF_046262535.1 Jatrophihabitans sp. | reverse complement strand
GTCGGCAGCGACGCCGGCGCCGCCGCGGGTTTCGACCCGATGTTCCCCTGCCACTCGTTCATGCACGGCGCCGGCAAGTACGGCCTCACCCAGCTGCGCAACCTCGATCGGCTGCCACCGACGGGTGCGGTGCTCATCGCGTCCCCGCTGCGCATCGTCAACGGGTCGGGCAGCCCCGCGCGGGTGCTCGCCCTCGTCGAGCTCTGATCAGCATGCAGGTCGGCGCGGCGACCGGCCGGATCCTCGCCGACCTGGGTGTCCGGCAGGTGTTCGGCGTCGTCGGGTCGGGCAACTTCCATGTCACCAACGCCCTCATCGACGCCGGCGCCGCCTTCGTCGCGGCCCGACACGAGAGTGGGGCGGCCACGATGGCCGACGCCTACGGCCGGGTCGCCGGCCAGGTCGCCGCGGTGAGCGTTCACCAGGGCTGCGGGCTGACCAATGCCATGACCGGCATCACCGAAGCGGCCAAGAGCCGCACACCGATGATCGTGCTGGCCGCCGAGGCGAACGATCCGAGGTCGAACTTCTACGTCGACCAGGACGCCCTGGCCCGGTCAGTGGGCGCGGTGTCGATGCGGGTGACGTCCGCCGCCGATGCCGTCGAGACGGCGGTCGCCGCCTATCGCCGTGCCGTCGACGATCGCCGGACGGTGGTGCTGAACCTGCCACTGGCCGCCCAGGCCGAAGAATTGACCGGTTGGACGGTGCCCGTACCGCCCGAGTCGACTCCTCCCCCGGTGTCCCCCGACGCCCTCGCCCGATTGGCCGCCGCACTCACCGCGTCCGAGCGGCCGGTGTTCATCGCCGGGCGCGGCGCTCGCTCGCCGGCGGCGCGCGACGCGATCCAGTCGCTGGCGCAGCGCTGCGGGGCGCTGCTGGCGACCAGCGCCGCCGCAAAAGGCCTGTTCCACGACGATCCGTGGTCGCTGGACGTCTCGGGTGGCTTCGCATCGCCCTTGGCGGCGGAACTGATCCGCGGAGCCGACGTGATCGTCGGGTGGGGGTGCGCCCTCAACATGTGGACGATGCGCCACGGAGAGCTGGTGGCGCCCGGCACGACCGTCGTCCAGGTGGACATCCACGACGACGCTCTCGGCCGGCACCGCGCGATCGATCTCGGCGTCGCGGGCGACGTGGCCGCGACCGCTACGGCCGTCACTGTGGCGGGCGGTGTGCGCTACCGCACCGATCAGGTGAGCCGGCGGATCGCCGCGGAGTGCAGCTGGCGCGACGTGCCCTTCGACGACGCGTCCACGGCCGACCGGATCGACCCGCGCACCCTGACTATCGCGCTGGACGACCTGTTGCCGGCCGAACGCACGGTCTGCGTCGACTCGGGCAACTTCATGGGCTATCCGAGCATGTTTCTCTCCGTGCCCGACGAGCTGGGGTTCTGCTTCACGCAGGCGTTCCAGTCGATCGGCCTGGGGCTGGCCAGCGCTGTCGGGGCGGCGATCGCCCAGCCCGCCCGGCTGACGGTCGCCGCGCTGGGTGATGGTGGGGCGGCGATGAGCATCGCCGAGCTGGATACCGTCGCCCGCCTCGGGCTGAACATGATCGTCGTGGTCTACAACGACGACGCCTACGGCGCCGAGGTGCACCACTTCGGCCCGGACGGGCACGATCTGGGCACCGTTCGCTTCCCGGAGACCGACCTCGCGTCGACCGCCCGCGGCTTCGGGCTGGACGGCGTGACCGTGCGCGGCTCGGGCGATCTGGACGCCGTCGCCAGCTGGCTGGCGGGCGCTCGTTCGCGGCCCCTGCTTGTCGACGCCAAGATCGTCGACGACGGCGGGTCGTGGTGGCTCAAGGATGCGTTCCGCGGCCACTGACCGAGTCCGCAGCCACGCTGCCGTCGTGCCACTTGAGCACGCGAAGCGCGCGCAGCGTGTTCCACCGGCTCGGCTGACCGTCGCCGTCCTCCATCGCGAAGTGCACCGCGCCGGGGTGGGTGTTCTCGAGCAGCCACGTGCCGTCGTCCTGCTGCTTCGATCGGAGCAGCTGGATCGCCTCGGCCACCCGCGGATCGGTCGCGGCTTGGGCGATGCGGAAGTAGTCCAGAGCCCGCAGCACGTCGTAGTGCCACCAGGTCGGGAACGAGAACTGCAGCCACGCCGGGTCGGCCACCTCCCCCGTGCTCAGCCGGCGGAACAGGTGGCGCTCCAGTAGGTATTCCTCACCCCGACGACGCGCGGCGGCCTGCGCCGGCGAGCCACCGGCCGCTCGCTCGTGCTCGAGCAGGCCGTCGAGCACGCACAGGGTGGTGGCGAAGGACGAGCGGACCGAGCCGTTCTCGGTCTCGCAGTTCCAGCCGCCGTCGTCGAGCTGTTCACCGAGCAGCCGGTCCACGATGCCGTCCACGTCCATGCCGAAGTAGGCGCCGACCGCCACCGTGCGGCCGTTGATGCAGGGCTCCACCTCGCCGGCGAAGAATGGCTGCTGGTCGTGCTCCCACCGGCAGTTCTCGGCGACGAGCGCGACGGTCTCGCGCACCGGCGCGGCGGAGGGGTCGACGCCGAAGTCGCGCAACAACGTCAGCGTGGGAAAGGTCGATGTCCAGGGCTGCCCAGCGGAGAAGTCACCACGGAAGTCGGCCGGGAAGCAGGCACCGCCTGCCCACTGCCCGTCGGCGCCGCGCTCGGCCAACAGTCGTGCGCCCCAGCCGTCCGTGGCAACCCTCGCCCGCTCGGCCGCCACAGCGCCCGGCGGGTCGCCGTCGAGATCGTGCAGCACCTGCCAGCGCAACGCGGGGTCGGAATCCAGAAGCCAGTCGTAGACGCCCATGAAACGCACGGTAATCGGCATCTCCGACAAGGCCGCACGGCCATTCGCGCGGCGTTCGACAGCCTCGGCGAGGTCGTTCCCTAGCACCGCGGGACGAGAGCACGATGAGCCGGTGACGACTCCGACGGTGCGGGTGGGCCGCGTCTACGACCCACCGTCGGCGGCCGACGGGACGCGAGTGCTGGTCGACCGGTTGTGGCCGCGCGGCCTGACCAAGGCGGCGGCGGCGCTCGACGTGTGGTGCCGCTCAGTGGCGCCGTCGACCGAACTGCGCAAGTGGTTCGGGCACGACCCGGGCCGGCGTGCAGAATTCATCGCCCGCTACGAGGCCGAGCTGCGCGACGCCGACCGTGCGGACGCGTTGGCCGAGCTGAAGGAGCTCGCCCAGGGACATCCGTTGACCCTGCTCACCGCCGCGACTGACCTGACGCTGAGCCATGCCCCTGTGCTGGCCCGGCACATCGAGGCCGGTCAGACGCCGATACCCTGAGCGCTTGACGACGCGGTCAGCGCGTCGGTGAGCAGGGCCACCAGCGCCTCGTGCTGCACGTCGGCCGACGACCACACGTCCTCGTCCGATCCGTCCAACGCTCTGGCGGCAAGTCCCGCCTTGCTGTCGATGAGTGCGGCGATCCGGCTGTCGATCGTCTGCGCGGCAATGATGCGCCATGCGGTGACGGGTTCGGTCTGACCGATGCGGTGGCTGCGGTCGATCGCTTGCGTCTGCTCCGCGTCGGTCCAGGACAGCTCGGCCAGCACGATGTTGGACGCGACCTGCAGGTTGAGGCCCACGCCGGCAGCAGTGAGTGAGCAGACGGCGATGGCGACGTCGGGATCGTTCACGAAGGCGTCGATGTTCTTCTGCCGCGACGACGGCGTCTGGTCGCCCCGGATCGAGGAGTAGCGGATGCCCTGTCTGGCGAAGGCCGCCTCGGCGACGTCCATGACATCCACGTGCTTGGCGAAGAAGACGACCTTGCCGGCACTGCGCGCCAGCTGGGCCGCGTAGTCGGCGGCCAGCCCGGCCTTCGCCTGGCCGATGCGCCGCATCATGCTGAACACGTTCTCGCCGGTGCGCGTCTTGGTCGCGTCCTTCTGCTCCGCGCTGGCCACCTTGCGCACCAGGTCGAGGTCGATGCCGTCGACCGCGCCGGAGTGGCGCTTGGCCAGCGCGGTCTCGTAGCGGGCCACCAGGCGACGGGCCAGGTCGCGCTCGGCCGCCCGGATCGACCGGCCGACCTTCTCGTCGAGTTCGACGGGCAGATCGGCGGTGCGCCGGGCCGGAATGTCGGCCGCCACGTCTACCTTGCGGCGCCGGACGATGCCGAGGTCGATCACGCACTTGCGGGCAGCCGAGTAGAACCCGGGGTCCGCGGGGGTCAGTCCGGTCTCCTCGAGGGCGTCCATCAGCTCGCCCAGCGGCTCGGTCTCGTTGATCCAGCCGAGGAACTGCCAAATGGGACGGAAGTCGTCGATGTCGTTGATCAGCGGCGTGCCCGTGAGGGCCATCAGCAACGGCCGGGTGGTGCGCGACCGGATGCGCTTCGAGAGATCCAGCACGTGCTGCGAGCGCTGGGAGGCCTTGTTCTTGATGAAGTGGGCTTCGTCGACGACCATGCCGCGGAACCCGAAATCGCCGAACCACCCCACGTGGCGGTCCAGCACCTCGTAGTTCACCACCACGATGTCGGCGAAGCCGTCAACGGTGTCGCCGTTGCCGTGGACCACGGTGACCGAGCGATTCGGCGTCCACAGGCCGACCTCGCGCGCCCAGTTGATCTTCACGACGCTCGGTACGACAACCAGCAGCGGATACGCGTTGGCGGCCTCAGCGGCGAGCAGCGCCTGCGCCGTCTTGCCGAGTCCCGGTTCGTCGGCGAGCAGGAACGTCCGGTGGCCGGCCGCGGCAGCGGCGACCACCTGGGCCTGGTGCGGCATGAGCCGCCGGTTGCCGGAGGCGCGCAGGCTGGTCGGCGGCGGCAGCGCCATGCACGCCGGGGCACCGCTGTCCGCGCGTTCGAAGGCGGTGAGGAGCGGAATGAGCAGTTCCCATCCCGCCAGGCGGCGCGGGACGGCCTTGGTCGGCCGGGCCGCCGAGAAGTCGGGGGCGAGGAAGGCGGTCGTGAGCTGGCGGGAGACGACCGACCGCGGCACGACGCGGCGCTCGCTGCCCGGGGATGCGGCTGCAGGCTCGGCCGGCGTCTCCTCGGGCGGCGGCTCGATGCCCACCTTCCTCAGCATCTCCCGCTTGAGCGACTTGGCGGCGTCCGAGACGACCGCGTCTTCGGAGAGGAATGCGAGGAGCCCGGCGTCGCGGACAGCGGTCTTGGCGAGGATCGTCGCGATGCCGTCCAGCCGCTTGAGTTGCTCGGCACGCTGGGCCTGGGTCGTCGTGGTGTCGGCGCGGACACGGGCGTGTTCCTCGCGCACGAGCAGGGCGACGACCTGGAATTTCGTGCGAACCGCGGGCGTCACGCGGCGACGCTCGACTGCCGCCTCCACTTCACGGACGGTGCGGGCGAGCATGGAAATGACGTCTCCCGATGCGGGAGGGCGTCGCTGCGGTCGCGACGCGGCACGGCGAGCGCCCGTCTGGCGCCGGCCCGGTGAAGCCACAGACTCCTCCTCTGCACGCCCGGCACGAGAGCCGGACGGGAATGCCGCCCACGTTGTGCAGCCGGACGACAAGGTCCGCCGGGAAGGCCGCGGGGCGGCTGCTCGGAGACGCCGCTGGATACGGGAGGTCATCGCAAGCCGAGCACCGTCCCGAACTGGAAGGGCGGTGCGCCTTCCATGCTACCGCGGCCCGGTCCAGGTGGTGTGGTGCGCCGCCGCCCTGACAATGCGGGCGGCTGTGGTGTCGGACTGGCGAGGCGACCTGCTCGCCTCTCAACCACATCGACAATCCGCCCGGGAGACGCCATGACCGCCACGATGCCGACACCGTCGTTCACCGAACCGGCGAGCGCGCAATGCCTGGACCGCGCTGCCGCCGCCCTGTCCGCGCACGGTTTCACCGTCGAGATACTCGACGACCTAACGGAAGGCCGCCGGCGCGTCGGAGAACTCCTTCCGGAGGGCGCGAGCGTCTTCACCGGAGCCAGCGAAACGCTCCGGCTGTCCGGGATCGGCGAGGACATCAACGCCAGCGGCCGGTACGAGGCGATCCGGCCTCGCGTCCTGGCCATGGACCGCGCGACCCAGATCGACGAGATGCGGCGTTTGATGGCCACCCCAGACGTCATCGTCAGCAGCGTCGCCGCGGTCACCGAGACCGGCTCTCTCGTGATCGCCTCGGGCAGCGGAAGCCAACTTCCGGCGAACGCGGGGGGCGCCGGACGCGCCATCTGGGTCATCGGCGCCCAGAAAGTCGTGCCCGACCTCGGGACGGCGCTGCGCCGCATCGAAGAGCACGCCCTGCCGTTGGAAAGCGCACGCACGCAGGCCGCATACGGGTCGCCGAGCGCGATCAACCGGGTGCTCATCCTCAACGCCGAGCCCTATCCCGGCCGCGGCACCGTGCTGCTGCTCCGCGAAACCGTCGGCTTCTGAACCGCAGCGACTACGGCGGCGCAACGGTACGACTTCATCGCCGTGGCACCGATCGTCCACCAGCTGGCTACGGACGGTCTCCGTCACTCACCGCGCGTCTCGTTGGCCAGGAAGCGTTCCAGCTCGGCGCCCAGTTCGTCGGCCGTCGGCAGGTCGCCCTCGGCGAGCGCCAGCTGAGCCGCCGCGGCCGCCGCGTCGTACTGCTGCTCGATGGCTGCGACCAGCGTCTGCAGCTCCGCCGAGGCGGCAACCTCACGGTCGATCGCCGTGCGGTTCACCCGTTCGGCCTCCTCGAGGGCCGTCGTGTCGAGGCGGAGGCCGGCGCGAGCTCCGACCTCGCGCAGCAGCGCAAGCGCGGCCGCCGGGTACTCGGCCTGAGCGAGGTAAGGCGGCACCGGTGCAGCGATGCCAAGCGCGTCGATGCCGGCAGCGCCGAGGCGGTATTCGACGAGGTGGCCGGCGCTGGCCGGAACCATGATTTGGCCGAGCCACGCGCGGTAGTCGGCGAAGAGCTCGCGGCGCGGACCGTGCACGATGATCGGTGTCGGGCGGCTGTGCGGCACCGACATCGGGAACGCGTCCAGCCCGATCACCAGCCGGATACCGAGCCGCTCGACCAGCAAGGCGACCGCGGCCGTGTAGCGCTCCCACTGGGTATCGGGTTCCGGGCCGGCCAGGATCAGGTAAGGAACGTCGTCGGTGTCGTGCAGCAGGTGCAACGCCAACTGCGGTGTCTCGTAGTCGGTCCAGTGGTCGACGTCGAAGCGCATAACCGGACGACGCGCGCGGTAGTCGTAGAGCTGGTCGACATCGAAGCGGGCGACCACCGGCGCGTCACTGGCGAGCAGGCTCGCCCGAACGAGCCGCACGGCTGCACCCGCGTCGACGAAGCCGTCGAGCATGTGCAGCATGACGGCACCGGACAGGTCGGGGCGGTCGGCGTCGAGATCGAAGAGTTCTTCGGGATCGAGTGTCACCTGTCCATCTTGGCCCTTCCCGAAAAGCGAGGGGTTGCCGTCGGGTAGAACTGGCCGGGTGCAGATCTCGGGTGAACGTCCGGCAGGAATGCTGATCTTCTCGATGGGCGTCTCGGTCGATGGCTTCATCGCCGACCGCGACGGCGACTTCGCCTGGACGGTGCCCAGCGACGACTTGTTCAGTTTCCACACTGCGCAGGTCGGCGAGCTCGGTGCCTATCTGTGCGGGCGGCGGCTGTACGAGACGATGCTGCCGTGGGAGACCGACCCGTCTCTGCGGGCCGACGAGCTGCGCACCGCGTTCGCCGACCTGTGGTGTGCGCTGCCGAAGGTCGTCTTCAGCCGCACGCTCGCCACTGTCACGGGCAACGCCCGGCTCGCCCGTGCGCCGGTCCCTGCCGAGGTCGCGGCGGCGCGGGCCGGCACCGACAAGGACGTGGCCATCGGCGGTGCCACGCTCGCCGCGGCCGCGATCGAGCTGGGCCTCGTCGACGAACTGCGCATGT
>NZ_JBHEMO010000096.1:0-9231 GCF_046262535.1 Jatrophihabitans sp. | reverse complement strand
CCCGAGTCCTGCGTCGTAATCAAATCTCAACCGGAGTTAACGCCGATATGTCCGTCTACTCGCCGGTACTTGGGGTATTCGGCGGCCCGGCCGATTCGCCGCTGAGCACGAGATCGGCCACCGCGCGCATCGAGGTTCGGTTGTCCATGGCCGCCCGCTGGATCCAGCGGAACGCCTCCGGCTCGCTGAGGCCGTGTTTGGTCATCAGCGCGCCCTTCGCGCGTTCTATGAGCTTGCGGGCCTCCAGGCGCTCCCGCAGCCCCGTCACCTCGGACTCCAGGGCGCGGATCTCGGCGAATCGGGACGTGGCCATCTCGATCGCAGGCAGGAGGTCGCGCTTCTGGAACGGCTTGACGAGGTAGGCCATCGCCCCCGCGTCCCGGGCCCGCTCGATGAGGTCGCGCTGGCTGAACGCGGTCAGCATGACCACCGGCGCGATGCGGGCCTCGGTGATCTGGGCCGCGGCGGCGATGCCGTCCATCTTCGGCATCTTGACGTCGCAGATTACGAGGTCGGGCTTCAGGTCCTTCGCGAGCGCGACCGCCTGCTCGCCGTCAGCCGCCTCACCGACGACGTCGAAGCCCTCTTCCTCGAGCATCTCGCGGAGGTCGAGGCGGATCAGCGCTTCGTCCTCGGCGATCAGGACCCGCATCGGGAGTGCCGGCGGAGTCGCAGCAGCGGCAGCCACGATGTCCTCTCAGTTCGACGCTGAACGAGCGCCAAGACTAGCCAAGTTACGATGACGAGCGCGTTACAGGCCCCCGTAGCCCAATTGGCAGCAGGCGATGGACTCAAAATCCATACAGTGTCGGTTCGAATCCGACCGGGGGTACCGCAGGATTCCGCCTACCCACCCTGGCATGGTTGATTTCCGGCCCGATCGGCAACCACACCAAGCGGGAAGGCGCAGTTGACTGGACACATGACGCCGGACGAGTTCCGCCGGCACGGGCACTCGGTGATCGACTGGATCGCCGACTACTACGAACGCATCGAGTCCTTCCCGGTGCTGTCGCCGGTCGCGCCGGGCGAGGTCCGGGCCGGGCTGGCGGCGCACCCGCCTGAGCAGGGCGAGCCGTTCGAAGCCGTCCTGCGCGACCTCGACTCGACGATCCTGCCCGGGATCACCCACTGGCAGCACCCGTCCTTCTTCGCCTACTTCCCGGCCAACGCCAGCGGCCCGGCCATCCTCGGCGACCTGCTGGCCTCGGGGCTGGGCGTGCAGGGCATGCTGTGGGCGACGTCGCCGGCGGCCACCGAACTCGAGACGCACGTTCTGGACTGGCTGGCCGAACTGCTCGACCTGCCCGACCGCTTCCGCTCATCGGACACATCCGACGGCATCGGCGGCGGGGTCATCCAGCACAGCGCGTCGGACGGGGTTCTCGTCGCGCTCCTCGCCGCCCTGCATCGGGTCAGCGCCGGGGTCAGCGAGCGCGAGGGGGTCGCCTCCCGCCGGTACGCCGTCTACACCTCCGAGCAGAGTCACTCGTCGGTCGAGAAGGCCTGCCGCATCGCCGGCCTCGGCTCCGCGGCGCTGCGCAAGCTCGACATCGACCCGGCCACGCTCGCAGCCCGGCCGTCGACGCTGCGCCGCCTGATCGAGCGGGACGTCGCCGATGGAGTAACGCCGGTGCTGGTCGTCGCCTCGATCGGGACGACGGGAACCGGCGCGATCGACCCCGTGCGTGAGTTCGGCGAGATCGCCGCCGAGCACGGAGCCTGGCTGCACGTGGACGGGGCGTGGGCCGGCGTCGCCGCGGTGGCGCCGGAGTTCCGCTGGATCGCGGACGGGCTCGAGCTGGCCGACTCGTACGCGACCAACCCGCACAAGTGGCTGCTCACCAACTTCGACTGCGACGCGTTCTGGGTCGCCGACCGGGCCGCGCTGATCGGGGCCCTGTCGATCCTGCCCGAGTACCTGCGCAACGCGGCCAGCGAATCCGGCGCCGTGATCGACTACCGCGACTGGCACGTCCCGCTCGGCCGGCGCTTCCGCGCCTTGAAGCTGTGGGCGGTGATCAGATGGTACGGGGCGGAGGGTCTGCGCGCCCACGTCCGCACCTGCGTCGGGCTGGCCCAGGAGCTGGCCGAGTGGGTCGCCGCGGACGAGCGCTTCGAGCTGGTGGCCCCGCACCATCTGGCGCTCGTCACCTTCCGGCTGCGGGCCGGCGACGACGAGACGCTCGCCCTGATGCAGCGGGTCAACGCGTCCGGCGAGCTGTATCTGACGCATACGGTGGTCGACGGCCGGGCCGCGCTGCGGATGGCGATCGGCTCGCCGCTCACCGAGCGCCGGCACGTCGAGGCGGCGTGGGCCGCGCTCAGTCGCGACGCTTGATGCGGATCATGCCTTCCTGCACGACGCTGCAGACCTGGACGCCGTCGGGCGTGTAGAAGCGCCCGGTCGCGAGGCCGCGGCCACCCGACGCGGACGGCGAGCGGGTCGAGTACAGCAGCCATTCGTCGGCCCGGAAGGGCCGCTCGAACCACATGGCGTGGTCGAGCGAGGCCATCGAGATGTCGTCGATCCCCGGCGCCAGCCCGTGGCGGACGAGCACGGAATCGAGCAGCGTCATGTCCGAGGCGTAGGTGAGCACGCAGACGTGCAGCAACGGATCGTCGGGCAGCATCCCGTCGGCCTTCATCCAGACGCGGCTCAATCCCTCGCGCGGGCCGGCGGCATGCTGTCGCCAGGGCGGTTCGTCGACGTAGCGCAGGTCGATCGGCCGCGGCATGGCCTTGTAGAACGCGGCCGCCTCCGGGGAGTCGCCGTACAGGTTGTCGATCGTCGGGAGCGATTCCGGATCGGGGACGTCGGGCATCGGCGCCTGGTGCTCGACGCCGTCCTGCTCGAGTTGGAAGGACGCCGACAGCGAGAAGATCGTCGCGCCGTGCTGCACGGCGATGACCCGGCGGGTGGAGAACGACCGGCCATCGCGCACCCGGTCCACCTCGTAGACGATCGGGATCGTCGGGTCACCCGGACGCACGAAGTAGGAGTGCAGCGAGTGCACCCGCCGGTCGTCCGGCACGGTGCGGCCGGCGGCGACGAGGGCCTGGCCCGCGACCTGGCCGCCGAAGACCCGCTGCCAGCGCGACTTCGGGCTCACACCGCGGAAGATGTCCTCTTCGATGCGCTCGAGATCCAACAGCGCGACGAGACCGTCGACCGCCTCCTGACCGGACCGTGCTTCAGCGTCCGGTTCACCCATGGCGAAGGACGTCTCCGATGTGGTGGACGCGGATCGTGTTGGTCGCGCCCGGCGTCGACGGCGGGGTGCCGGCGACGACGATCACGAGGTCGTGGGGATGGCACACACCCCGGTTGAGCAGGGCGGAGTCGACCTGGCGGACCATGTCGTCGGTCGTTTGCACCGTCCACACCAGATGCGCCTCGGCGCCCCACAGCAGCGCCATCTGCCGCTGCACCGACTCGATCGGGGTGAAGACGAGCAGGCGCTGTTTCGGCTGCAGCCGCGAGAGGCGCCGAGCGGTGTCGCCGGTCTGGGTGAAAGCCACGAGCGCGACCGCGCCGAGGGAGTCGCCGATGTCCTTCGCCGCCTTGACGATGGCACCGCCGGACGTGCGCGGGTTGTGCTGCAGCCCCGACACGTTGGTGCCACTCGCCTCGACCGAACGGATGATGCGGTCCATCGTCGCGACAGCCTGCACGGGGTACTTGCCGACGCTCGTCTCCCCCGACAGCATCACCGCGTCGGTTCCGTCGATCACCGCGTTGGCCACGTCGGACGCCTCGGCGCGGGTGGGGCGCGAGTGCGTGATCATCGACTCGAGCATCTGGGTGGCGACGATGACCGGCTTCGCGTTGTCCCGGCAGATCTGGACGGCGCGCTTCTGCACCATCGGCACCTGCTCGAGCGGCATCTCGACGCCCAGGTCGCCGCGGGCGACCATCATGCCGTCGAAGGCGCGGACGATGTCTTCCAGCCGCTCGACCGCCTCGGGCTTCTCCAGCTTGGCGATGACCGGCACTCGGATGCCGACCTCGTCCATGACCCGGTGCACGAGCTTGACGTCCTCGGGATTGCGCACGAAGGAGAGCGCGACGAAGTCGACGCCTAGCCGCAACGCGAACTCGAGGTCGTCGGCGTCCTTGTCCGACATCGCCGGGACGCTGACCTCGACGCCCGGCAGCGAAAGGCCCTTGTTGTTGCTGACCGTCCCGCCCTCGGTGACGTCGCAGACGACGTCGGTGCCGTTCTCGATGTCGACGGCGATGAGCGCGACGTTGCCGTCGTCGATCAGCAGGCGGTCCCCGGGCCGGACGTCGTCGGCCAGGTTCTTGTAGGTCGTCGACACCCGGTCGTGGTTGCCGAGGCAGTCCTCGACCGTGATCCGGACGCGGTCACCCGTGGCCCACACGACCGGTCCGTCCTCGAAGATTCCGAGGCGGATCTTGGGACCCTGCAGGTCGGCGAGGACGGCGACGTTGCGACCGGCCGCGGCCGCAGCCTGCCGGACCTCGTGGAACCGGCGGCCGTGCTCGGCGTGCGCGCCGTGGCTGAAGTTCAGCCGGGCGACGTCCATGCCCGCTTCGACGAGCGCGCGCGCCCGCTCCGGAGTGTCCGTGGCCGGTCCCAGCGTACAAACGATCTTGGCGTGCCTGTTCACGCCCGAACCTCGCTTCGCGCGTTCGGGCGGCGGAGCCCTGTGACATTGGTTCGCTGGCCAGCTTCACTCACGCGTCAACCCTAGGGGTTACTTGCGCGTCAACGTCGCCCGCTCAGTGAATCGACGGCTTCGGAGACGGCCTGCATGGCCGACAGCGCCTCGGCGAGCCGGGCCGGGCCGACTTCGGCCACCAGAGCTCTGGCCGCCCGGCGGTGCGCGGGGCTGATGCGGTCGACGGCCGCGCGTCCCGCATCGGTCGGCGCCAGCAGCTTGGCCCGGCGGTGCGCCGGGTTGTCGCGGTACTCGGCCAGCCCATCGTCCACCAGCAGATCGGCGATGCGCTGCACGCTCTGCCGGGTGATGCCCATCGCGCGGGCGATTCCAGCCACGGCCAGCGGCTCGGCGAGCACGGCCCCGAGCACCTGCCACCGGGCCGCCGTGAGCCCGACCGGGCGGGCCAGCTCCTCGGCCAGCGCCAGGAACTGGCCGTTGAGCCGGAACGAGGTGATCGCGACCCCGGCGAGCAGTTCCTGTTCCTCGTTCACCCGTCAGACCGCCATCAACTCGAAGAAGCCGGCCGGATCACGGTTGCCGTAGAGCTTGAACCAGGATTCGGCCACGGACGGCTCGTAGATGCCGAGGACGTCGAAGATCGCCTTGGCGAAGTGGACGGGAGCCACCCCGCTGCCGGTGACGAGGGCGCCGTCGATGACGACCGGCTCGTCGTCGAACAGCCGGCCGCCCGCGTACCCGCTCATCGCCAGGTACTCCGCGGCGTTGCTCGTGTGCCGGCGATCGTCGAGCAGGCCCTCGAGCGCCAGGCCGAAGGTCGCGCCGCAGATCGCCGCGACGGGTACGTCGGCTTCGAGGAACCGGCGGGCGGTCGCGCGGAACGGCGCCATGGCGTCCTCGGCCCAGGTGTCGCCGCCGGCGAGGATGAGCATTGCGCTGTCCTGAGGCCGCACCGCGTCGAGCACGACGTCCGGCAGTATGCGCAGCCCGCCCATCGTGGTGATCGGATCGGGAGTCAGTCCGGCCGTGACGATCTTGAACCGGCCCGGGTCCCATTGCCACGAAGGTCGGGTGATGTGAGCGGTCGCGTAGCCGAGCTCCCAGTCGGCCATCGTGTCGAACACGGCGACGTGCACTGGTGAAGGAATCATGACAGTAATCTGTCAATCAGACAGAATGCTGTCAACTGCCTTCAGTAGCGAATCCGGTGGTCGCGCGGCGTCGGATGGGACGAGCACGAACCGGCAGCCGATCGCGACGGCGGCCCCGTCGGCGTCCGGGTTGTCGCCGACCATCAAGGCGTCGGTGGGCGTGACGCCGAGCGCCTGGCACGCCAGCTCGAAGATCCGCGGATCCGGTTTGATCACGCCCCGCTCGTAGGACAGCACCAGCGTGTCGAAGAGCTCGGCGACCCCCCAGCGGGCGAAGACCGGGCGAGGGTCCCAGCCGATGTTCGACACGACGGCTGTCGGGACACCGGCCGCGCGCAGGCGGCGCAGCACCTGGACCGTGTCCGGGTAGGGCGCCCAGGCCGCCGGCGAGACCCCGCGCTCGTAGAGCAGCCGCGCCTGCCGGTCGGTCAACCCGGCGTGCCGCGCCGACCCGGAGTACGCGGCCCGGTGGGCGGCGACGGACAGATCGCGGTCGGTCCACACCTGCACGAGGTGCTCGGGCAGGTCGGCCGGCTGACCGCTTCCGTTGATGGCCCCGAGCCGCTCCAGCTCAGGCGCATGCCCCGTCAGCTCGGCGCCCAGCGCGGCCCGCACCGCAGCTTCGGCCCTCTCGATGTGGAACAGCGTCCCCGAGAAGTCGAAGAGGACGGCTTGCCGGGCCGGCCGGTGTGCGTCAGACGAGGGCAGCAGCCATCACCGCTTGATCGACGTCCTCGCCCGCTGCTGTCGCCCGCTCTGTCGCCTCGAGAACCCGCCGGAAGTCGCGCGCGACGATCGCGCTGAACCGCCCGCGCGCGGTCGACCAGTCGGCCAGCAGCGCCGCGGCGACGGTCGAGCCGGTAGCGCCGACATGCGCCTTCAGCACGTTGCGGAGCCGGTCGGCGTCGGTGTCGGACAGCTCCTCGACGTCGACGAGCTCCCGGTTCACTCGGCCGCCGTCCAGGTCGAGGACGTAGGCGTGCCCGCCCGACATGCCCGCACCGAGGTTGCGGCCGGTCGGCCCGAGGATCACCGCCACTCCCCCGGTCATGTACTCGAGCGCGTGGTCGCCCACCCCCTCGGCCACGACGGTCGCTCCCGAGTTGCGCACGCAGAACCGTTCGCCGACCACGCCCCGGAGGTAGATCTCGCCGCCTGTCGCGCCGTAGGCGATGACGTTGCCGGCGATGACGTTGTCCTCGGCCCGGAACGGCGCGGCCTCGTCCGGACGGACCGAGATGATGCCGCCGGACAGTCCCTTTCCCGCGTAGTCGTTGGTGTCGCCGATCAGCCGCAGCGTGATGCCGCGCGGCAGGAACGCGCCGAAGGACTGGCCCCCTGAACCGCGGAAGGTGATGTCGATCGTGTTCGGGGGCAGGCCGTCGGCGCCGTAGCGCCGGGTGACCATCGAGCCGAGCATCGTGCCGACCGTGCGGTTGACGTTGCGGACCTTCATCTCGAGGTTGACCGGCGCGCCGTCGAGCAGGGCGCCCTCACACAATTCGATGAGCGTCTGGTCGAGCGCGACGTCGAGCGCGTGGTCCTGCTCGCGGGAGCGGACGAGGGTCTGCTCGTAGGGGTTGGCCGGGGGGCTCAACATCGGCGTGAGGTCCAGCCCGTCGGCCTTCCAGTGTTCGATCGCTTCGGCGGTGTCGAGCATTTCGACGTGCCCGATCGCCTCTTCGAGCGACCGGAAGCCGAGCGACGCGAGCAGCTCGCGGACCTCCTCGGCGATGTACTCGAAGAAGGTCTCGACGAACTCCGGTTTGCCGGTGTACCGCTCGCGCAGCACCGGGTTCTGCGTGGCCACGCCCACCGGACAGGTGTCGAGGTGGCAGACCCGCATCATGATGCAGCCGGACACGACGAGCGGCGCGGTCGCGAAACCGTACTCCTCGGCGCCGAGCAGGGCGGCCACCACGACGTCGCGGCCGGTCTTCATCGCCCCGTCCACCTGCACGGTGATCCGGTCGCGCAGGCCGTTCAGCAACAGCGTCTGCTGCGTCTCGGCCAACCCCAGCTCCCACGGCAGGCCGGCGTGCTTGAGCGAGGTCAGCGGCGCCGCGCCCGTGCCGCCGTCGTGGCCGGAGATGAGCACGACGTCGGCGTGGGCCTTGGAGACGCCGGCCGCCACGGTGCCGACACCGGCCTCGGACACCAGCTTGACGTGCACGCGCGCCTGGTCGTTGGCGTTCTTCAGGTCGTGGATCAGTTGCGCGAGGTCCTCGATCGAGTAGATGTCGTGGTGCGGCGGCGGCGAGATCAGCCCGACGCCCGGCGTCGAGTGCCGCGTCCGCGCGATCCACGGATACACCTTGAACCCGGGCAGCTGGCCGCCTTCACCGGGCTTCGCCCCTTGGGCCACCTTGATCTGGATGTCGTCAGCGTTGACGAGGTAGTGGCTGGTCACGCCGAACCGGCCGGACGCCACCTGCTTGACCTTGGAGCGGCGCAGGTCGCCGTTCTCGTCGGGTTGGAAGCGACGCGCGTCCTCGCCGCCCTCGCCGCAGTTCGACCGGCCGCCGATTCGGTTCATCGCGATCGCGAGCGTCTCGTGCGCCTCGGCTGAGATCGACCCGTACGACATCGCACCGGTCGCGAAGCGGCGGACGATCGACGACACCGGTTCGACCTCGTCGAGCGGGACCGGCTCTCGCTCGCCGGCCTTGAAGTCGAACAGTCCGCGCAGCGTTCCGCCCTGGCGATTGAGTTCCTGCACCTTGGCCGTGTACTCGCGGAACACGTCGGACCGCCGCGACCGGGTGGCGTGCTGCAGCAGGAACACCGTCTCGGGGTTGAACAGGTGCAGCTCGCCCTCGCGCCGCCACTGGTACTCGCCGCCGACCTCGAGGCGGCGGTGGGCCCGTGAGGTGGCGACGAGCGGGTAGGCCGCCGTGTGCCGGGCCGCCACCTCTTCGGCGAGGGTGGCCAGGCCGACGCCGCCGAGCCGCGACGGTGTCCCGCCGAAGAATTCGTCGACCAACGACTGGGCCAGCCCGAACGCCTCGAAGACCTGGGCGCCGGTGTAGGACTGGATAGTTGAGATGCCCATCTTGGACATCACCTTGAGCACGCCCTTGCTGAGCGCCTTGACGTAGTTCGCGATGGCCTTGTCCGAGCGGACGCCGACGATGGCGCCGCTGGCGACGAGGTCGTCGATCGACTCGAAGGCCAGGTACGGGTTGACCGCGGCGGCGCCGTACCCGATGAGCAACGCGACGTGGTGCACCTCGCGCGCCTCGCCGGTCTCGACGATCAGGCCGACCTGGGAGCGCTGGCCGGTGCGCACCAGGTGCTGGTGGACCGCGGACGTCAGCAACAGCGACGGGATGGGCGCGTGGTCGGGATCGCAGTCGCGGTCGGACAGGATGAGGATGCGGGCGCCGGCCTCGACCGCGGCCGAGCACTCGCGCCGCACCCGCTCCAGGGCCGC
>NZ_JBHEMO010000095.1:0-5144 GCF_046262535.1 Jatrophihabitans sp. | reverse complement strand
TCAGCCTCGGTCTCGGCCCGATCGTCGGCGGCGTGCTGATCGATTCGATCGGCTGGCGGGCCGTCTTCTGGATCAACGTGCCCGTCGGCGTGCTCGCCTTCGTGTTGGCCGCGGTGTTCGTGCCGGAGTCGCGTGCCCCGCATGCCCGGCGTCTGGACCCGGTCGGCCAAGTGCTGGTCATCGCTCTGCTCGGCGGCCTGACGTTCGCGATCATCGAAGCGCCACGGGCCGGTTGGCTCTCGGCGCAGACGGGTATCGCGTTCGCCCTCGCGGCGCTCGCCGCTGTGGCGCTGGGCCGCTACGAACCGCGCCGCCGTGAGCCGCTGATCGACCTGCGCTTCTTCCGCAGCGTGCCGTTCACGGGCGCGACGGTCATCGCCATCTGCGGCTTCGCCGGCTTCGCGGGTTTCCTGTTCCTGAGCAGCCTCTATCTGCAAGAGGTGCGCGGGCTGAGCCCGCTGGTGGCCGGGTGCTGCTTCCTCCCGCTCGCGATCATGACGCTGATACTGGCGCCGCTGTCCGGACGGATGGTGGGCAACCGCGGCCCCCGGCTGCCACTGCTGCTGGCGGGGAGCCTGCTGACGCTCGGCGGAGTGCTGCTGCACTCGCTCTCGGCCTCCGAGTCCTATGTCTGGGTCATCGGCAGCTTCGCCGTCTTCGCCGCCGGCTTCGGTCTGTTGAACGCGCCCATCACCAATACGGCGGTGTCAGGGATGCCGCGCGAGCGCGCCGGTGTGGCGGCGGCCGTCGCGTCCACCAGCCGTCAGGTCGGCGCGGCCCTCGGCGTCGCCGTCATCGGCTCGGTGGTGACGGCCAGCCTGTCGGGACCGCTGCGCAGCGGCTTCGTTGCGGCCAGCGCCGCGGGTTGGTGGGTGATCACCGGATGCGGACTGGCCGTCTTCGTCCTCGGTGCGCTCACCACGGGTCGTCGGGCCGATGCCAGTGCGGCGCGCACCGCCCGCCTGGTCGCCGAGGAACCGGCCTTCGCCGACTGAGCTCAGCGGGCGCTGCGCCGCACCTTGAGCGCCCAGGCGATCAGTGGGGCCTGCATCGGCAGGCGCAGGATCGTGCCGACCCGGTACGGCGTCGAATCGCTCTTCCGGGCGTCGATCGCCATCTTGATGTTCCCCGGCAGCACGGCGGCGAACAGCCCGGCCGCGGCCAGTCCGCCGACCCGCCGCGTGGGCGGCGCCAGCAGAGCGGCGGCAGTGGCCAACTCGGCCACCGCCGAACCGTAGGTCCACATCCGCGGCGTGCCGGGAAGCGGCTCGGGGATCATCGCGTCGTAGAACTTGGGCATGGCGAAGTGAGTCGCGCCGGCGCCGGCGAGCAGCGCGGCGAGACCGATCGCACGGCGGTTGTCGGCGGACACGGCACCACTGTGCCACGTTGCCGGTCCGGTTTCTCGCGATGTCGGTTCGCGCCGTTTGTCCGGCAGGTCGTTGATACGCTCGCGGTCAGGTTCCGGGGAGGTCAGCGTGGCTAAGTTGTGGCGGGCGAAGGGCGCCCAGAGCGACTTCTTTCCCGGCTTCAGCGATGTCGCCGAGATCGGCATGGGCAGTCTCGCGACCGTCTATCGGGCTCGCGAGGTGGGCACCAACCGGCTCGTGGCACTCAAGCTGCTGAACGTGCGCGACGCGTCCCCGCGCGCCATCGAGTCCTTCGAGCGGGAGTCGATCGCGCTCGGCGCCGTCAGCTCGCACCCGAACATCGTGACCTTGTTCCGGTCGTTCCGCGCGGCCGACGACCGCCCCGTCCTCGTTCTGGAGCTGTGCCGCGGGGCGATTTCCGACCGGATGCGCGACGGCCTCGGACTGCCGGTGTCCGAAGTGGTGTCGCTCGGGATCAAGATCGCCGGCGCCCTCGAAACGGCGCATCGCGCCGAGATCCTGCACCGCGACGTCAAGCCGCAGAACATCCTGATCACCGAGTTCGGCGAGCCCGCACTCGCCGACTTCGGCGTCGCGATGTTGCAGTCCTCGACGCAGACCACGGCCGGACTGTTCGACTTCACCACGCTGCACGCGGCTCCCGAGCTGCTCGAGGGCGGTGAGACCTCCGCCGCCACCGATGTCTACGAACTGGCGTCGTCGCTCTATCAGCTCATCGCCGGCAAGTCCGCATTCCGCGCCTACGACGGTCAGTCGCCGGCGTCGGTCATCCTGCGAATCCTGCGCGACCCGGTGCAGCCGCTGGTGAACGCCCACGTGCCGACCCAGCTGTCGGATCTGCTCGTCCACGCCATGAGCAAGGACAAGGACAGCCGCCCGCCGACCGCCGCCGAGTTCGCCGCCGAGCTGGCCGCCATCGAGGCGGCGCAGAACTGGCCCCGGACGCAGTTCCTCATCCGCGATCCGAGCGGCTCGACCGTCGGCTTGCCGACGATCACCCGGCTGCCCGGACTCGTGCCCCGAGCGACGGCGCCCGCGGCCGCCGTCCCGGCCCCAGTGGGGCCGATGCCGATGCCGATGCCCGTGCGGGTGCCGGTGCCCGCCGTCGTCCCACCGCCGCCGCCGCCACCGCCACCGCCACCGCCACCGCCACCGTCACCGCCGCCGTCACCACCAGCCGTTGCCGATCCCGCGCCGGCGCCGTGGCCGCGGCCGAGCCTGCCGTTGCCGGCCTTCGACGATGTGCTGCCCGAGCCGTTGGTCGGGGACGTCGAGGTCGAGGCGCCCCCACCGCGATGGATGCCGACCCAGCCAGAACTCCAGCCCGAGCCGGAGGCCGCGCCCGAACCGCGGGCGGAGGCCGCGACGGAGCAGTCGGAGCCTCCGCCGCACCGTCCGCGGCCTATGGTCGAGCGCTCGCCGATCCGGATCGACGAGGAGGACGCCGAGCCCTTCGCCGCGGACGAGCCGTCGCACCCGAGCGCGGCCTGGCTGGCGCCACAGGAGCACGCAGAGCACCACCGGCCGCTGCCGCAGCGTCCCGCCGCTTGGGTTCCGCCCCAGCCCGGCCCGGCGCAGTACCCAATCCCACCGACGTTCGCCGCCGACGGGCAACACCCGGCCGGCGCCGTGCCGACCTGGGCGTTCCGCGCTCCCTCCTCCAGCCCGGCCGCGGTCGCGTCGCCGGCCTTCGTCGGTGACCTGTCCCTCGACCCGATGTCGCTGCGCCGCCGGGTGACGATCCGGGCCGGTGCCTCCGGCCTGACGGTCGACGAGGGCGGGCTGGTGCTGCGGACCTGGTGGCGCCGCCGACAGGTGCCGTGGACCGACGTCGACGGGTTCGAACCGCGCTTCGACGATTCGTCCGGCAACGGGGGCCGGCTGGTCGCAGTGACCGGCAGCGGTCCGCTCGACCTGCCGGCGACCAAGCGGGCCGGCGGCGACCTGCGTTATCTACATGCGCTGTTGGACGCCTACCGACAGCGCGCCCGACTGACGGCCGGCCGCTGACCTCGCGGCGAACCTAGCCGGTGTTGTTCCGGTTACGGCTCGGACGCGATCGCCGGACATGCTTGCCGCGGTTGGCGCCGGTTGCTCGCGCCCGGGCCGCCGCGGCCCAGGACGTCGGGCCGGCCTGCGGGCGGCGCCGCTTCGTGCGGCTGTAGCGCAACCCGGCGCTGATCCGGTCCCGCCAGCCGAGTCGCCGCCGGACCGACTGGATCAGCACCGCGTGCGCCCGCCACGCCGCGTCGGCCTCGGCGGGGCCGATCCACGATGTCGGGCTGAACAGCGCCACGTTGGCGGCATCGCCGATGTAGCGGGCCTGGGCCGCCGGCGCACCGCCGAACCGCTCGCCGGTGGTCGCGGCGACCTCGGCGCTGGTCAGGTACGTGAGGTCGGGCAGCCCGGATTCGGTGAGCACGTCGAGGGACTCCTGCCACGCGCCGAGCAGCCGCCGCCGCGGATCGCCGGCGCGGCGCCGACGGCGGGCTCGGACGCGCTTGCGGGCGAGCAGCGCCGCGATGACGACGGCGACGAGGGCCAGGACCACGATGAGTACGGCGGCGAGAACACTCGTGATGGAGGCGCCCGCAGCGTGCGGAGTCTTGCTCCGCGGGGCGACGGCGTGGCCGTTGTTGGCGTGGGTCACCAGCGCGTTGCCCGTCGGCGTGGGGCTCGGCGTCGGTGTCGATCCGTCGCTGTTCTGCGGAGCCTGGCCGGCGTAGGTCTGGGGCGACGGATCGAGGACGACCCAGCCGAGGCCACGCACCGGAATCTCCACCCAGGTCCACGCGTCGGCGGCGCGTGCTTCGTAGCTGCCGGCCGGCAGGGTTGTCGAACCGGTCGGAGGCTTGATCCGCAAACCGGCGACGAGCCGGGCGGGAATGCCCAGCTTGCGGGCGATCAGGGCGGTCAGCGTCGCGTACTGCTCCGGGGTGGCGGAGTGCGATCCGCGGATGGAGGCCAGGACGTCGGCGAACGTGGTGCCGCCGGTGTGGGTGGTCGAGGTCGATGACGGCGTCGGGGTCGGACGGGGACGAGTCGGCGTTGCCCGCGCGGGCGTCTTCTTCGACGGCTTCGGAGTCTTCGTCGTCGGCCGGACGGGTTGGGGCTGCGCGACGCGACCACCCGGCACCGACGTCGACGTGGGCCTCGTCGCCGGACCGCCGGCGAGGGCGGAGTTGGTCCGGAAGTCCTTGGCGACGGCCTGGAGAAACGGAATCGGCTGATCGCTCGACGCGCCGGTCTCCTGCGCGAGGGAGCCGATCAAGGTGTTCAGCGCACCGGTCAGCCCGTTGGGCAGCGTGGTGTCCACCTGCGAGGCTGACGTTCCCAGCAGCGAGGTCTTCGACAGGTCAGTGACATCCTTGCTGGTCGCCCTCGAGCGCACCGTGTACTGGTCGCCCGCATGCAGGGCGCCGGAAGGAACGATCATGCCGCTGTCGGGGTCGATGTTCACCGCCGCGCCGGTGACCCGCTCCGCCCGGTTCAGGTAGGGCATCCAGGGCACGGTCGTCATCGCACCCTTGGTGATCGTGTACTGCTGGGTCACCATCGGCCCCGGCGGGCGCATCGTGGGATCGGTCTCATCGGGTATGACGCCGCCCGACGGGCGGAAGGTCCGGGTGAACGTCCACCCGTCGCCGTCGTAGTAGTCCACGGTGGCGATGGACACGTAGCCGGACGTCGCGCGGTCGGTGCTGAAGCGGAAGAGGACAGTGCCCTTGTTCTTCGGGTTGGCCGGCCGCAGGC
>NZ_JBHEMO010000094.1:0-17812 GCF_046262535.1 Jatrophihabitans sp. | reverse complement strand
CCGTCGTCGTGCTCAGCACCGGCGACGGAATCACACCGGCGGCGAAGCCCCCGCCGGGCGTGGCCTCCGACGTCGCGGCCAAGATTCCCACCGCCGGCGGGATCACGCTGTCCGCCGAAGTCATCACGCCGAAGGGGCCGGGGCCGTTTCCGCTCGTTGTCATGCCGGGCAGCTGGGGGTCGGCGGCCACCGAGTACCACCTGCCCGGCCAGCAGTTCGCGGCGCAGGGCTACCAGGTGGTGGGCTACGCCCAGCGCGGCTTCAAGGGCTCGGGCGGCACGATCGACTTTGCCGGCCCCAAGACGCAAGCCGACGTCGCCACGGTCATCAACTGGGCGCTGACCCATACCCGTGCGGATGGCGCGCACATCGGGATGTTGGGAATCTCTTATGGCGCAGGCGTTTCGCTGCTGGCCGCCGCAGCGCAGCCGCGCATCAAGGCGGTCGTGGCGATGAGCGGGTGGGGCGACCTCGGCCAGGCGCTCGCGCCCAACGGCACGGCGAACGTGGTCACGCTGCACCTCTTGCTGGACGGGTACCGAAGCAAGCGCGGCGCGCTGTCGCCGGACCTGCAGCGGCTGGCCGACAGCCTGTCGTCCGGCAACGCCAGTGAGCCGGCGCGCCTGCTCTCCGCATTGGGCAAGGGTCATTCGGCGGCCGAGCGGGTGGCGGCGCTGAACAAGAACGGGCCAGCGATCATGCTGGCCAACGCATACCAGGATTCGATCGTCGACCCAGCGCAGATCGTCCCCTTCTTCAATCAGCTGACGACGCCGAGGCGGTTGCAGCTCGCCATGGGTGACCACGGCGGGCCTGAGGCAGCGGGGCTTCAGGGCAAGCCCGACATCACCTTCGCCGACGGCAAGCGCTGGCTGGACCGTTATCTGATGGGCAAGCAGAACGGCGTCGACTCCGCCGAGCCGGTCCAGCTGGTCGACGAGGCGACCGAAAAGCTGCACGGCTACCGGAGCTGGCCGAAGGCAGCGTCCACCATCACGCTCGGCCTTCCGCCGTGGACGCAGGCGCTCACGGCGGGTACCGACAGTGGCGCGACGAGCGGGCCGTACTTCACGCAGGAGCCCTTCCCGTTCCAGCCCCCGTCACTGAAGATGTCCGCTGTCCAAGCCGATCATGCGTTCGTCTGGAACGGCACCACCGTGGAGCGGCCGACGCTGATCAGCGGCTCGCCGTCCCTGCGGCTCGCCGTTGCTGCGTCGGCGTCGCCGACCACGCTCTACGCCCATCTGTACGACGTCGACGCGTCCGGTACGGCGACATTGATGACCTACGCGCCGATGAGCACCGCCGGCGGCGATGTCAGCTTCACCCTGCATCCGTTGGCATGGACCGTCGCCAGCGGGCACCACCTCGCTGTGGTGATCGACACCGTGGACCAGCGCTACCTGTCAGACGCTCCGTCGGGCAGCTCGGTGACGCTCGGATCGACGGCCCAGGCACCTGCCACCCTGGCCTTGCCGACCGGGTGATCCGGCGCTGAGCCCCGTAGACTGGCTCCGTCGCAACCCCGCCCTCGTAGCTCAGGGGATAGAGCGCCGGACTCCTAAGCCGGGCGTCGCCAGTTCGAATCTGGCCGGGGGCACCCATCTAGGGTCCGTATTTGCTGGGTTGTAGCGATCATTTGTCTACCAATTGAGTAGTGAATGGCCACGCTAGTCCGCAAAAAGTCCGCACACGGTGACTTCACGTGCCAGTCAGACCTCAAATGATCTTGTTGGTAGGCCAGTCGGCTCACTTCGCGGGGCTGACCGCTACCCGTCATCCGTCGACAGGCGGGCGGCAAGTGCTTGCGGGGTTCAGGCGGCCCGGAGCTGCGCAGATCCGACCAGCCCGCGCGGCGGAGATTTGAGTGTTCGTCGTGTGCAAGGGGTGATCCGTGACCTGCAGCCCGATCGCCGCGCGGCATAACATCGGGACCGTGGCGGACGAAACCGATCCCGCCAGGGTGCGCCTGGACGAGGTCCGGGAACGGGCTGCCCGCGCGAAAGAACGCGAGGTCGGCGCCCATGCACGGGCTGCACTCCTTCACGACAATGCCGCCGCAGCCCAGGATCGTCTCGGCCATCCCGAGCTCGCTGGTCGCGCCCGAGAACGTGCAGCGAAAGCCCGCGCTGACGCTGTCACCGCTCTGGAGGAAAAAGCCGGAGCTGAACTGCACATAGAACAGAGCCGGCGCTAAACCGCCCTTGGCCGGCGGCGCCCGCGAGCCCATGTTCTCGGAGACGCACCTTGGCGACTTATCCCAAGGTCGAGAGCCATGTCATCCGCAGCCGCCGCGCAGCGGCTCTACCGGCTTTGCCGCGTAGCGGCCATACCCGCTGCCGCGTTGAGTCGCGCGAGAGCCGTCGATAAGCGCGTCCGTCAGACGGCGGGGCGGTGGCGCATATGAATCGCTATCGCGCCGTGGATTGTGGGATCAAGGCACCGGGTATTGCGCCAGTCTTCTCGAAACTTCTCAGCCTGCGTCTCACGGAGACGAATGTCCCGGCTGATCATTCCGCTCGCCGGTCGCTGTGTTGCAGCGGTCTACCCTCGGCGGCATGCGTCGGATCGCCGCAATCCTGTGCGTCGCGGTCTGCGCCGGTTGCACGTCGGAGCGCGCCCCGGCGCCGGTGACCACGGTTCCGCACGGCGGGACCGCGCTGTCGCCTGCCTCCTCACGGCCGGTTTCGACGACGCAGCCGGCCCGCTCGTCCTCGGTTGTGCCGTCGCGCAGGCCGTCATCAGCCGCCGCTGAGCCGTCCGTCCTGATCCCGGCCGACGCCGACAATCCTGCGGTCGTGCCGGCCATCGCCAGCGACCCGTCGGCACTCGGCCGACAACTGGTCGCCGCCGAGCACACGGTCCGTGCGCGCGGGGCGAGCGGCACGCAGTTGCTCGCCGCGGCCCGCACGGCCCAGGTCGCCTACGGCCGGGTCGCACTCCACCCACGATGGGACGCGGCGGTGATCGCGTTGGTTCCCAAGTCGCTGCGGGCAACGGTGCGCGCAAACCTACGAGCCTGGCGCGAGCTGCGGGCGATCAGGTCGCCGGCGCCGAAGGGCCTGCTCTTGGCATGGCGCATACAGGCGGCGACCCGGGCCCGCGAACTCCTGGCGTGGTACCACCAGGCCGGCCGGCGGTTCGGGGTCGGATGGCAGTACCTGTGCGCGATCAACTTCATAGAGACGACGTTCGGCAAGATCCATGGACTGAGCGTCTCCGGTGCGCGAGGTCCGATGCAGTTCCTGCCACAGACCTGGGAGGAGTTCGGCGGCGGCGGTGATGTCAATGATCCGCACGACGCGATTTTCGCCGCGGCGCGTTACCTCGCCGCTCGAGGCTTCGCCCGCGGTGACGTCAACCGTGCGCTGTACGCGTACAACCCGACGATCCATTACGCGAACGCGGTGAAAGCCATCGCCTCGGTGCTGCTCGCCGACCCGCGGTCGTTCATCGGCTACTACCGCTGGGACGTGTACTACCCCACCTCGGCCGGGGTGCTGCTCCTGCCCCGCGGCTTCAGCGAACGCCGCCGCACCTCTGCGGCAACCTATGCACGTGCCCACCCGAGGCGGGTGCTCCGCTGAGGTGCGGCGAGGCAATCACCAGCCGGGTGTGCCCCCCGGCGACTCCCCCACTCCACTGACTGCAACAGAAATGCTCGACGGGTAGGCGCGTCGAGCCAAATGACCATTCAAGCGACTCCGTGCGCGAGGCTCCGCCACCAGGTCGACGCTGCAGCTGCCGCTGCGTCAGGCGCGGACGATCTTCCTACTGCGTGGAGGTTGCCCGCAGTGATCAAGGACGCCAGCAAACTCTACCCGGATCGGGAAGGACAGCGTGCGTGGCGGAAGGTGAAGGCCCGACGGACCGTCTGATCGCCATCGGCTTCGTGGCCGACGCGAAACAGCCCACCACGCCCACGCTCGCGGTCCCGTCTGCCGACGGCGAATACGCGACCGCGGGCTCGACGACGGTGCTGGCGGCAACAACGGCGCGCCAGATCGCACCCCTGTTGCAACCCACGGGCGAGACCGTCGAGCGACGGTTCGTGTGGGGCAGCTCCGACCCCGTCGTCGTGAACGCGATCTATCCGCTGGTCGTCGAGGTGGAAGCAGATGCAGCGGTCGACGCTGGCGTTCTTCGACACGGCGCGCGCCTTCTGCGCGCTGGCCCCCGAGCTGGACCCGAGGCACGACGTGGGCAAGTGAAGCGGTCGCGGGGTGTTCAAGGAAGACGCGCGGCTCGCCGAGTCATCGTCCACCGGGCAGGCATCATGCCTCATTTTCGCGTGCCATCAGACCAGCATCGTTGAGGTGGCTCTGTCGCGGCCGTCGTCGCCGCGGCAACCTGTACCCAATGCGTGAGCGACGACGTGTCGCGCGTAAGCGCTGATCAGCCCGGCGGTGATTAGCCAGCCTTCAGCACCCATGGAGACGTGACGTGCGATTTCGCATCATCGACGCCTTCGCCGATGCGCCCTTCACCGGCAATCCCGCCGCGGTGTTCCTGCTGGACCAGCCCGACTGGCCGGACACATCTTGGCTGCAGCAAGTGGCGCAGGAGATGTCGGTGTCCGAGACCGCATTCGCCTATCAGCTACCACCAGATGGTCGCGCCGACTGGGCGCTGCGGTGGTTCACTCCGCTGGTCGAGGACACCTTGTGCGGCCACGCAACCCTCGCGGTCGCGCACGCGCTGCACGCCGACCGGGGCAGCGCCGCAACGGTGCGCTTCGAGACCCGAAGCGGCGTCTTGACCACTGTCACCGACGATTGCGGGGTCGTAACGATGGACTTCCCGCGGCCCCAACTCACCCCGGGCCCGGCGCCCGGGGTGGCCGAGGCGCTCGGCGCGACACCCGAGCAGACGTTGCAGACCGGCGCGCTCGGGGACGTCCTTGCCGTCTTCTCCAGCGAGGACGACGTCCGGCAATTGCGCCCGGACTTCACCGCGCTGGCCGACTTGCAGACCCGGACGGCACGGCCGGACCGCGGTGTCATCGTCACTGCGCACGCCCGAGATTCGGCCGATGGCTACGACTTCGTTTCCCGGTTCTTCACTCCAGCCGCCGGCGTTCCCGAGGACCCCGCCACCGGCAGCGCCCACACCGCCTTGGCCCCGTACTGGTCTGCTCGCCTGGGCCGCAACCGCCTGACAGGACTGCAAGTCTCCCGACGCACGGGAAAGATCACCACGACGCTGAGCCCGAGTGAGGTCAGACTGTCAGGCCGGGCGGTGGTCGTCACCGACGGTCAATTCCTGCACGGTTGAGACGTCGGGCGGAGACGCCCGCACCATCGACGGACCGCGCTGTCCGTTTCTCGGACCAGGGCGTTGATCAATGGCGCCGTCCGTCGCAGCAGGCGGGATTGATCAGTGGTTCCCTAGCTAGCCCGCCGGCTGGGCCTGGATCACGGTGTCGAGCAGCTTCCTCGAGGTTCTCAGCTCCGTGATCGTTTCGCTTCGCCGACTCGCTCGCTTCCACCTACAGCTGGCCGAGGCCCTTGTCCATGGCTGGGCGCTCAACGGCGTCGTACAGCGCGGCCCCGATCCCTTCACCGACAACTTCTGGGACGCAAAAGAGATGATCGGTGTGACCGTCTGGTTCAAGATCGGTGTATCCAACGATCCGGCCGTGGACGCCTGCGGCGACAAACACCCGTCGTCCATCGCGTGCCAGCTGCTCGACGACCTCTGGTGTGGGTCGAGCGGGAACCCAAGCGGTGACCTGCTCGACGGCGTAATCGGTTCTAGCTGCGTCACCGAGCGCCATATGACCTCTGCAAGAGCTGGCGCGTCGTCCGAGCTGTACCCACGGGTGGCGACGTGCACCGTTGTCCCTCTTCTCCCGCCGGCGGACGCGTGGAGAACGCGGGCATGCGACTCCCGCTTACTCAGATGCGCTACTCCACCTGCCGCCGGGCGCGCAGATCAGTCAGGACCGGACGAGGCGAGCGATGGCTTCTGATGCTTCCTTGACCTTGGCGTCAGCCTCGGCCCCGCCGGCCCGGGCGGCGTCGACGACGCATCCGCCCATGTGTTCCTCGAGAAGACCCAGGGCCACTGACTGCAACGCCTTCGTTGCGGCGCTGACCTGGGTAAGAATGTCGATGCAGTATTTGTCATCCTCGACCATCTTCGCGATGCCGCGCACTTGTCCCTCGATTCGACGCAGCCTCTTGAGGTAATCGTCCTTGTTCTCGGTGTAGCCGTGCATCTTTTCCTCCGTTGAACGGTGACAATCAGCATACCCCCCGCCGGTACTTGACGGTCTCTCCGGAGACCGCGTAGGCATATACCTAACCGGGGTATGGTAGATCAGCAGACCGCTGGCCGCCGTCTTACTTGGCAGGAGGACGTGAAATGAGCGACACACGGCGATGGGCGGCTCTATGGGTGATCGCACTCGCACAGTTCATGGTCATCATGGATACGTCGATCATCGGGGTGGCGCTGCCCAAGATGCGGGTTGACCTCGGTTTCACCGCGGAGAGTCTGCAGTGGGTTTTTAACGCGTATGTCGTTGTGCTCGGTGGTCTTTTGCTGCTTGGCGGCCGACTGTCTGACCTCTTCGGTGCACGCCGGATGTTCGCCACCGGCTGGGCGGTTCTCCTCGCAGGCTCCGTCGTCTCCGCGGTCGCGGACTCGGTATCGGTCGAACTGGTCGGACGGGCGGCACAGGGCGCCGGTTCGGCGCTGATCGCTCCGGCGGCGCTGACCCTGTTGATGACGCTGTTCGGTGGCACCTCGGACCTACCCAAGGCGATCGCGCTGTACGGCGCAGCAGCCCCGGCCGGCGGCACCGCCGGCGTGTTCCTCGGCGGTGTCATCACCGAATGGTTAAGCTGGCCGTGGATCTTCTGGCTGTACGTACCGATCTCGATCGCCGCTCTGATCGCCACTCCGCTGTTGATGCCACAGCCGTCCGGACGTCGTGGTTCGCTGGATCTGCTCGGCGCGGTCACTGTCACTGCCGGCCTGACGTTGGCTGTCCTTGGGGTGGTGCGCGCACCGCAAATCGGCTGGGATTCAGGTACGACTCTCCTCACGCTGGCCGGCGCCGTACTCCTGATTGCGGCATTCCTCGGCTTGGAAGCGACCCTGCGCAATCCGCTCATCCGGCTCAAGATCTTCCGGACCCCGCTTCTCGGGGCGGCCAATCTGGCCCAGATCCTGCTCGGCGCCGCCTGGGTGCCGATGTGGTATTTCCTCAACCTCTACCTCCAGCAGGTCCTCGGCTACGGCGCGTTCGCCTCAGGCGCAGCCCTGCTGCCGATGACCGTCCTGATCATGGTGCTGATGGTCGCCGTCGCGCCGAGGTTGATCGTCCGTTTCGGGCCGAAGCCATTGATCGTCGCCGGCCTGGTGGCGCTGTCGGCAGGACTGCTCTGGCTGTCGTTCGTCCGCCCGACAGGCAACTTCGCCGTCGACGTCCTGCCCGCCTCCCTCGTCGCCGCCCTGGGGCAGGCCCTCGCATTCATCCCCTCACTCGGCACTGCCCTGTCCTCCGCTCGCCCCGAGGAGGGAGGCCTGGCCGCCGGCATCGTCAACACCGCGTACCAGATCGGCTCGGCGCTCGGCTTGGCCGCCATGACCGCGGTAGCGGCCGCACACGGCGCGACTCACTTCGGCAACCGGCCGGACCTGACGGACGGTTACTCGGCGGCGTTCACCGGAGCCGCGAGCATCGCCGTCGCAGGCGCCGTCCTCGTCGCCGCCCTATTTCGGACCCGGTCGGGCCCGGGTACGGCGGCGCCGGCGGACCAGCACCGCACCCAACCGCTGACCGTTATCGACGTGTAAGATACCGGTAGGGGGTATATGACAGAGACTCGGCGCGTGGACCCCCATACGCCCAACACCAGCGAGAGGACCAACCGATGGCAGAGAAGACATACACCGTGACAGGCATGACGTGCGAACACTGCGTCAACTCCGTAACCAGCGAAGTCAGCAAGATTGATGGTGTCCAGGCCGTCGACGTGGACCTGACCACCGGGCACGTCACCGTGACCGGCGACGGCTTCGCCGACGACCAGATCCGCGACGCCGTCGATGAAGCCGGCTACCAACTCGTCAACGCATAAGCACCGCATCCCAGCAGCCCGACCGGGATCTGCGGATCCCGGCCGGGGCGCCACGGCAGGAGAAAACCATGAGCAGCGACCTGACCCGCAACGAAACGTCGAGCATCGGCGGCCAGGATCTCCCCTCGCCGGTGGCGGTCGAACTGGCAGTCGGGGGGATGACCTGCTCCTCCTGCGCGGCGCGGATCGAGAAGAAGCTCAACCGCCTCGACGGAGTCACGGCATCGGTGAACTACGCGACCGAGAAGGCCACCGTGCGATACGACCCCAGCGCGGTCGGGCCGGAGGACTTGGTGGCCACCGTTGAGGCTACCGGCTACACGGCACGACTTCCGCAGCCCGCCGGCCCGCAGCCTGCGGACGGAAGTGGCGGTTCAGATGACGAGGGGCACGCGGAGGCCGACCTCCAATCGCAGCGACAACGGCTGACCATATCGGCACTCTTCACTTTGCCCGTGCTCGTCATGGCCATGGTTCCCGCAGCGCAATTCGACAATTGGCAGTGGTTGTCACTCACGCTGGCCAGCCCGGTCGTGCTCTGGGGCGGGTCGCCCTTCCACCGGGCCACGTTCATGAACCTGCGGCATCGAGCCGCCACGATGGACACCCTCATCTCGATGGGAACCCTCGCCGCATTCGGATGGTCCCTCTACGCCCTGTTCTGGGGCGAGGCCGGCATGACCGGCATGAAGATGACCTTCGACCTCACGGCAACCAGCGGCAGCGGCACCCGCGACATCTACCTTGAGGTCGCCTCCGCCGTCGTGGTCTTCCTGTTGGCCGGACGGTACCTGGAAGCACGCGCCAAGCGCAGATCCGGCGCGGCCCTGCGCGCGCTGCTCGACCTCGGCGCCAAGGACGTCGCCGTGCTCCACGGCGCTGTGGAAACCCGAATCCCCGTCGAAGACCTCCGTCCCGGTGACAGCTTCGTGGTGCGGCCGGGAGAAAAGATCGCCACCGACGGAGTCGTCGTCGACGGATCGTCAGCCGTCGACGAGAGCCTGCTCACTGGCGAGGCCGTCCCGGTCGAGGTCAACCCAGGCAGCGGCGTAACCGGCGCGACCGTCAACGTCGGCGGCCGCTTGATCGTCCGAGCGACCCGCGTCGGCAACGACACCCGCCTGGCCCAGATTGCCCGGCTCGTCGTCGACGCCCAGAGCGGCAAGGCCGCCGTCCAGCGGCTCGCCGACCGCATCTCCACTGTCTTCGTCCCCATCGTGCTCCTGCTGGCGGCCGCAACCCTGCTCACCACCCTCGCCCACGGCGACGGAACAGTGCGCGCCTTCACCGCCGCCGTCGCGGTATTGATCATCGCCTGCCCGTGCGCCCTCGGCTTGGCAACGCCCACCGCGCTGCTGGTCGGAACGGGGCGCGGAGCCCAACTCGGCCTGCTGATCAAGGGACCCGAAATCCTCGAGTCCACCCGACGCGTCGACACCATCGTGCTCGACAAGACCGGGACCGTCACCACCGGACGGATGACGCTGCTCAGTATCCAGGCAGCTCCCGGTGTCGGCGAAGATCAACTGCTCCTCCTCGCTGGGGCCGTCGAAGCGGCCAGCGAACATCCAATCGCCGCCGCTGTCGCCGCCGCGGCCACCGATCTCTTCCCCGCCGTTCCCCCCGTCAGGGAGTTCGCGAACGAACCGGGCCGGGGCGTGACCGGCACCGTCGATGTCGAGGGCGTCAGCTACCGCGTCGCGGTCGGACGCGCGAACTGGCTAGCCGCACAAGGCCTTCGCGCCGACGACTCCACCAACGCTGCTGTCCAGGACGCCGAGACCGAAGGGCGAACAGCCGTGCTGGCCGCGTGGGACGGCCAAATCCGCGGTCTCCTCGTCGTCGGCGACAGCGTCAAGGACACCAGCGCCGGCGCCGTGCGCCAACTGCGAGCATTGGGTCTGCGCCCGATCCTTCTGACCGGTGACAATCGTCCCGCGGCCCTGGCGATCGCCGCCCGCGTCGGCATCGACGCTCACGACGTGATCGCCGAGGTCCTGCCCGAGGACAAGGTGGCCACGGTGGCCGCGCTCCAAGCCGACGGAAAGGTCGTCGCGATGGTGGGCGACGGCGTAAACGACGCGGCGGCCTTGGCGGCCGCCGACCTAGGACTGTCGATGGGCACCGGCACAGATGCCGCAATCGAGGCCTCGGACATCACCCTGGTCCGCGGCGATCTCACCGCCGTGCCCGACGCAATTCGCCTGTCGCGTCGGACCTTGCGCACGATTCAGGGCAACCTGTTCTGGGCATTCGCCTACAACGTCGCGCTGATCCCCGTCGCCGCCCTCGGCCTGCTCTCACCGCTGATCGCGGGCGCCGCCATGGCCTTCAGCTCGGTCTTCGTCGTCACCAACTCGCTGCGACTCCGTTCCTTCCAACCGTCACCCTCGCCAGCGCACCAGCCGTGAACACAGTCGGGCACGGGCTGCTGCACGCCCTGAAGATCGCCGGATCGATGACCTGGCAAGTCACCTGGTCGCTGATCCTCGGGTTCACCCTGTCCGCAATCATCGAGTCCCTCGTCCGCAAGGCGACGATCGCCCGCCTGCTACCCGACGATCACCCTCGCAGTCTGCTGACCGCGACCGGCCTCGGCGCCGCGTCGTCGTCCTGCTCCTACGCCGCTGTCGCGCTTGCCCGCTCACTGTTCCGCAAAGGCGCCGACTTCACCGCCGCGATGGCGTTCCAATTCGCGTCAACCAATCTCGTCATCGAACTCGGCCTGATACTCGGCCTGTTGCTCGGCTGGCAGTTCACCGCAGCGGAGTTCGTCGGCGGACCCTTCATGATCGTGCTGGTGGCACTCATCTTCCGACGATTCCTCTCCGGGCGACTGACCCACGAAGCCCACGAACAGGCCGACAAGGCTGTCGCCGGGTCGATGGAAGGCCACGCCGCGATGGACATGTCCATTGAGACGACCGGCTCATTCCGGAATCGACTGGCCAGCCGCCGGGGAGTCACCTCCGTCAGCCACAACTTCGTCATGGAATGGGCCGCGGTCCTGCGCGACATCATCATCGGCCTCCTCATCGCCGGCGCCGCCGCCGCGTGGATACCCGACTCGTTCTGGCAGCACCTGTTCTTCACCGACCATCCGCTGGCCGCCAAGATCTGGGGCCCCATCATCGGACCGCTCGTAGCCGTCGCCGCCTTCGTCTGCTCCATCGGCAACGTCCCGCTCGCCGCGGTCCTCTGGAACGGGGGCATCAGTTTCGGCGGCGTGGTCAGTTTCATTTTCGCCGACCTGATCATCCTGCCGATCATCGCCATCTACCGGAAGTACTACGGCACCCGCATGGCGCTCTTCCTCACCGGCACCTTCTACCTGACCATGGTCGCCGCCGGCTACTTCGTCGAACTGGTTTTCACCCCGCTCAACCTCGTCCCCACAGGATCGCGCCACGCGTCGGAGGGTAAAGACGGCATCACCTGGAACTACACCAGCTGGCTGAACATCGCCTTCCTCATCCTTGCCGCGGTACTCGTCTGGAGGTTCTTCACCACAGGTGGTCGGCAGATGCTGGCCATGATGGGCGGCGCCCCCGATGTCGTGGGTGAACACCACCAGGCGGACGAGTCGGCAGCCTGAGCGATGCGCCAACCGCCGGCATACTGGAGCCTGATGACACGCAGTCACCGGTCGCGCGCCGCCGTCGCTGCCCGCGCGGGCGCTATACGCGCAGCCGCGGTCCTTTCTCTCCTCGGGCTCGCGCTCATGCACGGACTGACCTCCGATCACGGCGCTCATCCGATGACGAGCATGGCTGCACCGGCCGGGGGCGCGTTCGCCAGCCACGGCAATATGTCAGCGATGGCGATGGCGCTGCCGGCCAAGCCCGCAATACTCGCCGAGATCGTCACGTCGGTCGCAACACACCGCTCGTCCGACCTCTCGCCCGCAGGACATTCGCGAATGAGGCCCGACCAATGCGTCGCTGTGTGGCGGAACACACCTCAGATCGAGCGTGCACCAGCCGAACGCCCAGCGTGCTGAACGCCGATGTCCGACTTCTCAGCTACGGGACATGTCAGGCTGTTGGTCCCCCGCGTCGGAGATTTGCGCCGAACTCAACCTGGTTGCGTCGATCGAGCAGTTGCCGCGCGCCTGCCGTCGCAATCTCCGTCCGTCGCTGGACCGTTGGGCAGCTCGATGAACGTCACCGCGAGGCGCCCGGCCGTAAAGAAGCCGCGGTACTCGAGTGCCGACTGAGGGGAGGGGCAGAATGTCGGCGTCACGGCTGAGGCTGTTCACTTGTGCACTGGTATTTTTCGCGGCCGGGTTCGCCGTCCTGTAGCAGACGTTATCGAGGGGCGCACCGCGCTCATAGCGACTCTCGGCCTCTGCGTCGCGGCCGGCGCTGGCGGCCTACCGATCAGGCACACCCTTTCTCGACACACCGGTCGCGGCGCGAGCACCGGCCAAACGGCGCACCTTACGGGCCGAGCCTGCGCGGTCGGCCTCGCAGCACTAGTCGGATACGCGGCGCCAGCTGCGGCAGACCTTTCCACCCGGTAACGGGCTCGTCAGCAACGCGACGAGGTTCACCTCCGTGACGTGCCTGCATAACGGCGCAACTGTCAGCAACGACGTCATCGAGACCCATGGAGGTGGCGCCAGTGTCTGGCTGCCCACCGGACAGCACCTGATCACCTACAGCTTCGAACTCGTCGAGAATGGAGCGGTCGTGAGCGAGGAACACTACGGCCGGAAAGCCGGGCTTCGCCCCGACGACCCTTACATCTGCACGGCGACCGGGCTCGACTTCCGAACCAACCAGGTCGCAATCGGCAACCTCCTGGCATACCCGGCCGGCTGAACGGACAATCAGCAGGCACGGCGGTTCCGGTGTCCGTGACCGCAATGAACCGTTCATCGGTGGGAGCGCGCACTGTCTGCGGCATAGAAAGACATTCTGCGTGTCGTTGCAGAACGTAGAGCTCCTTCAACTCCCGGGCGGTATGGCATCAACCGAGGCAGGTTGGTCAACTGTTGGCGTGTCCGGGTTGGACGAGGCCCGTCTCATAGGCGAGGACGACGGCCTGAACGCGGTCGCGGGCGTCGAGTTTGGTAAGGATGCGGCTGACGTGGGTCTTGACGGTGCCATGGCTGAGATACAGCTCGGCGCCGATCTCGCTGTTTGACCTGCCCCGGGCGATCAGGTGCAGGACTTCCACCTCGCGGTCGGTCAGTGACTGCAGCCGCTGGTCGGCGGTCGGCGAAGGCGAGCTGACGAACCGTTCGATGAGCCGGCGGGTGATCGTGGGCGCGAGAAGGGCCTCGCCGGCGTACACGGCGCGGACCGCGGCGGCGAGGTCTTCGGGCGCGACGGTCTTGAGCAAGAACCCGCTCGCGCCGGCACGGAACGCGTCGTACACATGTTCGTCCACGTCGAAGGTGGTCAAGATCAGCACTCGGCAGCCGTCGCTGGATGTGGTGATGTGCCGGGTGGCCTCTATGCCGTCCATGCCCGGCATCCGCACGTCGATCAGCGCCACGTCCGGGTGCAGGTCGTGGACCAACGCGACCGCGTCCGCGCCGGTGCCCCCCTCACCGACTACATCGATGTCCGGATCGGCGGTCAGGATCGCGCGGAACCCGCCGCGCACCAGTGCCTGGTCATCGACCACCACGACGCGGATCACGCCGGTACGCCCGTTCCGGTGGGCAGCTGCAGGTCGACGACGAACCCGCCGTCGGGGTGGTCGGCCGCGCGCAACACGCCGCCGTACAACTGCGCCCGCTCGCGCATGCCGATCAGCCCGTGGCCACCGCCGCTGCCGTTGGCGCGTCGTCCCGGGCCGAGGTCGCGGACTTCGATGTGCAGCCCAGCCTCGGTGTGATCGACGGTGACCGTGGTCGCCGCGCCGGCGTGCTTGAGCGCGTTTGTCAGGGATTCCTGCACGATCCGGAACGCGGCCAGGTCGACGCCGGGTGACAGCGGTGGCAGTTCAATGATGTTGAGTTCGACGGGCAGCCCGGCGGTGCGGACCTGGTCGACGAGGGCGCGGAGTTGGCCCAGGCCGGGTTGCGGGTTGCGGTCCGGGGCCGCGTCGTCGTCGCGCAGTACGGTGAGCAGCCGCTGCAGCTCGCCCACCGCCGAGCGGGCGGCAGCTTCGACGCTGAGCAGTGCCGCGCGGGCGGCGTCGGGTTCGGTGTCGAGCAAGGTGCGCGCCGCACCGGCCTGGACGGCCATCACGCTGACGGTGTGCGAGATGACGTCGTGCAACTCACGGGCGATGCGGGTCCGTTCCTCGGCCAGCGCGGCCTCGCTCGCGGCTTCGCGCTCGGCCACCATCGCCTCGGCCGCACCCTCGGCGCGTTCGGCGCGTAGCCACCGTTGTCGGACGACATCGCCGACCACCCAGGTGCCCAGCAGTACGAACACCGCGAACACCACCTCTCCGCCGACGCGCTCTTCGGGGATCCGCGCATAGATGAACGCCTCGGCCGCGAACACCAGCGGCAGGCTCGCGACCCGCCAGCGCGGCGCGTAGGCCGCGGCGGTGTAGTTGGCGATCGCCATCGGCAGCAACCCGGTCAGCAACGGCACATAGGCGACCACGACAAGCAGCTGCACCGAGATCGCGAGGCACACGGCCGTTACGGTGGCCAGCGGCTGGCGGCGCCGCCAGGCCAGTGGCATCGTGAGCCCGACGAGCAACGCGGCACGCGCGAGGTGCCGGCCGTGCGGGGGGATGCCGATCCCACCGTCGGTCCAGCCGAGCCACACCTGTGTCTGGCCCACGGCGAGCAGTACCGCCGCCAGCAGCGTGTCGCCCCAGCGTTGCGGCAGCCGTAGTCCTCGGGCGGACCGGTTCATGGGCAACACAGTAGATCGACCACGGGGTGAATGCCGTCAGCCCGGCGACCGATCCGGTCTCCGTCTGCAGGCCGATCCGGTGGTAACGGCAATCACCCGCGCGGCGCAGCGAAGTGGCGTGCGGGCAGACGACGCACCCGGCGCGGTTGCGCGAACCTTGGCGGCGACCACGAGTTACCCGTCCTCAAGGAGGAGTCCATGCCGATCAACGACGCGCAGCAGCGCTGGGAGCGGCTACTGCCGCTGGCCGGCGTCGCGTTCACCATGCTGATGGTCGCCGGCGCGGCCGCGTTCCCGATGCCGCCGGGCGGCGACGTCTCGCCCGCGAGCAAGCCGGCCTGGCTGGCCGCACACCACAACGCGGTCATCGCGCAGAGCTACCTGCGCGGGCTGGCCGCGATCGTCTTCATCGCGCTGGCCGTCGCCGCGGCCGGCGCCTGCCGCCGCGCGCTGTCCGAGGGATCTACGCTGCCTGCGCTGGCGCTGGTCGGCGGCGCGTTCACCGGCGGTCTGCTGCTCCTCGCCCAAGCCGTCGGCCTCGCCGCAGCGCTCTACGTCCGCTCCGACGGAACCGCTACCACGACCCGTGCGCTCGGCACGCTGCAAGACGCCTTCCTGAACATGTCCAGCCTGCCCGCCGTGCTGCTATTCGCGGCCGTCGGCCTCGCCGCCCAGCGCACCAGGTTCCTGCCGCGCTGGTTCATCGCGTTCACCCTGTTCGGCGTGCCGTTCGCGCTGCTCGACTCGATCAGCTACGACAGCGGCCCGCTCGAGCCGGTCGCCATTCTCGGCCTGGTCTACTTCCTTGCCTGGGGCCTGCTCGCCGGCGTGCAGCTCTACCTTGCCTCCCCGAGGCTGTCCGCCGAGCGGCCGCGCGAGCCGGAACTGACGGCGGCCATCTGAACTGATACCGCGGCGATGCACCATCCACAACACGGTGGATGCCGGGCACGTACCGTGGTCGCCGCGCGACTGGTTAGGCGACCAGGGGCGGTAGCGGACAGCCGACAGCGAGCACCGCGTCCGAAGCAACTCCGCCTCGGTCGCGGCGCGTGCCGATTCGCCAAGCGGCCCCACTTTCGAGCGTCCGCTCATGGCGCGACAAGTGCGCATGCCGGCTTCGCGCTGCGAGGAGTGGGCACGCAAGCCGTCGGATAGACACGCACTGCGCCGGCCGCTCAGCTACGAGGGTTATGCGGGAGAGCTGACACGTTGACCCGGTCGTGTCAGGAAATGTTCCCGGTCGCGTGCTTGGAGAGATCGATTGCGCTGCGTGCCAACATCTCCTACTTACCCGCCGGCCGGCAGCGGCGAAATGTCGCCCCGCAACCGCCGCTGCCTCACTGACCGCCGGTGTTGCCGCATCGACCTGCGCGGGATTCACCTTCGCCGCCTGGACGCTGACCGCCTTCGCGATCGGTTGCCTGGCCGACGTGCTGATCCACCGGGTCGTCCTCGCGATCGTCGCTACCCTGCCGCTGGCGCCATTCGGCAAGCCGTCTGCGACAACCGTCGCGCGCTGCCTGACCCAGCACGGCTACACGCACTGGACGCGCTATCAACCAGTCAGCCGATTCTGGCCATCCAGTCGATCGAGGACGGCTGGCTGATCGCGCTGTCGGCGTTGCTCATCGCCGCGACCGTCCGGGTGGTCCGACGTCGGGCGGCCTGGAGCGGATCGCAATCACAATGCCGTTCGGCGGCGGCACATGGCCACCAGCCCCGAATGCCACCGCTGCCGTTTTCGGCATTCGCTCGACCGGGTAAATCAGTGGTCAGCTCTTATGGTTATGCGGGTGGGAGCCTTCGTCGGCCGCCAGAGCGAACTCAGCGTTCTGGCCGAGAATCTCGAGCGTGCGGTCGAGGGCCGCGCGTCGGTGGTGGTGTGCCGCGGCGAGCCAGGTATCGGGAAGACGCGGCTGGCCGAGGAACTGTCACGGCTGGCTGCCGCGCGCGGTGTGCCCGATGCCTGGGGCGTCTGCGTCGAATCCGAGGGCGCACCGCCGTATTGGCCGTGGCGCCAGCTTCTTCGCGGCATCGCGCGGCATGTCGACCTTGCCGGAATCGCTCGCGCGCATGGTCTGGTCGCAGACATCGCGCGGCTGGCGCCGGAGCAGTTCGCCACCGAGGCCACGGAAGGCTCGGCTTCTGTCGAGGACCGCTTTCGGCAGTTCGATGCGGTCGCGCGTCTCCTCGGACAGCTGCCGCCGCTTGTGCTGATCCTGGACGACGCGCACTGGGCGGACCGTCCATCGGTGCTGTTGTTGCAGCACCTCGCTCGCACGCTGCGGGACGAGAGCGTGCTGCTGCTGGTGAACCATCGCGACACCGAACACGAGCACGTAGCCCTGTTCACCGAGCTGCTGCGCGAGCCGGTGACGCGGCAGGTCGATCTCGTCGGACTGGACACGCAAGCAGTTGCCCAGCAGTTGGCGTCCGTCGTGCCGGGAGGTGTCGAGGTAGGTGACGCCGAACGAGTGCGATTGCTGACAGGCGGCAACCCGTTCTTCGTCGGCGAGCTCGGGCGCGTCCTGCCGGCGGTTCGGGTAGCAACTGGTCGCGCACCCGTTACTGCGAACATCCGGGAGGCCATCCGCGGGCGGTTGCTTCGGCTGACGCCCGAGGCGGTGCGCGTCGTCCAGGCTGCCGCAATCGTCGGTCGCGAGTTCTCAATCGAAGTCATCGCAGCAATGGTCGAGGTGATGCCGGCGAGCTGCCTGGGGCCGCTCGACGAAGCGGCCCGCGCGGGGCTGATCGAGGTCGGGACCACACACCGATTCGTGCACGCCTTGGTCCGAGACGCCGTGGAAGCGGGACTATCCAGCTCGGAGCGAGTCGACCTGCATCGTCGAGCGGCCGAGACGATTGCACTGGTGTACTCCGGCCGACTCGAAG
>NZ_JBHEMO010000093.1:0-27799 GCF_046262535.1 Jatrophihabitans sp. | reverse complement strand
CAGGAGTTCTGGCGATGGGCCACTTCAAGAGCAATGTCCGCGACATCGAGTTCAACCTTTTCGAGGTCTTCGGTACCGACAAGGTTCTCGACAAGGCGCCGTTCGACGACCTCGACGTCGAGACCGCCCGCGGCATGATCGCCGAGGTCGCCAAGCTGGCCGAAGGCCCGCTCGCCGCATCCTTCGTCGACGGTGACCGCAACCCGCCGGTCTTCGACCCGGACACGAACTCGGTCACCATGCCGGAGTCGGTCAAGAAATCCTTCAAGACGCTGTACGACAGCGAGTGGTGGCGCACCGAGACCATCCCTGAGCTCGGCGGCCAGCTCGTACCCCGCACGCTGACCTGGGCGATTGCCGAGCAGGTCCTCGGTTCCAACCCCGCCCTGCACATGTACATGGCGGGCGCGCCGTTCGCCGGCATCCTCCACAAGAACGGCAACGAGACCCAGAAGAAGATGGCCCAGCGGATGATCGACCGCGGGTGGGGCGCGACCATGGTGCTGACCGAGCCCGACGCGGGCTCCGACGTCGGCGCCGGCCGCACCAAGGCGACCGAGCAGCCCGACGGTTCCTGGCACATCGAGGGCGTCAAGCGCTTCATCACCTCGGCCGAGCACGACCTCACCGAGAACATCGTCCACCTTGTGCTGGCGCGCCCCGAGGGTGCCGGGCCGGGCACGAAGGGCCTGTCGCTGTTCGTGGTCCCGAAGTTCCACTTCGACCCCGAGACCGGCGAACTGGGTGAGCGCAACGGCGTCTACGTCACCAACGTCGAGCACAAGATGGGGCTCAAGGCGTCGACGACCTGCGAGCTGCGCTTCGGTGAGAACCCCGACGTCCCGGCGAAGGGCTGGCTCGTCGGCGACGTCCACGAGGGCATCGCGCAGATGTTCCAGGTCATCGAGCACGCGCGGATGATGGTCGGCACCAAGGCGATTGCCACGCTTTCGACGGGCTACCTGAACGCACTCGAGTTCGCCAAGACCCGCGTCCAGTCGGCCGACCTCACCCAGGCGTCGGACAAGACCGCCCCGCGCGTGACGATCATTCACCACCCCGACGTCCGTCGCAGCCTGATGCTGAACAAGGCCTACGCCGAGGGCCTGCGGTCTCTGGTCTACTACACCGCCACGGCGCAGGACCGCATCATCGTGGGCGAGCACGAAGGCGCCGACACGACGCTGGACGAGGCCATCAACGACCTGCTGCTGCCGATCGTCAAGGGCGTTGGGTCCGAGCGCTCGTACGACCAGCTGGCGCAAGCGTTGCAGGTCTTCGGCGGATCCGGCTACCTGCAGGACTACCCGCTCGAGCAGTACATCCGCGACGCGAAGATCGACACGTTGTACGAGGGCACCACCGCGATCCAGGCGCAGGACTTCTTCTTCCGCAAGATCGTCCGCAACAAGGGCGCTGCCCTCGGGGCGCTGTCCGGGGAGATCACCGAATTCCTCGAGTCGATCGCGGACGAGGGCCGGCTGAAGGAAGAGAGCGCCGCGCTGAAGAAGGCGCTCGAGGACTTCGGGGGCATCGTCGGTGCCATGTTCCAGCAGCTGATGAGCGGCCAGGAAGACGTCACCAACGTTTACAAGGTCGGCCAGAACGCCACTCGCCTGCTCATCTCTGCCGGTGACCTCATGGTCGGCTACCTGCTGCTGCGCCAGGCCGCGGTCGCCCTCACCAAGCTGGACGCGAACGGCGTCTCCGAGGCCGACCGGGCGTTTTACGAGGGCAAGCCGGCCGTCGCCCGCTTCTTCGCGACGACCGTGCTGCCGGAGCTCGCTGCCCGTCGCGCGGTCGCCGAGTCGATCGACAACTCGCTGATGGATGTGCCCGAAGCCGCGTTCTGATCCCAGCTGTCCCGAACGGCCCGTCCCCACTTCCGAGGACGGGCCGTTCGCATATCGCGTATCGGGGAGTGCGCCGTTCTCGTTGAGCGGCACAGACGCCGAGGCCAGGAGTTCCTGTGCGCCGATTTGCCGCCGTTGCCGTAACTGCACTGCTCGTCCTGCCGTTGCTCGGTAACACGACGGCCGGCTCGGTGACCGGCACCCGCGCCGTCATGTACGTGGGTAATGACTGGGACGGCACGGCGGACGTGGTCGATGCCCAGACCTACAAGGTCGTCAAACACATCAACGTGATCCCGGACAAGAACGCGCGCCTGCTCGAAATCACGCTGAACCCCGTCAAGCTCGTCTTCTACCTCGCGATCCGGGAACTCATCGGCCAAGGGCACGACCAGTACACCGACGACATGTTCAGCAACCGGGACGGCACGGTGCTCGCCGTCTCACGGCCGAGCTTCGCCGACGTCGTGGGCATCGACATCGCCACCGGCCAGATCAAATGGCGGGCGCCGATGGACGGGTACCGGGCCGACCACATGGCCGTCTCGCCCGACCGCAGCCGGCTGCTCGTGTCGGACTCGACCGCCAATGTGGTGCACGAGCTGGACATGGCGACCGGAGCGCGGCTGCGGCAGTTCTCGTCGGGGGACACGCCCCATGAGAGCAACTACTCGCCCGACGGTTCGCTCATCTATCACGCCAGCATCGGCCGGATCTACACGCCGACCGATCCGTCGATCTTCTGTCCGTTCACCGATCCGACCAAGGGTGTGCAGGTCTTCCAGATCGTGGACAACCGGACGTTCACGATCCTGCACCAGTGGGACATCGGCGCCAAGCTGGCCGAGGCCGGCTACCCGTGCATGAGCTCGGCGGTCCGGCCCATGGCGATCGCGCCCGACCAGCGATACGCATACCTCCAGGTGTCCTTCCTGCACGGGTTCGTCGAGTTCGACATGCAGACCGAGCGGGTGACGCGGGTCGTGCCGCTCCCCGACCTCGTCCCGAACACTCCCAAATCGCAGTACATCCTCAACTCCGCCCACCACGGCCTGGCGATGAACGCCGCGGGCACCACTCTGTGCGCCGCCGGGACGATGGACGGGTACGCGGCGATGGTCGACCGGCAGTCCGGCGCCGCGACGATCCTGCCGGTAGGCAACACCCCGTACTGGGCGACCGACAGTCCCGGCGGCGGCCAGTGCTGGATGTCGGTGGCGGCCGACAACAAGGTCGCAGTGCTCGACTATGCGACCAAGAGCGTGATCACCTACGTGCCGGTCGGCAATCATCCGCAGAGAGTGCGCGCCGGCGTGATCCAGAACGGCCTCATCGGCTGAGTCCTCCCGGTCGAGGTCACCTATCGTGGCTCGGTGACCATCGACCCCGACGAGCTGGCACTGTGCCTGCGCGTACTCGCCCAGGCCGAGGGCCTGCCGCCGGAGCACCCCGATGCGGTCGCGGTCCGCCGAGCCACCGGCCGGTTGTTCAAGGCCGTGAAGAAGGCGCGCCGCGACGAACGGCGCGAGGCCATCAACGCCGCCGACCGAGCCGTGGTCGCCGCCACCGCCACCGGCTCGCCGCAGCGCATCGATGACGAGACCGAGGGGCTGCCGCTCGTCTCGGCGGTGGCCGGCGCGCTCGCCGGCGCCTTCATCCGGCCCCGTCCGTGCTACATCTGCAAGCAGGACTACACCGAGGTCGACGCGTTCTACCACCAGCTCTGCCCCTCGTGCGCCGCGATCAACCGGTCGCATCGGGACGCCCGTACCGACCTGACCGGTCGGCGCGCGTTGCTCACCGGCGGACGGGCGAAGATCGGTATGTACATCGCGCTGCGCCTGCTGCGCGACGGCGCACACACCACGATCACCACGCGGTTCCCGAACGACGCCATCCGGCGGTTCCGCGCCATGCCCGACAGCGCCGACTGGCTGCACCGGCTGCGCATCGTCGGGATCGATCTACGTGACCCGGCACAGGTGGTCGCCCTCGCCGACTCGATCGCCGCCGCCGGGCCACTGGACGTGCTGATCAACAACGCCGCCCAGACCGTGCGCCGCTCGCCCGGCGCGTACGCACCGTTGGCGGCGGCGGAGAGCGAGCCGCTTCCGGACGGGCCGCTGCCCGAGGTCGTCACCTTCGACCACATCTCCGACGCGCACCCCGCGGCGCTGGCCGGGGCGCTGTCCGCGCATCCCATGCCGCATCTGCCGGACACCGTGCGCGGCGCAGACCTGTCCCGGCTTGCGCTGGTCGCAGGCTCGGCACTGCCCGCGGTCGGTAGTGCCGGCGTCGACGCTGGTGGGCTCGTCCCCGACGTCAACAGCGTCAACAGCTGGACGCAACGGGTGGACGAGGTCGACGCGCTGGAACTGCTCGAGGTGCAGCTGTGCAACACCACCGCGCCGTTCATCCTCATCAGCCGGCTGCGCCCAGCGATGGCGGCGAGCCCGGCACGGCGCAAATACATCGTCAACGTGTCGGCGATGGAGGGCGTCTTCAGCCGCGGCTACAAAGGGCCCGGCCATCCGCATACGAACATGGCCAAGGCCGCGCTCAACATGCTCACCCGCACCAGTGCCACTGAGCTGCTGACCGACGGGATCCTGATGACCTCGGTCGACACCGGTTGGATCACCGACGAGCGGCCGCACGAGACGAAGGTGCGCCTGGCCGACGAGGGCTTCCACGCGCCGCTCGATCTGGTCGACGGAGCGGCGCGCGTGTACGACCCGATCGTCCAGGGCGAGGCCGGCGTCGACCTGTACGGCTGCTTCCTGAAGGACTACGCCCGCGCCGCCTGGTGACAGCGTCAGAAGGCCACGTCCGTAAGGTCGAGACGTGAGTGAAGCGCAGGAGGATGCGTCGCTGTCGCGGTGGATCGAACTCGACGGAGCGGAGAACGTCCGCGACCTCGGCGGACTGCCGACGGTCCACGGACGTGTCGTGCAGCCGCGCCGGCTGATCCGGTCGGACAGCCTGCAAGGCCTCAGCGAGAAAGACGTCCGCCATCTCGTCGATGACCTGGGCGTGCGGGCGGTGGCCGACCTACGGACCGGCGTCGAGGTGTCGAGCGAGGGGCCGGGTCCGATCACCCGCGAGCCGTCGGTCGAGGTGCGGCACCTGTCGCTCTTCCCCGAGGCCGGCGACAACACCGACGCCGTCGCCGCAGAGGACGACGACGGGCCGGTCGTGCTGCCGTGGCAGGGCCCGAAGCGGTCGATCGACGAAAGCGACCGCCGCCGCGGGGCGTCCGGGGTGTACCTCAGCTATCTCGACGACCGCGCCGACTCGGTGATCGACGCGCTGCGGCTGATCGCCGGCACCGAGGGTGCGACCGTCGTGCACTGCGCGGCCGGCAAGGACCGAACGGGCGTCGTTGTCGCGCTCGCCCTCGCCGAGGTCGGTGTCGAGCGCGACGCGATCATCGAGGACTATGCGCTGAGCGGTGAGCGGATCGAGGCCATCATCAACCGGCTGTCAGCACGCAAGACGTACGCCTCCGACCTCGACGCCGGCACCGTCAACTTCGACCGGCACAAGCCGCGGGCCGAGACGATGGCCCGGCTGCTCGACGTGGTGGACGAGTTCTACGGTGGCGTGCCGGCGTGGCTGCGCGCGCACGGCTGGACCGAGGAGGACGCGGCCGCCCTGCGTCACAAGCTTCTCGACTGACCCCACGTGCACCGTTCCGCCCGGTAAATCGTCGGTCGCCGCGACCGGAAAGGCGCGACGTCAGGGGACGACGGATCGGTAGCGCGGGCGATCAGGACAAGAGCAGGGTGCGCACGGCGTCGGCGACGTCGCGCTCCAGCCAGCCCGGCAACCGTCCGCCCTCGCGCAGGTGCCGGCGCACCGCGGCATTCGGCAGGTCGACCACCGCCCGGACGACCGCATCGAGTGATCGCGCGTCGGCCCGCCCACGCAGCGCCCGGGTCAGGCGGGCCAGCGCCGCCTGGAGCGGCGCGTTCATCGTCGCCAGACGGTCCCGGAAGGCGTCGTCCGGAGCGGCGTCCAGCAGGTCCCGACGGCGGATCGCCAGCAGCAGCCGGACGTCGTCGGCTTCCTCACGGGCGAAGCGGACCTGCGTCATCGCCAGCGCGACCGCCGCATCGAGTGGGTCGGATTGGGTGGTCGCGGCCAGCGCGCGGTCCTGGAAGCGTTCGAGCGCGCGCAACCAGGCGGCCGTCAACACGCCGTCCCGGTTGCCGAACCGGTGATAGAGCGTGCCCACCGGCGCCCCGCTCTCCTCGGCGATCGCGGCGACGGAGGCGGCGCGCGGCCCGTCACGCAGGACGAGCGTGCGGGCGGCGTCGAGGATGTCGTCGGTGTCGTGCTTTCGCGGGGGCGCCATTGTTCTAGTACGATCCCTCTATATGGAGCAGTTACCCTATATCGATGAGCATCGCACACGCATCCGCGCGACACCGGATGCCGTGTGGGAGGCGCTCGTCGCGGTGCTGCGGTCGCAGTTGAACGTGCCGACACCGTTGCGGCGGGTCTGGGGCCTCACGCCGGACCAACGACGGGGCACCTGGACCGCGGCCGTGGGGACCGGCGACACGGTCCCCGGCTTCGCGGTCGTCGAGGCGCGGACGGCGCAGCGTCTGGCACTGCGCGGAGAACACCGGTTCTCGCGCTACGAGCTGGTCTTCACCCTCGAGCCCGCCGGTACCAGCGAGTGCACGCTCGGCGCGCAGAGCTGGGCTGCGTTCCCCGGCGTTGCCGGGGCGGCGTACCGGACGCTCGTGATCGGCACGGGTGGGCACCGGTTCGCCGTTCGCCGGCTCCTTCACAGCGTCGCGCGGCGGTCCTGATGGTCGGCGAGAACTGGGGTGCGACGGCGGCCGAGCGGACGCGGCCGTTGGACTGCGACGACCTGCTGCCGTCCGAGTCGCTCCGCGTCCATCGCGCTATCTCGATCGGTGCACCGCCGTGGATCGTCTTCGACTGGCTGTGCCAACTGCGGCTCGCACCGTACAGCTACGACCTGCTCGACAACTTCGGCCGCCGCAGCCCACGCGAGCTGACTCCGGGCCTCAACGAGCTCGCGGTGGGTCAGCGGTTCATGAAGCTCTTCGAGCTGGCGTCGTTCGTCCGCAACCAGCACGTGACGCTGCGTCGCCGCGGTGTGGCGGTGACCTACGCCGTGTCGGCGCTCGACCGGGACTGGACGAGGCTCCTCGTCCGAGTGGTTTTCCGCGCCAACCGCGGGCGCGCATTCGCACCGCTGGTCCTTCACGGTCTGGCGGTCGGCGACCTGGTGATGATGCGCAAGCAGCTGCTGACGCTGAAGGCGCTGGTTGAACGCGACGCCGCTCGACGGGCCGTCCACCCGATCCGTTGACAGATGGCGACGGGTCGGCAAACTGTGGCTGACGCCGATGACGTGCGGCGGATCGAGTCCCGCCGTTCATGAGTCGGGCGCGGGGTCGGGGCGAGAGCCCCGGTACGGGCGAGGGCGGGGACGCGTGGTCCCCCCGCTGGCCACCTGTTTCGGAGCCGCAGGCGAACGGCGTTTGGACCGCGCGAGTGCTGCGATGCGCTCGGCCGAGGGCAGCACTCGTCCGAGTCGCACGATGGAGCGCCCGAGGCTGACCGTCTTGTTATGCATGAGCAGGACGTAGGCAAGGATCGTGAAGACCGATCCCGAGGAGAGCGATCCGTTCCGGCCGGCCTGGACACACAGCAGGAGGATCGTGCACGTCGAAGCGCCGAGGACGACGTGCACAGCGAGGGTGGTGAGCCCTTCCACGCGGGTGGCCTTCGAGTCCGCGCGCGACGATTTTGCAGGTGGCGCCACGACGTCGGCGCCACCGCTGAGGAACCCGTGAAGATCGCCAGTGAGCTTCCCCTCGCGGATCCGGGATCGGCGGACGATCACCGATGAGCGCCACGCGCCGTACCCCCCGACCACGGCGGTAACCAGACCGCCGACGAGAAACACAGCGCCGATGAGCGGCGCGATGATCGTGACGATGACGGCCACGCCGAGGAAGAATCCGCCGTTGCGCGACATCCCGATCAGGATCGACTTGGTGCCGGTCTTGACCCGAGCGGCGTCCGACGTGACGGTCGCGATGAGGTCGCCGGCGTCCTGGCCTTCCTTGGCCGCAGCGGGAAGCTGGCGCAGCGCGGCACGACGAACCCCTTGTACGAGCCCGACCGCATACCGGGTGAATTCGAGTCGCTGCAGCGACTCGGCGACACCCCAGACGATCACGATGACGGCGAAGCTCGCGACCAACCACACCACGGGATCGCCCGCGTCGGGCACGATCGCGAGTACTGCTCCTTGCCGCCCGGCCCCGTTGGAGTGAAAGACGACCTCCAGCAACCCGCGAAGTGGCCACGGGAAGGCGAGCCGTGCCGCGACCACGAAGACGGTGGCCACCGCGCCTCGCACCAGGTGTCGGCGATGCGGCCTGCCGTACGGCAACAGGACGCGGGACGATTTCCGCGCCCGGCGCAGAGTCGTACTCAGTTGCGTCATGCCGTCAATCGCACCTCGTCGCGCAGCCATTGAAGCGCCACGCCCGTCGCTCGTCCTGGGTTGTAGAAGAGGTCGGCCGCGATGGCCCGCCGGATGTCGGATTGTGCCTGCGGATCGGAGAGGCCGGCCGCAATGGCCTGTTGCGCCGAGTGCACGTCGCCGGCGACTACTCCGCCTTTGCGGCCCCAGGTGTCCAGATCCAGGCGGTCGTCCTCGTTCGCCGCGGCCGCGAGCAGCTCGGGCACGTCGAGGTAGACCAGCGGGCGATCGAGGAGCAGATACTCGTTCGCTATGGAGGAGGCATCGCTGATCAACAAATCGCAAGCATGCAACGCGGGCATTGCGTCGGCGGCGCGGAGAACCCGCAGGTGCTCATTCTCGAGCGGGGCTAGTCGCTCGACCCAGTTGATCGACGCCTTCGGATGATCATGCGGCTTCACGATGAAGTCGTACTCGCCCGACCCTGCCATGCTCTTGATCAACTCTTCGCCGAATGTCTCGAGTGAGTTTTGACGCGCACCCGTGGGTGCGTACAGAACAATCGGCCGCTCCCCGGTCAGGCCGAGCTCGGCGAGGGTCGCCTGCCGGTCCAGGGTTCCGTCGAGCAGTTGATCGGTTTTGGGAAATCCGACGCGGACGCCGCGGGTGTCGCCCAGGTGCAGGACGTCGCGCTGCAACAGTCGGCGTTCCTGGTACGGACCCAGTACGAAGTAACGGTCGTACAGATCCTGCTCGGTGCGGACGGCCCGGTTGCGGAACGACAAGCCGTGAAACATTTCGACGGACATGGAGTAGCTGCGCGGCTTGATCGGCTTGGTGTTGGCGCAGAACAGAATGTCGACATCGACGTCCCCGAGGTCGGCAACGTCTATGACCGCGCGCGGCGGCAGATTGAACGGCGAATACAGGGCAGCGGTGTCGTGTGAACGCACGCCGTCCGCGCCGGTGCTCCGCAGACCGCCAGAGACCACCATCTCAACATCCGGGTCCTGAGTAAGCGCATCGAAGAGCGGCTTGAAGCACACGAAGTGCACTGGGGCATAACCGGTGAACATGACTCGCTTCATCCGGCCACCGCCGTCTTGTCTTCGTGGTCGGCCCGGCGAGCCGCGACCGCGGGCCGAGCGGCGTTCAGTCGAGTGATGGCCGGCCCCACGACTTCGCGGGCGACGACGAGATCTTCCGGGTAGTCGATCTCGACCCAAGGGAGGCCGGCGATATCGACGGCGCAGATCCGGTGAGTCCTGGCGATCGTGCTGATTGCCTGGGCGAGCCACCCGCGCTGGTGACCCCGCCGAAGCAAGGCCCCGGCGGCCGCGAGGCTCGCCTGGGCGGCCGCGGCTTTGAGCAGGAGCAGACCTACGTTCTCTCCGTGGGTGAATCTCGGCGACAGCTGCTTGCTCATCAGTACGAGCCGGTCGCCGCGAAGATGGACCTTCATGTGCTCCGGGTCTGCCCCTGAAGCCGAGTCCATGGCCAAGGCACTGCCGCCCCCGTCGAGTACCCGTTCGAGCAGTTCGAACGGGAACAGCACGTCGCTGTTGAGTACGACCACATCTCCCCGAATCACCGACCGCGCCAGGTGGAATGAGTACATGCTGTTGGTGACGGCGAATTGCTCGTTGTAGATGAACCGTACGCGCTCGGGCGCCGCCGACCGGATCTCTTCGTGGCGGTAGCCGACCACGACGATGATGTTCTCCACGCCGGCCCGGGTCAGAGCCTCCACCTGCCTGTGCAACAGGGTGCGTCCGCCGACCTCGACCAGACACTTGGGCGCATCGACCCCCAGCCGGGAGCCGGAGCCCGCGGCGAGAATGACAGCGTCCATGCAGGTGCTCCAACGGGGTCCGTGGCGAGCGGGTACCCCCGACAGGTCGCCGGAGGCTGAGCGCGAAGGCCCGGTCGAAAGCCGTGTGTCGAGGTTGAGCCGCCCCCTTCTGGCGGGGGGAACCAGAAGGGTGCGGCTCTGCTCACGGAACGTCAGCTGTTCCACCATCACACGCCAAACTAACGGCCGTCAAGAGAGCGTTAAGTAAGCCAAAAGTGTCACTCTTCTCAGCGAGTTGCCATCGCCATCGCAAGCGCCAGCGCAGTCCCGGCCCGGAGACATCGGCGCGGTAGCGTTCGGGCACCGGGAGGGCTCGCATAGTGGCCTAGTGCGGCGGTCTTGAAAACCGCTGTTGGGTGATCCCCAACCGTGGGTTCGAATCCCACGCCCTCCGCTCGCAGCCCCACGCCACGGTCGGCCGCCTTCCCGCCCACTGTGGTTGATTTGCCGCGCGGAAATGAACCCACAGCAGGCGGGAAGGCACGGCAGTGCGGGCCGGAGTAAATATTGCTTGACCGGTACAGAAGAGCGCCTTACTTTATCGGTACAGAAACTTGCCGAGGAGGCAGCCATGATCGATCCGCTGCAGATGACCGCACTGGCGCAAGATGCCCGGGGCCGACTCGCCCACAGTGCCCTGCCCGACGCGCCGGTGCTCGCCGACACGGCGACGGCGTGGAGCCGCAGCCGGGCGGCCATCGCCGTATTGCTCCGCCGCGTCGCCGACGCCGTGGCGCCGTCGGACTTCGTGCCGGGTGTGCGTCCTACGCTGTCCACCGGAGGGAGAAGTTGCTGATCCGATGGCACGAGTAACGCTGCAGACCATCGCCGACGCCGTCGGCGTGAGCCGGATGACGGTGTCGAACGCGTTCTCGCGTCCTGATCAGCTCTCGGCCGCGATGCGCGACCGCATCCTGGCCGTCGCCGAGCAGCTCGGCTACGTGGGACCGGACCCCACAGCCCGCGCCCTGGCCAGCGGCACGACCGCGACCGTCGGGCTGCTCATGTCCGACACACTTCAGTTCACCCTCACCGATGAGGTGGCGATGACGTTCATCGCCGCGATCGCCGACGAGCTCGCTCCCACCGGCCTGGCGCTGACGCTGCTGTCCGCCGCACCTCGCGAGGGCATCGTGCCGGCCCGCGACGTCGCGATGGACGGCGCCCTCGTCTACTCCTGCGACACGACTTCGCCCGCGGTCGGCTGGCTCATGCGCCGCCGCTTGCCGCTCGTCTTCGTCGACCAGCCGCCGACGCCCGGCATCACGAGCGTCAACATCGACGACCGTTCCGGCGCTCGGGCGGCGGCTGAACACCTGCTGTCGCTCGGGCATCGCCGCATCGGCATCGTGACCTCTGGCTTCGGCGGGGAGTACGGCGTGCTGGACAACCCGCGGACGGCGGCTCTGGCTTACGTCGAGAGCGAGCGCATGCTCGGCTGGCTGGACGCGTTGGATGCGGCCGGCGTCCCGCCGACGGTCGTCCGCGTCCCGCACGGCGATCCGCAGGAGATCGGCTACACCGGAGCGGAGACCCTGCTGGGTGCCGGCGGGGCACCGACGGCAGTCCTCGCCTTATCCGACGCGATCGCGCGCGGCGTCATCAGCGCGCTCGACGACAAGGGCTTCAAGGTGCCGGCCGACGTGTCCGTCGTCGGCTTCGACGACAACCCCGTCGGCCGCCGCACGCGCCCGGCGCTGACCACCGTCCGGCAGGACGTCGACGCCAAAGGCCGGGCCGCCGTCCGATCGCTGACCTCAGCGATCGAGCGGGCCAAGAAGCATCCGGGCGACCGGGCCAGGCACGTCGTACTCCCCACGGAACTGGTCGTCCGCGACAGCACCGCGGCCACAACCGGCACCCCGGCGAAAGCCTCGCGTCGTCGACAAGACGAACAGCGGTAGGACGGCCTCAACGCCGAGTGCAGGCAGCCGCGCGGAGCGCCGCGGCGGACCCCCGCCGAGCGACCGACCGCGCGGCCTCCCAGCCGGCCCGGCGTTAACCGTCTTACCTGGCGCCGGGAGTCTTCTTGGCTGCCGCCGTCTTCGCCGGGTGGGCGACGGCCTTCGTGGCTGTCGACTTCCGCGCCGGAGCCTTGCGGGCGGCCTCCGCGGCGCGGACCCGCTCTTCGTGCTCGCGCTTGATCCGCTGCTCCTCCTCGTACTCCTCGACGAGGTGCTTGGCCCGCAGCTCGGCCTGAACCTCCTGCAGCTCCGGGTCGGCCAGCTCCCCGGTGACCGGCTTCTGCTCCAGCTCTTCGCGGATCTCGACGACGACGCGGGCCACTTCGTCGTCGTGACTGAGCTCGACCTCGTCGTGGGTCGGCTCGACGTTCCCATCGGCCGGTACGTCCGCGGCGGCGCGCGACTTCGTGCGCTCGTCGCCGGAACCGCTCGGCCGATCCGTCGACGGCGGGGACAAGAGCTGCCCGGCGACGGCGTCCAGCGTGCCGAGCCCGCGCTCGACGCCGACCCGCACCTTCGAGTCCTTGCTCAGCCGTGACGTCAGGTTGCGCTTGACGACCGCGAGCGGAGTGCGAAGGAGCGAGTACTCGAGCTGTACTGCTCTGCGAACGAGGGTATTGCTGATCACCAGAGATTCCTCTCGAGGGGCTACCGATGAGTAATCGGTACCCCGATCGCCGGGCCGCCCAAACGCCGCCCCGACGTCGCCTCTGCTACACCTTCCCAGTGATCACCCGCTCGCGGACCGGAGCGCTGAAACTGCTCGGGGCCAGCGCGCGCGTCGTACTGGCCAACCGCGGCCTCCGGCGCATCGTCGCGACCTGGGGCCTGTGGGTGGCCGGCGAATGGGGTGTCCTCGTCCTGCTCTCGGTCAGTGCCTACGACCGCGGTGGCACGAGCGCGGTCGCCGTCGTGGCCGCCCTGCGGACGCTGCCATCGGCGATATTCACCCCGCCGATGTCGCTGCTCGCCGACCGCCTGCGGCGCGACCGAGTGGTCACGCTGGCCCTGCTGTCCTGGACGGTTCTGGTGGCCGCGATGCCCTTGGCCCTGCAGGCCGACACCCTCCTGCCGCTGTACGCCGTCCTGACCGTGGCCGCGATCACCTCGACCACCTTCCGGCCGGCCATCAACGGCCTCGTCCCGCAAGTCGTCGGCCGTCCGGACGAACTGCCGGCCGCGAACTCCGCCTACAGCACGGTGGAGGCGCTGGGCAGCCTGCTCGGCCCGCTGTTGACCGGACTGCTGCTCGCCACCGCGCCGACGGACGCGTGTTACTTCATCGTCGCGGGCGTCTTCGGTGTCGCGACCGTCACCAGCCTCGGCATACGGACCGAGTTCCAGCCGGCCGAGCGGGCGGCGATTTCGGGCTGGCACCGGATGCTCGAACCGCTCGCCGGCTTCCCGGCGTTGTTGAGTACGGCCCCGTTGCGGGCGGTCATCGCCGACTTCGTGGCACAGACCGCCACCCGAGGCATGTTGAACGTCTTCGCGGTCGCCATGGCCGTCACCCTGCTCCACCAGGACGTCGAGAGCACTGGCGCGCTGTTCTCGGCACTGGGCGCCGGCGGTCTCGCCGGGGCCGTCCTCACCCTGGCCGGCCGCCGATGGCGCCCGGCTCTGCCCTACTCACTGGGCATGGCGTCCTGGGGCGTGCCGCTGGTGATCATCGCCGTCTGGCCGGCGCCGGCTGTCGTGTACGCCGCGCTCGCCGGCATCGGGTTCGGGAATGCGGTCGCCGACGTCTTCGGTTTCACGCTGCTCCATCGCCTGATCCCCGACCACCTGCTCGGCCGCGCGTTCGGTGCGTTCTGGGGGACGGCGGCGGCCAGTCAGGCCGCGGGTGCAGCGATCGCGTCCGTCTTGATCACCGCCGCGGGCACGCGCGGCGCCCTGGCCGTGGCGGGCGCGCTGATGACCGTGACGCCGTTGGCCTGCTGGGCCACGCTACGCAAGATCGACGGCGTGCTCGACGTCGACAGCGAGCGGGTGGATCGCCTCGCCCGGTGCGAAGTCCTCGCGCCGCTGACGCGGGTGGGGTTGGAACAGCTGGCCCGGCTGGCTCGGCTCGTCGAGGTGCCGGCCGGGACCACCGTGATCGAGCAGGGCGACGTCGGCGACACCTTCTATGTCGTCATCGACGGTGAGCTGGCCGCGTACCGCAACGGCCGGGAGGCGCGGCGCATGACCGAGGCCGACTGCTTCGGCGAGATCGCCGCGCTGACCGGCACGCCGCGCACCGCCACCGTGACGGCGGTCGAGGAGTCCCGGCTGTTCGCTCTGGACGGCTCGGCGTTCGTGCTCGCGGTGACCGGCTTCAAGCCGGCCGATGCGGCCGCCACCGCACTGAGCCGGGAACGCCTGGCCAGCGATGCCCGGCGTCCCCCGTTGTAACGTGTTTCAGTTCGCGACTACGAGGAGTTCAACCCGATGGCTCTGATCGCCGTGGTGACCGGCGCCTCGCGGGGCGCCGGCAAGGGCATCGCCCTGGCCCTGGCCGACACCGGCGCGACGGTCTACGTCACCGGGCGTACCCGAAAGGACGGTGACTCCGAGCTGCCCGGCAGTCTCGAGACCACCGTCCGCCAGATCGAGGAGCGCGGCGGCGTCGGCATCGCCGTCCCCTGTGATCACGCAAACGACGCGCAGGTCGAGGCGCTGTTCGCCCAGGTCGCGCACGAGCAGGACCACCTCGACGTGCTCGTGAACAATGCCTTCGCCATTCCGGACGGCATCACCTCGCGCCGGCCGTTCTGGCAGAAGAACCTCGACCAGCAGATCGTCCTCGACGTGGGACTGCGCTCGACGTACGTGTCGTCATACTTCGCCGGGCCCCTGCTCGTCGCCGGCGGCAAGCTCGTCGTCAACACGTCGTCGTTCGGCGGCAGCTGCTACATGCACGGCCCAGCGTACGGCGCGGTGAAGGCCGGCGTGGACAAGATGGCGCACGACATGGCCGAAGACTTCCGCCCGTTCGACGTCGCCGCCGTCTCGCTGTGGATGGGCATGCTGCGCACGGAACGGACCGAGGCGCTGTTCACCTCCGACGAGCATCGCTACGCCGAACTGACTCGGCACGCCGAGTCGGCCGAGTTCCCGGGACGCATCATCGCCGCGCTGGCCGAGAGCCCGAACCGCATGTCCTACTCCGGCCAGGTCCTGGTCGGCGCGGAGATCGCGACCGAACTCGGCGTCACCGACGTCGACGGGCGGCAACCGCCGTCCCACCGGCCGGCGCTGGGCTCTCCGCCGCAGTACAGCCCGGCCGTGGTCCACTAACGACGGGACAACCGTCGTCCGCGCGGCTGCGCGCAGGAGGAGATCATGGGGTTCTACGGACGGCGAATCCTTCCGCACGTCATCAACGTCGCGTGCGGCGCCAAGTCGCTGCGACCCTTGCGCGAGCGCGTCTGTGCCGGGCTGACCGGCGAGGTCGTCGAGCTCGGGTTCGGCTCCGGGCACAACGTGGGTTGCTACCCCTCGACCGTCACGCGGGTGCGCGCCGTCGAACCGTCCGACGGCGGTTGGCAGCTCGCTCGCAAGCGCCTTGCCACGAGCGCGATCCCCGTCGAACGGGCCGGACTGGACGGGCAGGCCCTCCCGTTCGAGGACGACACCTTCGACGCTGCTCTGTCCACGTACACCCTCTGCACGGTGCCCGATGCCGACCGGGCCTTGCGTGAGTTGCGCCGCGTGCTCAGGCCCGGTGGCACTCTGCACTTTCTCGAGCACGGCTTGGCACCTGATCCGAAGGTGCAGCGTTGGCAACACCGGCTGGACCCACTCGAGCGCCGCCTCGCGGGCGGCTGCGAGTTCTCCCGACCGATCGACGAGCTGATCACGGGTGCCGGCTTCACCATCACCGAAGTCGATCACTTCTACGAACCCGGCGGACCCAGGTTCGCCGGCGCGCTGTCACTCGGGCGCGCCGAGGCAGGTCGCTGACCTCAGATGTGCACTGTCGTCTGCCGCTGGGCGCCCCCCGAGCCGGTGCAGATCCTTGCGGTCCGCGACGAGCTGGTCTCGCGCGACTTCGACCCGCCGGACGAGTGGTGGCCCGCGCAGCCCGGGGTCGTCGGCGGCCGCGACCAGCAGGCGGGCGGCAGTTGGTGCGTGTCGGACGTCGCTTCCGGGGTGACGGCACTCGTGCTCAACCGGGTCGAGCGGCGGACGGGCACGCCCTCGCGCGGCGTGCTGCCGTTGGCGGCGGTGTCGGCGGGGCAGTCGTGGCCGCAGCGGGTCGCGCACCGCGACATGGCCGCGTTCAATCTCGTGCTGGCCGACCCGGCCGGTTTGACGGTCTGGACGTGGGACGCGGAGACGCTGACGAAGGCGGAGCTGGCGCCGGGCGTGCACATGATCACCTCGAGCGGCGTCGACACCGACGATGCGAAGACGACGGCCTTCGCGCCACGCTTCACGTCCGAGGCCTGGATCGACGTGATCACGTCGTGCGAGCCGGTCGACGACCCGAGGGCGCTCGTCGTCCGTCACCCGATCGACGAGGACGTCTACGCGACGGTCTTGGCGCAGCTGATCACCGCCGAACCCGGAGCGCTGCAGATCTCGTACTCGCGCACTCCGTGGGTCGCCGCTTCGTGGACGGCCGACGTCTGGCCCTAGCGCTTGGCCAGGTCGTTGCGGTGCGCCCAGCCGGCGATGTCGCCGCCTTCGATGGCGAGCCCGAGCAGGTCGGGGAACGCGTCCGGGGTGCAGGCGAAGGCGGGGACGCCCAGCTCCGCCAGCGCCGCTGCGTTGTCCGTGTCGTACACCGGAGCGCCCTCGTCCGACAGCGCGAGCAGGACGACGACCTGCACTCCCGAGTCGACGAGCGCCGCGATACGGGCGAGCATCTGTTCCCGGACGCCGCCCTCGAGGAGGTCCGAGACCAGCACGAAGATCGAGTCGCGGGGCCGGGTGATCAGCGTCTGGCAGTACCCGATCGCCTTGTTGATGTCGGTCCCGCCGCCGAGCTGGGTGCCGAAGAGCACCTGGACCGGATCGCTGAGGTGATCGGTGAGGTCGACCACGGCGGTGTCGAACACGACGAGCGACGTCTTCACGGCGCGGATGGACGCGAGTACCGCGCCGAACACCGACGCGTACACGACGGACGCGGCCATCGAGCCGGACTGGTCGATCGCGAGAACGAGGTCGCGGGCGACCACCTGTTGCCGGCGCCCGTAGCCGACGAGCCGCTCAGGCACGACCGTCCGGTGCTCGGGCAGGTAATGCGACAGGTTGGCGGCGATCGTGCGGTTCCAGTCGATGTCGCGCAGCCGCGGCCGCCGGCTGTGGGCGGCCCGGTTGAGCGCACCGGCGACCGCGGCGCGCGTGCGGTTCGCGATGCGCCGCTCGATCTCGGCGACCACGGTGGCGACGACGTGCCGGGCGGTGGCCATCGTCTGCTCGGGCATGACGTGGTTGAGGCTGAGCAGCGTCCCGACCAGGTGGACGTCGGGCTCGATCGAGGACAGCATCTCCGGTTCGAGCAGGAGTTGGCGCAGGTTCAGCCGCTCGATCGCGTCGCGTTGCATCACCTGCACGACGCTCGACGGGAAGTACGTACGGATGTCGCCCAGCCAGCGGGCCACCGAGGGCGCCGACGCGCCGAGGCCGCCGCGTCGGTCGGGTGTGCGCTGCTCGTCGTCGTCGTAGAGGGCGGCGAGCGCGGCGTCGACGGCGCGGTCGGACTTCTCGAGGATGCGGCCGGCCGGGCCGTCGCCCAGCGGTTCCTCGGCTGCGCCGCCGAGCAACAGGCGCCAACGCCGCAACCGCTCCGTCTCGTCCAGCTCGGTCATCTGGCGGCACCGGCCAGGATCGCGGCGGCCGTGCGCAGCGCGCCGGCCGCGCGTTCGGGGTCGACCGGTTCGTCCGCCACTTGCGCCGGCGCCGCGCCACCGGCCAGGCGCTTCAGGCTGTCGGCGATGTTGCTGCGCTCGGCCGGGCTGAACTCGCCGAACGTGCGGCGCAGCAGCGGCAGCACGTCGAGGAAGTCGTCGCCGGCGAGCCCGCGCACCCATCCGTCGAGCACCGCGAGCAGCTCGCGGTCGTGCACCAGCAGCAGCCCGCTGCCGGACAGGAAGCCCTCGGCCCAGGCCGCCTTGTCGCTGGGCGCGACGCCGACCGACAGGTGCGCCGACAACCGGCGGGCCGCCTCGAGCTCGGGCAGCACGCCGGCGTCCACCAGCAGCCGGACGATCCGGCCGGCGACCAGGCCGTGCAGGTCGCGCCGCTCGGCGAGCTGGCTGAGCGTGGTGATCCAGCGTTCGCGGGTGGCCGGTCCTGACTCGGTCTGCGCGTGCAGGGCGAGCGCCTGATGGACGGCGTCCAGTTGAGTGCGCAGCTCGGCGGCGGCGTCGTCGGACAGCGACGTGACGGCCGCGGGCAGTCCGGCACAGATCCGCAGCAGCAGCGCGTCGACCACGGCCGACATCGAGGCGGTGTCCGTTCCCCGCACGTCGCCGTAGCGCACGGCGCGCACCAGGGCGGGGACCGCCGCCATCAGCCGCGAGACGTCGACGTCGAGTGCGGCCTTGGCCTCGAGAATCGCGAGCACCTCTGGCAATGCGTCGGGCAGGTCGGACAGGAGCACCTGCTGCACCGCACTCGTGACTGTGCGCAGGTCTTGCGCCGTGCGCGCGGTGTCGATGACCTTCGCGCGCGCCGCGGCCGCCACTGTCGTCCCCCACTGCGCGGCGTCGATGATCGACACCGACAGCCCGGGACGCCACCGCAGCGTCCACGTCTCGCGGAACGTGCCGCTGCCACGGACGTCGTCTTCGCGGTAGCTGCCCCAGTCGATGCCGAGCGTGACCAGCCGGTGGAGCAGCACCGACTTCGCCCGGTCGTTGTCCTTGCGCAGGTCGAGCGTGATCGGCTTGTCCAGCGGTTCGATCTTGAGCCGCAGCGAGCGGGCCGTTGCGCGCAGGTCGACCTCGAGCGGGACGCTCGGAGCGTCGTCGGGCACCTCGCCGAGCAGCTCGCCGACGACGAGGTCGTGCTGGACGTAGGCGACGGCCGTCTCGTCCCCCTCGCACAGGACCGACGACGTCGCCTCGGTGACTTCGGCCAGGCCGGCCAGCGGCCGCCCGCGCAGGCTGGCCAGCGCCTCGGCCAGCCGGACGGCTTCGATGACGTGCGCGGACGAGACCGGCAGGTCGTGGTTGCGCAGGACGCCGGCCACGCGGGTGAGCCAGCGGGTGACGACGTGATTAGGCGCGGTGAAGAGGTGGTGGTACCAGCCCGGTGAGGTGACACCGGCGCCGTAGCCCGACGCGGCGGCCAGCCGCGAGTGGGTCCACGGCACCCAGGTGAGCGTGGTCTTGCGCTTGGCCATGCCACGCAGCACAGCGGCATCCGCACTGGCCGGCGGCAGCGGACCGGTCAGCGCCGGCGAGTGCCAGGCGCCGCACACCACGGCGACTGATCCGTCGGTCTGCTTCAGCGCCGCACGCAGTGTTTGGCGCATGTACGCCTCGCGTCGCTCTTCGCGCCGCCGCTCGCCGGGCGGTGGCGGCGCGGTGTGCTGACGCAGCTCCGTCATCGCCTCGGTGAGCGCGTCGAAGGGCGACTGACCGTCGAGGCGGTACTCGATGACGTCGTCCCACCAGCGCTCGGGATCGTCGTAGCCGGCGGCGGTGGCGAGCATGCCGATCGGGTCGTCGCGGACGTGCCGGAAGCGGTCGGGCCGGTCGTCCTCGTCGTCCGCGTCGGGCTCCGCCGGCGGTTCGTCGTCGGCGGCTTTCGGCGCCCTCGGTGTCGTCAGGAACGCGCCGGCCGGCAGGTCGCAGAACCGCACCGGTACGTGGTTCGCCGCCGCCCACTGCAGCGCCTGCCACTCCGGCGAGAACACCGCGTACGGCCAGAATGCCGAGATGCGTGGTGTGGCCGTGTCGTAGGCGAGCAACGCGACGGGCGGCACCATCGTCGGGTCGGCGGCCAGGCCCAGCAGCGGGTCCGCGTCGCTCGGGCCCTCGATCAGGACGACCGACGGACGCACGCGCTCGAGCTCGGCGACCACCGAGCGCGCCGACCCCGGACCGTGGTGCCGGATGCCGAGAACCGCCACGCTCAACCGCTCACCTCGCGGCAGGCACGGTAGAAGTCGCCCCAGTCGCGGCGCTCGCGAACGACGGCCTCGAGGTACTCCGCCCACACCGACGCGTCGGTGACCGGATCCTTGATCACCGCGCCGACGATGCCGGCGGCGACGTCGGCCGGGCGGAGCACGCCGTCGCCGAAGTGCGTGGCGAGGGCGAGTCCGCTGGTGATCACTGAGATCGCCTCGGCCGGGGACAGGGTGCCCGTGGGGGACTTCAGGGTCGTCCGGCCGTCCGTCGTCAGCCCGGAGCGCAACTCACGGAAGACGGTGACGACGCGGCGGATCTCCTCGAGCGCGGACGGCACCTCAGGCAGGTCGAGCGATCGGCCGAGCGCCTCGACGCGGCGGGCGACGATCGCCACCTCTTCCTCCTCGCTCGCCGGCAGCGGCAGCACGACGGTGTTGAACCGACGGCGCAGTGCGGAGGAGAGGTCGTTGACGCCGCGGTCGCGGTCGTTGGCCGTCGCGATGACGTTGAAGCCCTTCGCCGCCTGCACCTCGGTCGCGAGCTCGGGGACCGGCAACGTCTTCTCGGACAGGATCGTGATCAACGCGTCCTGCACGTCGGACGGGATGCGGGTGAGCTCCTCGACGCGCGCGATGCGTCCTTCGGCCATCGCCGTCATCACCGGTGACGCGACGAGCGCGGCCCGGCTGGGCCCCTCGGACAGCAGGCGGGCGTAGTTCCAGCCGTAGCGGATCGCTTCTTCCGGCGTGCCGGACGTCCCCTGCACGAGCAGGGTCGAGTCGCCCGAGATTGCGGCGGCGAGGTGCTCGGACACCCACGTCTTCGCCGTGCCCGGCACGCCGAGCAACAGCAGTGCGCGGTCGGTCGCCAGCGTGGCGACGGCGATCTCGATCAGCCGGCGCGGCCCGACGTATTTCGGCGTCACCGCCGTGCCGTCGGGCAGCGTCGCGCCCATCAGGTAGTCGACGGTCGCGTGCGGCGACAACCGCCACGACGGCGGGCGGGCATGGTCGTCGGCCGCCTCGAGCGCGGTGAGCTCGGCGGCATAGGCCTGCTCGGCGTGCGGCCGGAGCAGTGCGGAGTCGTCGGACGTGGTCACTGCAGCTCCCGGAAGAATCGGTGGCGGAGATCGAGGACGTCGGCGGCCCGCTCGAGCGGCGCGGGCCAGCGGCCGGCTCCCGGCGCGCTTGCCGTGCGGGCCCGGAACCGGTCGGCCAACTCGCGCAGTGTCGCAGGGATTTCGCGGGCGTCGGTGACGTCGATGCTGCGGCCGAGCACCTGGGGCAGCGAGCCGGGTAGGGACGGTTCGGCGGCCCTCAGCTGGGCGGCGAGGTGGGTCAGGAGGGCGTCGGTCAGGGCCGCGGGCCACGGCGCCGGACAGGCCAGGACGGCGGCGGCGGTGGTCGGGCTCGTGCGCGGGTCGCGCAGCAGGTCGATGGCGCGCGCCACCCGGGCCGGCGGCGGCAGCAGACCGACGAGTTGCTCGTCGGGTGCGGTGAACGCCGCGCGGTAGCCCGGGTGCCGGGTGCCGAGAAGGGCCGCGGCCCAGGCGGGATCGCGTTCGCGCTGCGTGGCCAGTCGCCAGCCGGCGTGCACCTCGGCGCCGAAGCCGCCGTCGATCTCGAGGTCGGCCAGCGTGTCCGGATCGGCGCGCAGGGACTGCGTCCACAGGGAGAGCGGGGCGGCGGCGACGATCTGGACGAGGTGCCAGGCCCGATCGCCGACCGAGGCGTACGGGCTGGCGGTCCGCAGTCCGTCGCGCTGGGCGACGGCGTCGAGTGGGTCGGGCAGGCTCACGGTGATCCGTCGGCGCAGTCCCGACCGCTCGAGGCGCAGGACAGTGTCCGCCCTTTCCGCGGCGCGCGCGGCGAAGGCCGAACCGGGCAGCGCGGCGAGCAACCGGGCAGCGCGCTGGCGCACCTCGGCCTTGCGGTCGTCCAGCGCGGCCTCGAGGAACAACTCGTCGGCGGGGCCGAGGCCGCTGCGCAGGGCGCCCAGCAACTGCACGCGGTCGTCGCCGGTCTCGCGCGCCCAGCCGGCCACCAGCTGGTCGCGCGCGGCAGCGGGATCGCGCCGGCGCAGCTCGGTCAGCCAGGCGAGCCGTTCGGGCAGCCGGCCGGTGTCCCAGACGTCCGGGTCCTCGCTGGCCGGAGCCTGAGCGTCGGCGACGCGCAGCCACTCGGTGCGAAGACCGGCGAGCCACCGGCCGCGTTCGCCCAGCAGGGCGGCGACCGAAGCGCGGAGCGCGCCGTCGCGGGTCGCGAGCTCGAGCAGTTCGGGCAGCAGCGGGGCGGGTGCGATCCGGCCGGCCGCGGCGGCGGCGGCGAGCAGCTGGGCCGCTAGCTCGCGGTCGGTGCGGCGGTAGAGCACGTCGCGCAGGAGGGCGCCGGCGGCGCGACTTAGTTCGGGCGCGTTGTCGGCCGGCGCCGGTGCCGGGAGCGCAACCGGAGCGGCGGCCAACCCGCCGGCGCGGCGGGCGACGTCGAGCAACGCGGCCGCGTCCAGCACGGCCGCGGCCGGATCGGGATCGAGCACGTCGGCGTGCGCGCCGGCCGGACCGGCGAGGTCGGTGACTGCGATCGGCCGCTGGGCGATCCCGACCGTCGCCGCTGTCACCAAGTCGTCGTACGTCGTCGTCATAGCCGTATTGCCTCGTCGCCGTGCCAGACCGTCAGCGGGCGGAAGCCGTCCGCGGTGAACTCGCCCGCGGTGACGGTGGGCGAGCCGCCGGCCACCGCAACCAGGACCCATGGATCGACGCCACCGAGCAGCACCGGCACCGAGGCGCCGGTCTGGTCGACGAAGCGCCACTTGTCCCCGTCTCGAACCGGGACGCCACGCAGCACCGCCGGCCACTCGCCCAGCCACGGATCGAGTTCGACGACGGCCGCCCACTCGGCCAGCTGACCGGCGACGTCCAGCGTCGCCTCCGGCGGCGGGGCCGGCGCCGGTTCGCCGTGCCGGGCGCCGATGACGACGCGGGCGGCGGCCCGGCCCGGGTAGTAGTGCACCTCAGCGGAAACCGTGGTGCCCGGGACGAACCAGGCGTCCTCGTTCCCGCCGAAGTCGCCTTGGGGGTCGAAGACGAGCACGAGGGCGTACCGGCCGCTGGTGGCACCGCGCAGCCACGTCCGCCGTGCTGGAACAGCACCGTCGGTCAGGTCGCGCACGGCGAGCACCAGCCAGTCGTCGGCGACGGCCGGATCCGCCAACACCTCGGCCCGGGTGACGGTGTAGCCGACGTGGGTGCGGACCGTCGCCGCCAGCGCGGAGGGCAGCGAATCGAGCTGGGCGTGCGCGCGGGCGAGCAAGTGGACCCGGCCGTAACCAGCAAGGAGCCGGTGCGGCCACCCGTCACCCGAAGCCGGTACGGTGCTCAGCCGGCGGAGCAGCCCCGCGACCCCGGGCGCCTGCGCGTCGACCATCCGCGCGGCGACCGGATCGGCATGGGCGTAGGTCCCGGCGGCGACCGAAAGGCCGCCGCGAACCTGGTCGCGCAGCCAGATCTCGAGTTCGGCCAGTCCGGCGCCGACCCGGTCGGTGCGCTGCTGGGCCCGCTTGGCCGCCGCTGCTTCGTCCCGCTCGCCGCGGGGCTTGCGTGGAGCAGCGGCCAAGCGACTCTCGCGGCCTTCCTTCCACTCCGCGGCGTAGTCGGCCGGTTCGGCCGCGTCGGGCACCGTGCCGGCCGACCAGCCGAGCAGCAGGCCGAGCGCATGCTTGCACGGAAACTTCCGCGAGGGGCACGTGCACCGGTACGCGGGGCCGCTGACGTCGACCACGACCTGGTACGGCGTGGCGCCGGAACCGGCGCACAGCCCCCACAGCAGGTCACCGGACGCACCGGCGTCGCGCCAGCGCAGCGGGTTGCCGAGCGCCCGCTCCGCGGTGGCCGACGCCATGTCGGACGCGAGCGCGAGCACCTGGTCGACGCTCCACCGTCCCGGCACGCACCAACGCTAACCGGCCGGTCCGACCGTCCGGACGTCGAACCTCCGGTCCGTGCGCCGCGAAACGACGAGGTCGTAGGCGCGGCGGCGGTCCCAGCCGGTGAGGGCGGCCAGCGCGTTGGCCACCGTCTTGGTCGGGATGTTGTCGGCCAACAGTCCGTCGAGTGCCGCCTGGATCCGCGGATCCAAGGCGGCCTCGCCGGCGTCGGCGTCGAAGCAGACGTCGACGGGATCCTTGCTCGGCAGGACCGGCCGGCAGCCGCCGTCCACGCGCAGCGGCGCGGCATAGGGCTGGACGACGGTCGCACCCAGGGCACCGCGGATCTCGTCGGCCAATCCCAGCAGGGCGGGCAGCCGGCCGGCATCGGTGCGCAGCACGAGGCGGGTTCCCGCCGGGGTGTCGCGCAGCAGTTCGCGCGGGTCGGCGCCGGGCGGCGCGATGAGCAACGGGCCGCGCGACGGTGATGCCGCCGCAGCGGACAGCGCAGGCGGTAGGCCGATGGTCTCCACGTCGACGCTGCTCAGGGCGGCGAGCACGGATCGACCCGGCAGGTCGCGCACCGCGAGCACGAGAACCCGACCGTCCACGGGCACCGGGCCGGAGCTCGTTCGCTCGCCGAGCATCCGGGCCGCCTCGTCGTCCTCGGCCACGACGAGGTCGGCGGCGGCGAGCTCGGCGCGGAGCTGGGCCGCGTTGGTGCCGTCGTCGTGCAGGGCGACGAGCACGGCGCACGGACGGCCACGGATCGGCTCGACGGTGACCTCGACCGTGCCGGCCGGATCCTGCAGTGCGGCGACCAGCGAGCGGGGCAGGTCGGCGGCGGCGGCCGTCGCGTGGGTGGCGAGGGTGCCGGGCCGGCGGAAGGGGCTGCGCCGGATCACCGCCGGACCCGTCGGGTCCCACGCCGAGTTCGCCCGCGCTTCGAGCGTGAACTCCTCGCCCCCGGCCCTGATCGTGATGCGGACGGGGCCGGCGAGCGGCCCGGCGACCGGCTCCACGTCCACCGCGACGATGCACGTGCCCCGTTCGGTGATCTCGGGGTCGGGGGTCAGCTCGAGCGTCTTGGCATGGGTGGCCCGGATCGCGGGGGAGCCGTGCCCGACGAGTCGCACCGGCTCAGCCTAGGGTGGCGCGCATGCGCAGGGTGGTCGGCAAGTCGACGGTCGACCTGGACGCGGACGCGTTCGCCGCGCTGCGGACCCCCTACGCCGGGCTCGTGCTCGACATCGGCACCGGCGACGGCAAGCACGTACTCGCCGAGGCGCGGCGCCGACCGGACCAACTTGTGGTCGGGTTGGACGCGGGGCCGGACGCGATGCGGCGCACCGCGTTGCGAGCGGCGGCCAAGCCGGCCCGGGGCGGCGCACCCAACGCGGTGTTCGTCTGGGCGGCGGTGGAAAAGCTGCCGCCGGAGCTGGCCGGCGTGACCGAGGTGCACTCGCTGATGCCGTGGGGGAGCCTGCTGCGCGCGCTGGTGACGCCGGAGCTCGCGGTGCTGCGCGCCGTCGCGGAGCGGTGCCGGCCGGGCGCGCCGTTCCTCGTCACGCTCAACCTGCACGCGTGGCGTCCGCCGGTGGCCGAGGTGGGCGAGACGGCCGAGCCGACGCCGGAATCCGCGCTCGACGTGCTCGCGCCGGCGTATGCGCGCGCGGGCTGGGCGCTGACGTCGGCGGACTACCTCGACGATGCGGCGCTGGCCGACCTCGGCACGTCCTGGACGAAGCGGCTTGGCTCGACCCGGTCGGAGCTGGCCGTGCTCGCCCTGCGCGGCACCATCGGCTAGCTGGGGTGCTGCTTGCAGTACTCGTACAGCGCCATCGCCGTGGCCGTCGCGACGTTGTAGCTGTACGGCAGCCCCCACACCGGGATCTCGACGCAGTCGTCCGTCAGCTCGAGCTCGGCCTCGGACAGCCCGGCCCGCTCGTTGCCGATCACCAGCGCCGTCCGGACCGGAAACGCGTACGAGTGCAGGTTCGTCGAGTTCGTCGTCTGTTCGAGCCCGACCAGCCGGTACCCGTCCGCCCGCAGCCCGCGCAGCACGGGCGGCAGCGAGTTGCGCACCTCGAGCTGCACCGAGTCGGCGCCGTCGCGGGCGACCGTCCGGTCGATGCGGGCATTGCCGCACACGATCATCCGCTCGACTCCGCAGCATCCGGCCGTCCGCATGATCGAGGACAGGTTGACGTTGCTGCGCATCGGTGCGCACGCCACCACCAGCTCGCGCGGAGCGGCCAGCGGCGCTGGTGGACGGTGTCGCACCTGCTCGAACTTCACGGTTGCGCCCCCACTGCGTTCAGGTCCTGCCACGCCGAGCGCGCGGCCGGCGACCACCGTTCGTGCTTCTGGGCGAACAGCCGAGCCGCCGCCGTCCCCGACCACGGCTTGGGCAGCAACGGACCGGGCAGCGCCGGGTCGAGCCACGGGAACCGGCGCCAGGCGTGGACGAGTTCGACGGTGGCGGTCAGCGCATCGCGCCGCGTCCGGCCCCCGAAACGCTCGAGGAACTCCCGGTAGCGCGCCTCGACGTCGTCGAGGTCCCACGCCTCGCGCACGATGGTGCGCAGGTCGCCCTGTCCGGCGTGCGTGCCGACGAACACCTGGGCGTCGGTGACGCCGGACGCCGCGAGCGCCGTGCGCACCTCGTCGAGCCGGGCCGCGTGGGGGCTCACCCACACGCCCGGCGCCGGGCTGCCGAGCCCGGCCCAGGTCAACCGGGTGCGCAGCAGATGGCGCATCGGCCGCTCGGTCTCCGGCGCGCGGGCGAGCACGAGCAGCCAACGTCCGTCCCACTCGCGCGCCGGACCGCCGAAGCCGTAGATGCGCTCGGTGCCGTCGATCAGCAACCGCTCGGCGGCCGGCGTCAGCCGCCACATCGTGCGCCGCCCGATCCGCTCCGACGCGAGCCACCCGTCGGCCGCCGTGCGCATCAGGGCCTGCCGGGCCGCCTTCTCCTCCACCCCGAGCCGGCCGAAGAGCTCGATGAACGCCGACGTCCACGCCGTCTCACCGGCGGGCAGCACGAACTCGCCCAAGACGGTGAACAGCAGGCCACGCGCGCTGCCCGATCCGGCCGCATGCCGCCGGGACAGCGTGGGTGCGGCCGGCTGACCGGCACCGGCATTCATCCGCACATTGTGGCCGATCGACGACACGCTACGAACTATTGACGTAACCGTACGAGAACGTAGAGTAAAGGAGATGACGGACGACGCTCCGCACGTCGAGTTCCGGACCGAGCCGGCGAGCTATCGGCACTGGCGGCTGGACGTCGACGGCCCGGTGGCCACCCTCACCATGGACGTCGACGAGGCGGGTGGCCTGGTCGCGGGCTACGAGCTCAAGCTGAACTCCTACGATCTTGGCGTCGACATCGAGCTCTACGACGCCGTCCAGCGGTTGTGCTTCGAGCATCCGTCCGTCCGCACGGTCGTCGTGACCAGCGGCAAGGACAAGATCTTCTGCGCCGGCGCCAACATCCGGATGCTCGCCGGGTCGCCGCACGCGTGGAAGGTCAACTTCTGCAAGTTCACCAACGAGACCCGCAACGGCATCGAGGACGCCACCGTCAACTCGGGCCAGATCTACCTCGCCGCGATCAACGGCACGGCGTCCGGCGGCGGCTATGAACTGGCGCT
>NZ_JBHEMO010000092.1:0-5170 GCF_046262535.1 Jatrophihabitans sp. | reverse complement strand
CCAACGCAGCACTTACGACGTTGCTGAAGGCGACGACCACGAAGTGGGCCGCGGCCGCGATCGGCTCGCAGTCGGCCGGCCCGCTCGAGCTGGCCAGCGGCAAGGCCGTCATGGCGATCGGAGGCTTCAGCGGCAATGACGCCGCGCCCGCGCTGGCCCAGTTCGAGAAGTACGTGTCCGAGGGCAAGGTCAGCTACTTCATCGCCGGCGGCGGCGACGGCCGGGGCGGCCCGGGTGGCGGCGGGACCAGCAGCGCCATCAGCGCCTGGGTGGCGGCGCACTATCGGGCGAGCACCGTCGGCGGCACCACCGTCTACGACCTGACGACCCGCTGACTGACCGAGTTGTCCGCGCTTCGCCACACCAGGACGTGGCGAAGCGCGGACAACTTCACGGGATCAGGACTATCAGCGTGCGCGGCAGAGTCTCGCGCGCCGGCCGGATGGAGGACGTCAGCCGAGGACGTCGGACAGCGAGCGGAACGTTATCGACGCAAACCGCTCGGCGCTGCCGGCCGGCATCGTCATGTCGACGGTGTCCATCGCCACCCCACCCTGCGCCATCCGGGCGAAGGCGGGCGCCACTGGGCGAGCGAGGACCGACATCGTCCGCATCACGGGCAACGGCAGGTGCTTGATCTTCCCCCCACCGCCGGCATGCTCGATGAGCCGCTCGGCGAACCGCGTCATCGTGAGGTTCTCGGGACCGCCGACGTCGAGGGTCTGCCCGCGAAGCTGGGGATCGTCCAATCCCGCCATCACGGCCTGGGCGACGTCGACCACGGACACGAAGCTGATGGGGTTGCGGCCGCGGCCGAACACCATCGCCGGGCCGCCGGAGCCGAGCTTTCCGCCGATGATCTCGATCCAGTTCTCGTAGTACGCGGACGGACGCAGGACGGTGTGCTCGACCCCAGTCGAACGCACCGCCTGCTCGGCGGCGTACTTCATCCGGTGCAGCGACATCGGGTGATGAGCCGACGCGCGGTGCACCGAAATCAACACGAGGTGGCCTATCCCAGCCGCTTTGGCGGCGCGGGCGAGGCTCGCGTTGCCGTCGCGGTCGACCTGCTCGGGCCCGGCACCCCGCCCGCCGACGAAGCCGTGCGCGGCCGACACGACCGCGGTGCAGCCGGCCACCGCCCGCTCGAGCGACGCCGGGTCGCGCAGATCTCCCGCCATCAACTCGACGCCGGTGCCGACCGCAGCCGGCCCGGCCGCCTTGCTCGCGTCCCGGGTGAGCACACGCACCGCCTCGCCCTGCCTGGTCAACGCGGGGACGAGCTCACGTCCCAACCGGCCGGTGCCCCCGACGACGAGGATCACGGCTTGGCCTCGCTGACGAGGCGCTGCACGATCGCGTCGGCGTTGCCACTGGTCCGCTCGACCGGCTCGACGTAGAACCGCGCCCATCGCGCCCGGTCGTCGACGACGCCGAAGAGGATGACGCCGCGCATCTCGTGCGGCGCACCGTCCCGGCGCGTCCCTGACATCTCCCACTCGGTCCACAACGTGTCGCCCTGCTGGGCCTTGCGCACCACTCGCACCGCGATGTCCGGGATCTCCGCGAAGAAGGTCGACCAGTTGCGCCGCACCTGCTCCCGCCCGCCGAATCCCCGCTCGGGATGCGCCGGCGTCACGTTCTCGTAGTCCTCGCTGAAGCAATCGACCAGCGCCTCGATGTCATGCGCGTTCGTCGCTGATTCCAACCGGGCTATCCAGGTCAGCGCGTCGGCCATGTCGATCAACCCCCCGTCTGTTACAGTCGTTCGTATTCGATACAATACTATGGATCTGATTGGGACAGTGGTCAAGAGCAGCCGTCAATACGACTCGAGCCGCCGGCAGAGACAGGCCGAACTCGCTCGAGAGAGAATCCTGGCCGCCGCGCGGACGCGCTTTCTGGCCGCTGGGTACGCGGCGACCACCGTCGCCGCGGTGGCCGTCGACGCCGACGTGTCGGTCGAGACGATCTACAAGAATTTCGGTGGCAAGCCCGGACTGGTTCGCGCGCTTTGGGAACGGGCGCTCGCCGGCCGCGGACCCGTACCTGCGCCCGTCCGCTCGGACGCGATGAGCGAGGTGGAAGCCGACGCCGAGCAGATGCTGCGCAAGTGGGCGAAGCTCGCCGCCGAGGTCAGCTTCCTGGGTGCGCCGATCATGTTGCTGGTGCGGGCCGCCGCGACAGGGGACGAGGCGATGGCGACGTTGCTCGCCGAGGCCGAACAGGAACGGCTTACGCGCATGCGGCACAACGCGAAGCGGCTGCTCAGGACCGGCGGCGTCCGACCCGGCCTCGGACTTGCCCAGGTGACCGACGTCCTCTGGATGTTCAGCGCGGCGGAGCAGTACGAGCTGCTCGTGCTCCGGCGCAACTGGACGCGGTCGCGGTACGCCGCGTTCGTCGGTGACGCGATGGTGGCCGCGCTGCTCTGACCGAGTTGTCCGCGCTCCACCACGTCATAACGTGGCGACGCACGGACAACTCGGAGGGGTCGACGTGTTAGGACAGGCCGGCGTAGGAGTGCAGTCCGGACACCACGATGTTGACGATCAGGAAGTTGAACGTGATCGCGCAGAAGCCGGCGAGATTCACCCAGGCGGCCGCGCGGCCCTTCCACCCGGCGGTCGCCCGGGCGTGCAGGTAGCAGGCGTAGATGACCCAGACGATGAACGCCCAGGTCTCCTTCGGGTCCCAGCCCCAGTACCGTCCCCACGCCGCTTCGGCCCAGATGGCGCCGCAGATGATCGCGACGGTGTAGAGCGGGAACGAGAACGCGACGACGCGGTAGGCGGCCTTGTCCAGAACGGCCGCGGACGGCAGCTTGGCCGCCAGCGTGCCGATCGCACCCGGCTTGTAGTCGGGCCGGCCGCCGAGCTTGTCGTGGCGCGACTTCACGAGATAGAGGACGGTCAGCACCGCGCTCGTCATGAGCGCGCCCTCGGCGATCGAGACCAGCACGACGTGGATCGCCAGCCAGTAGGACTGCAGCGCCGGCACGAGCGGCTGGGCCTGGGAGTACAGCACCGTGCCGGCCAGGAACATCAGCAGGATCACCGGCAGCAGGATCATCCCGCCCAGGTGGCGCAGGGCCGGCAGCTTCCACAGCAGGGCGAGGAACGCGAGGACGCCGACGAGTCCGGCCACCGACGCGAACTCGTACATGTTCGACCACGGCACGGCGTCGACGGCAACCGCCCGGACGACGATCGAGCTCAGGTGCACCAGCGCGCCGAGGACGGTGATGACGACGGCCCAGCGGCCGATCCGGTCGGCCCGGCGGCGCTTACCCGCGGCCGGCGCGTCGTCAACCACGACCGGTCGATCGGGCACCGGCGGACCACCCGCACCCACCAGCTCACGCGCGGGCTCGGCGACCTCGAGCTTGCGCCCGACCCGGCCGAACGCGTACTCGGCGGTGAACCCGACCATGGCGGCGGCGTACACGGCGATGGACGTGGTGAACAAGCCGTCGGACAGATGGGCCATCGACCCGTTGATGCCAGCCATGGTCAGCCTCAGTCCTTTCCTGCGCCGATCGGGTCGTCCATCGTGATGTGCAACGTCGATCGGTAAGCCGCCTGCGTTCCCGCCGCGGAGAGCCGGGACAGCAGTTCCGCGAACTCGGTGGTGAAGTTGCCCGAGTCGCTGCGGGCAAGGCCACCAACGGTCACAACGGTAGGCGACCCGTCCTCAGCCGACGCCGCCGGGGCGATCCGCAGCCATACGCGCCGCCGCCGCACGCCGAGCGAGCCCAGCAGGCCGAGCACCATGGCCCCGGCCGCGAACAGCAGGTAGCCCTGCGCCGGATCGTGCGACACCTGCAGGCCGGCCCAGGGCACCCAGCCGTCGAACCGCACCGTGACCCCGTCGGGCAGCTTCGCGGTCTGGCCGACCACCAGGTTGGCCCGGCCGATCCGCTTCATCCTCGAGTGGTCGAGCGAGTAGACCGACTGCGGCGCGCCCGACCCGTCCAGGTCGCCCAGGTAGACGTTCAGGGACAACACCGGATCCGACACCCGCGGCGACACCGACGTGATGAGCCCGTTGCCGGCGTCCACCGCCGTCGGTGCGAAGAGGCCCTCGATGCCGACGTCCTGCCTGGCGTCGGTCTTGCCCGGCTGCTTGAACGCGCCCTCGGACAGCAGGGTCGCCGCATCGGTCGGGATGAACGCCTGCACGTCATGGCGCACCGACCCGTCGGGCATGCGGATCGTCACCTCGGGCGCGAACCCGTGGTTGATGAGGTACACCCGGTCGCCTTCCAGGCGCAGCGGGTGGTTCACCGTGATCGTCGCCTTCTTCGGCGCCGCGTTCACGTTCGCGCGGTAGACGACGTCGGCGCGGAACGTCCGCGGCTCGCCCTGCGCGGTGTAGTCGGCGGTGAACTTCGACATCTCGTCGATGCAGAACGGAGCCGGCGCCACCTTGCCCTCGGCGGCGAAGCGGCCGGGCTTCCAGGCGTCGTACTGCGAGACGGTGTTGCAGAAGCCGTTGTTCGCGCCCTGCAGGACGACCCGGCTGCCCTGATAGTTGTAGAGCCGGCCGACCGCGATCAGCAGCAGGGAAGCGAGCAGCGCGATGTGGAAGATCAGGTTGCCGGTCTCGCGGCTGTAGCCCTTCTCGGCCGACAGCGTCACGGCGCCGGAGTTCTCGGTCCGCTGGACGACGCGCCACCGTCGGCCCAGCGCCGACCGCGCCGCCGCGGCGTAGTCGGCCGGGCCGTCGGAGGTCTCGAACCGGCCGCCCTCCGGCAACCGGTCGAGGTGCCGCGGGGCGGGCAGCGGCTTGCGCACGACGGCGCGGGCGTGCACCCGGATGCGCGGAATAAGGCACCCGACCAGCGAGATGAACAGCAGCAGGTAGATGGCGGCGAACCAGACCGACCCGAAGACGTCGAACATCCCGATGGCGTCGAGGATCCGCCCCCAGCCGCCGTGCGCGGCGATGTAGGAATTCGTCTTGTCCGGATTCAGCGGACGCTGCGGCAGCAGGGAACCGGGCACCGCGGCGACGGCGAGCAGGAACAGCAGGATCAGCGCCGTGCGCATGGCGGTCAGCCGGCGCCACACGATGCGCATGTACCTCATACGTCGAATCCGGAGGCCGGACCGACTCGCGCGCGGAACTCGTCCATGAGATGCGTCCACTCGCCGCTGACGAGCAGGAT
>NZ_JBHEMO010000091.1:0-22652 GCF_046262535.1 Jatrophihabitans sp. | reverse complement strand
GAGGGGTCGGCGATCATTCGCGCCGCCCGGCCGGCCCCACGGTCACAGCGGGATCCCGTAGTCGGCCGCGATGCCAGTGACGCCACGCGAATATCCCTGCCCCAACACCTTGAACTTCCACTCGGCGCCGTGCCGGTACACCTCGCCGAGCGCCACGGCGGTCTCGCCCTCGAAAGCGGAAGCCAACTCCTCGGAGCGAACGAGCTCACGGCTGTCGGCGGCGTTGAGCACCCGGATCACACACGAGCGAAGCTGACCGAGCGTGCGGCGCTGGGCCGGACCCTCGTTGACGTAGAGAACGACGGCGATCCGCTCGATGCCGGCCGGAACCGCGGCCAGATCGACCACGATCTGCTCGTTGTCGCCGCCGAGCGCCTGCTCGAGCTGTTGCACCGACTGCTCAGGGGCCGCGAGCTGGTTGAAGAACACGAAGTCCTGATCGCTGCGCGCCCGACCGTCTGGGCCGCACAGGATCGCCGCGAAGACGAGGTTGTCGTCGAGGACGCGCTCGGCACCGGCGTTCCAGCTCATGCCCAGGACGACTGACCGCAACCCGGGTATCTCGCGGGTCAGGGCGACGTTCGCCCCGCGCTTCATCTCAGCCATCTCGGAGTCGACCCTAGTAGCGGTCAGAGGTCGAGGTCGGAACGGGTGAATTTCGTCCTCAGGAAGTTCCCCTGCGAGAACAGCCGGTCGGCATCGTGCGCCTGGGTCGCCTGTAAGAGTTCGTCGGCGGCCAGCGCGAGCGACTCGACCTGCTCGCGCAACGCCTCACGTGGCGTCCGCCCGGACGGACCGGCACGCTCGGTCGCTGCCGGGTCGAGATTGAGGTACGTGCGCAGCGTGGTCGGCAGGTAGTCGCCGACGATGCCGTTGATCGAGACGACCGCATACACGTCGAGATCGTGATCGGAGGACGTCTCGATGAGTTCGCGGATCCTGTCGGTGGCCTGCCGAGCGATGACGACGGCCTCCACCGGAAGTTTGCCGGCGTTGCGATTGATGAACTGGACGAGTTCCCACAGCCGGAGCCGCAGCTTGTCCGGTGAGTCGTTGTCCTCCTCGGGCTGCGGCTCCGCCGGCGGGCTCTCGTGTCCGCGCCGGAACCAGGTCATGAGGGTCGAGTCATGAGCAGCACGTCATGAGGCCCAGGCGGTCACGCTCACGACGGCAGCGCCGGGGGCTGCCCGCCGCCGAAGTCGGCGCCGCCCGCCTCGCCGCGGCGGGTGCGCTCGAGGTAGGGCTTGGCCCGCTCGATCTGGCCCTCCAGCGCAGTGACCGTCTGCGCCATCGAGTCGACGGCCTGCGAGCGGAACGAGTCGATCGCGTCCATCGTCTGGAAGACGTTGTCGAAGGCGGCCTGCAGCTTCTGGATGTCGACGGTGCTGCTCGCCGCCTGCTCGTTGATCGCGGCGCCCTGCACCCGCAGCTGCTGCGAGGTCGACTCGATCAGGTTCGACGTCGTCGCGTTCAACGCGCTGATCTGGTCGAGGACGAGCTTCTGGCGAGCGAGCGCCTGCGACACGATCACCGCTGTGCGCAACGCCGAGATCGTCGTCGTCTGCGCGCGGTCGACGCCCTTGATCAGCTCGATGTTGTTCTTGCGCACCAGGTCGAGCGCCATGTAGCCCTGCACCGACACGGCCATCTGCGTCATGATGTCCTGCCGCCGCTGGCGGATGGCGAACAGCGCGTCCGACTTCAGCGTGTTCGCGGCCTCGGCGTTGCCGGCGGCCTCGAGTTCGGCCACCTTGTTGGTAATCGCCTCGTCGAGGGCCGATGCCAGCGCGTTGTACTCGCTGAGCTTGCCCATCGTCGTCCACATGTTGGCCTTCTCGGTCTCGATCGCCGCGTTGTCCTTGCGGAGGTCGTCCTGGCCGGCTTCCAACGACTTGATGATCGCGTTGAGCTGCGTCTGCGCGGACTCGTACTTCTGGAAGTACTTCTGGATCTTGTCCCCGCCCGGCAGCCACTTGAGGACCTTCTTCACGCCCGTGAGGTCGGCTCGGTTGGGGTCGAGGTCGGTGACGGTGTTGCGGAGCTCGTTCAGCGTGGTGGCCACCCGCGTCTGCGCGTCACCGCCGGCACCGCCCTTGCCCGCCTTCATCACGGCGGCGGGCCGGTCGAGCATCCGGTTCGACACCTGGGCCGACGCGCGCAGTTCCTTGTCGCCCATCGACGTGATCGAGTCGACCTTCTTGGTGAACTCCGGTGAGCGCGTGTCGAGCCCAGCCAACTCGGCGGCGAACGCCGCGGCCCGCTCGGCCAGCTGGGACTTCTTCGCGTCGTCGACCGGGATGGCGCCGGCGGCCTCCTCCTCCTTCACCATCGGGACGGGCGCAGGCGGGCTGAGGACGAGCCCGCCGGCGGCGACCGGAGCGGCCGTCGTCGCGGTGGTTGCCGGGGTTGCGGTGGAACCGAGATCGAGCTCGGACATGGCGAGAACTCCTACCTGCGATGCGTGCGTCGGAACATATGGTGCTACAGATGCCCGGCGATGGCGGGCAAAAGATCCTTGAACGTCCGGCCGCTGGCCGGAACTCCGATGGCGGTCATCGACCAACCCGCACCGTCGCGGGCGACCTTGGCCATGATCTGGGCAGTGTGGCTCCCCGATCCGGTCAGCTCATAGCGCGCGATCTCGCTGTCGCTCGTGTCGTCGACGAGTCGGCAGAACGCGTTCTCGATCTGCGAGAAGTCCTGGCCGGTGAACGAGTTGACGGTGAAAACCAACGTCCTGACCTGAGCCGGCACCCGCGACAGATCGACGCGGATCGATTCGTCGTCGCCCTCGCCCGCGCCGGTGAGGTTGTCACCGGTGTGCTGGACGGAGCCGTCCTTGCTCGTCAGCTGTTGGAACCACACCTGGTCGACGAGCACGCCCGCCGCATCGAAGAGCAGCGCGGACGCGTCGAGGTCGATCGTCTGCGCGCGCTTGCGCCCGAACAGGCCCTTGACCGCGGCGGCATCCCAGCCCAGGCCCATGCGCACCTTGGTCAGGCCGGCGCCGCCCTCCTTTGACAGCGAGACCTTCTGTCCCTTGGACAGGCTGACACTCACTTGCGACCTCGGGTCCAGTTCATGCCCCAGCCATAGGCCTCATCCAGGGCGCGCTGCGCCCCGTTGAGGTAGTTCACCTCGCGGCGGACGACGATCTCGCCGTTCTCGTTGGTGATCATGGCGATCGCGCAGATGCGCGCACCGTCACGGGGGTCGTCGAGCAGCACCTCGATCGGCGGCGCGCCGACCGGGGTCAGCGTTGCGACGCCCTTGGCCGCGGCCCAGTTCGCCGCCCCTTCGTAGATCAGGGCGAAGACGAGAACACGGTTGATCAACGAGGGATCGGTGAGGTCGATCGTCATGTTCTCGCCGCCGGTGTTCTGCCCGGACCGGTCGTCACCGTCGAGGCGGACGAGTTGGCGGCCGGCCCGGTTGCCCGCCACGAACGCGTTCCCGAGTGCCTGCACGACTCCCTTGCTGCCGTCGCTGAACTCGTACAGGCAGCCGAGATCCAGATCGAGTTGCGAGTACTTCTTGAAGAAGCCCTTCTCGGGCGGCTTGGCGTCCCAGTTCAAGTTGACCGCCAGCACACCGCGCGACCCGCCATGCTTGGTCAAGGACACCGACGGCGCGCTCTTGGTCAGCGTCACCTTCGACAGCGAGACAGACGCGGCGGGCGCGCCCGGAGCCACGGCCGGCGGCGGCGGAACGATCGATGCCGGCGCCGGTGGGACAGGCTGTCCGGCCGGCGGCGGTGGCGGGATGCCCGGAGGCGGTGGCGGAACAACCGGCTCGGGCGTGGCCGGCCGCTTGGTGTAGTCGATTCCCATGACTGCCTCTCAGACCTCGTGAACCCTCTTCAGACAGCGGCCGGAGCGCGCTCGGGCGCCGGGTCGCCCTCGGCATCGGCGCGCCGGTTGCGGATGATCGAAGAGACGAGCGCGGCGCCGATGAAGGCGACACCGATCAGGCCGGTGACGACCTCGGGCACCTCGTACTCGATGGTGATCAGCAACAGCACCGCCAGCGCGCCGATGGCATAGAGCGCACCATGCTCCAGATAAACGTACTCGGCCAGCGTCCCCTTCTTGACCAGATACACCGTCAGCGAGCGGATGAACATCGCGCCGATGCCGAGACCGATGGCGATGATGATCGGGTCGGAAGTGATGGCGAACGCGCCGACCACGCCGTCGAAGCTGAACGATGCGTCCAGGACCTCGAGATACAGGAACAGGAAGAACGCGGCCTTGCCGACGACGTGCATCGTCTTGTTCTTCTCGAGCTTCGCCTGCAGGTCGTCCGCGTCGGAGTCGCCGTCTCCGTCCTCGTCCTCGTCCTGATCGAAGAACTCGCCCAAACTGTTCACCAGCAGGTAGGTGGCAATGCCCAGGACCCCGGAGACCAGGATCGTCGAGATCCGGTCCGGCTGTGCGGTGTCGGCGTGCTTGCCCAACGTGTAGGCCGAAACCGCGAGCGCGCCCAGCGCGATGACGACCGACAGCTGGTCGAGCTTGCCGATGCGGGCCAACGGCCGTTCGATCCACGACAGCCAGGTGATCTCGCGCTCTTCAAAGATGAAGTCCAGGAAGAGCATCAGCAGGAACATGCCGCCGAACGCCGCGATGGCCGGGTGCGCTTGGTGCAGCAGATAGCCGTAGGTGCCGTGCTTGGCGGGATCACCCTTGTCCAGTGCGAGCCGGATCGCCTCGACCGGCGTCAGGCTGGCCGTGATGCCGACGATCAGCAGCGGGAAGACGAGTCGCATGCCGAACACCGCGATCGCCACACCGACGGTCAGGAAGATCTTTTGCCAGAACGGGCTCATCCGCACCAACACGGTCGCGTTGACGACCGCGTTGTCGAAGCTCAGTGACACCTCGAGCACAGCGAGGATCGCCGCCAGCGCGAGTCCCTTACCGCCGCCATAGATGTAGCCGAGGACGAGCCCGACCGCGGCAATCCCGAATGAACCGCCGAAGGTGCGGAGCAACACCAGTTACCCCGCCTCAGCCGACGTTGACGCCGTAGTCGCGGGCAATGCCCGACAGGCCCGTGCTGTAGCCCTGGCCGACGGCCCGGAACTTCCACTCGGCGCCGTTGCGGTACAGCTCGCCGAAGATCATGGCCGTCTCGGTCGACGCGTCCTCGGACAGGTCGTAGCGGGTGATCTCGTTGTTGTCGGCCTGGTTGACGACCCGGATGAACGCGTTGCGGACCTGGCCGAAGGACTGCTGGCGGTTGTCGGCGTCGTAGATCGACACCGTCACGACGATCTTGTCGACCTCCTGCGGCACCGCAGCGAGGTTGACCTTGATCGCCTCGTCATCACCCTCGCCCTCACCGGTCAGGTTGTCGCCCGTGTGCTCGACCGACCCGTCGGGGCTCGTCAGGTTGTTGAAGAAGATGAAGTGCTGGTCGGACAGGATCTTGCCGTTGGTGCCGACCATCAGCGCCGAGGCGTCCAGGTCGAAATCCGCACCGGTGGTCGTGCGGACGTCCCAGCCGAGGCCGACGAGCACGGCCTGCAGGCCCGGCACCTCCTTGGACAGCGATACGTTTCCACCCTTGCTCAGGCTTACGCTCATGCCTTCAACCCTCCGCTTCGTCGCGACCGTCCCCGATCGCTCGACTGTAGTGGGAACGTCCCGAATGGCCCCCGCGTTCCGGAGTCAGACGTTGACCCCGAAATCGCGCGCGATGCCGGTCAGCCCGGCGCTGTATCCCTGGCCCACGGCGCGGAACTTCCATTCGTCGTTGTTGCGGTACAACTCGCCGAAGACCATCGCGGTCTCGGTGGACGCGTCCTCGGACAAGTCGTAGCGGGCGAGTTCGGAGTCGTCGGCCTGGTTGACGACCCGGATGAACGCGTTGCGGACCTGGCCGAAGGTCTGTCCGGCCGTGTCGCCCTCATAGATCGAGACGGGGAACACGACTCGCGCCGCCTCGGGCGGCAGTCCGGCCAGATTCACGCGCACCTGCTCGTCGTCGCCGCCGCCCTCTCCGGTCAGGTTGTCGCCCGTGTGCTGGACGGCGTTGTCCGGGGTGGTCAAGTTGTTGAAGAAGACGAAGTGCTTGTCGCTGAGCACCTTGCCGTCTGCGTTGCAGACGATCGCGCTGGCATCGAGGTCGAACGCCTTGCCGTCGGTGGTTCGCGCATCCCAGCCCAGGCCGACGATCACGGCGGTGAGGCCAGGTGCCTGCTTGGTGAGCGACACATTGCCGCCCTTGGTGAGGTTCACGCTCACGGCTGCTCCAGTTCGCGACGATGGTAGGGATGCAACAGACCCTAGTCGGATCGGGCACTTCAGTCGTTGCGCACGATCGAGAAGAAGTACTCCTTGCTGGCCGGGTCGTAGGCCCACCCGACGCCGAACGACTGCATCGGCGACAGCAGCTTGGCGAATGGGAGGATGTTCTTGACCGCCGCCTGCCCGTCCGGTGCCGACAGCGTGGTTTCGGCCCACCCGCCGGAGCAGCCGTTGCCGTTGCGCAGGGCGCATTCCTTGGCCGGCGCCGAGACCTTGCCCGGAACGGCGGGCTCACCGTGCTGGGTGCGGTAGGCGTTCACCGCAGCGACGGCGTTACCGATGTCGTCGTCCAGCGCGCAGCGCTGCGACGTCGGGCACGACGCCGGGCGCGGGTTGGTGGGCGATGTGCTCGATGTCGACGAGGTACGGGCCGCGGCGGTGGTTCGAGGTTTCGACGCGGTGGGCGACGTGGCGTGCGAGGTGGCGACGTCGTCCAGAGGTCCCGCCCCGCCGCTGTCGTCCTTGGGTTTGTCGTTACTGATGAGCACGGTCATGACGACGACGAACAGCACCGCGACCACACCCAGCATGCCCAGCAGCCACGCGGCGCGACGGCGCAGGTCCGACTCAACCTCCGGCTCGGTTTCGTCGACCACCCGATCCCCTCCCAATGGGCGCGACCAGTCCCCAGTATGACGTTTCGACCCTGAGCGCCCGTTGCGTGCCCGCCGGTGCGCTGAACTCAGCACCCAGCTGGTCGGCGTAACCCTGGACTAGCTGAACAGTTCTTCCATCGCCGGGATCGGGACGCGAGCCGCGACGGCGGGCACGGCGGCGGCAGGACTCGTCGGCACGGGCTCGACGATGTCGACCGTGGCGAGCGCGTCGTCCGTGAGGAAGCGGCTCGGCTTCGCGAGCACGTGGCGGGCGTGCATGCTCGTCGGGTGCGTGGGCATTCGAAACGGTGTGTAGATCGACAGTGTGTCCCGGGCTCGCGTGGCGGCGACGTAGAACAGCCGCTGCTCCTCGGCGAGCCCGTCGTCGGCACCCAGAGCCATGTCGGAGGGGAACGCGCCGTCGACGGCATGGATCAGGTGGACCGCTGTCCACTCCAACCCCTTGGCCGAGTGGACCGTGGACAGGATCAGGTAGTCCTCGTCGCGGTGCGCCTGATTCGCGTAGTCGGCACTGGACGACGCGGGGTCGATCGTCATCTCGGCGACGAAGGCAGCCAGGTCGGCGCTGGTCGCGGCCGAGGCGGCGAGCCGGTCGACGTCGTCCACCCGGCTGACCCAGTGGACGTAGTGGCTGCGCACGAGCGGGCGCACTGCCGCGAGGCAGGCCTCGACGGTTGGGCTGCTGCCCACTGCCGCCTGGGCCGACGCCAGATGCGCGAGGGTGGTCGCGAGATTCGTGCGGGCCTTCGGCGGCGCCGCGGCCACGACGGCAGCATGATCGTGTGCGTCGTCGGCGTCGACGAGCAAGGGAACCAGGGTGCGGGCGCTGGCCTTGCCGATGGCGCGGTGCCGGCACAGCAGCCGGTACCAGGCCAGCTCGTCGGCGGGGTTGCTCGCCAGCCGCAGGGCGGCCAGGAAGTCGCGGACGTGCGCGGTGTCGCTGAACCGGATCCCGCCGTACTTGACGTACGGGATGTGGCGCACGGTCAGCTCGACCTCCAGCGCCTTGCTGTGGCTGGCCGAACGCATGAGGACCGCCTGCTCGCGCAGCGCCAGGCCGTTCTCTTGCGCAGCGAGGATCGTGTCGGCAACCGTCCGCGCCTCGCCGTCGGCGTCGGGGCACTTCACCAGCACCGGCTTGGCCGCGGCGCCGGCGCGATCGGCCGTCAGACGCACGCGAAGGTTCCCATCCCCCGGCCTGATGACGTTGGCCAGGTCGAGCACCGGCTGGGTCGACCGGAAGTTGCGCTGGAGCCGGACCAGAGTTGAATCGGGCAGCGCCTCGTGCAGTTGGCGGAGGTGGTCGCCACTGGCACCGCGGAAGCCGTAGATCGCCTGTGCGTCGTCGCCGACAACGGTCAGCCCGATACCGCTCGGCCGCAGCGCGGTGACGAGGTCGACCTGCACCCGGTTGACGTCCTGGTACTCGTCGACGAGCACCCAATCCCACCGCGCCTGCAACCGGGCGCCGACGACCGGGTCGAGCAGGAGCGCGCGCCAGCAGACGAGGAGGTCGTCGAAGTCGAGCAGGCCCCGCTGCCGCTTGCGGGCGACGAAGGCGCGGAACAGCGCCACGATGGCGTCGGCATGGTCGATGCACCACGGGAACTCGGTGTCCATCACCTCGCGGGCCGGCCGGCCGGTGTTGACCGCACGCGAGTAGACGTCGGCCAGCGCCTGGCTGGTCGGCACCCGGACCTCGTTGCCGGTGAGCCCGTGCTCCTCACGCAGCAGGTCGAGCAGGTCGACGACGTCGCTGGGGTCGAGCACGGTGACGGCCGACAGACCGAGGTGCGCGGCGTGCTCGGCGACGAGGCGGTGCGCCACCGCGTGGAAGGTGCCGCCCCACAGCCGCCGCCCCGCCTCGGGATCACCGCAGAGCGCAGCCGCTCGGGATGTCATCGACGCGGCGGCCCGGCGGGTGAAGGTCAGGAGCAGTACCCGCTCGGGCGCGACGCCCGCCTCGAGCAACCGGGCGACGCGAGCGGTCAGCGTGCGGGTCTTGCCGGTTCCCGCGCCGGCGACGATGACGAGCGGGCCGGATCCGTGTTCGGCGGCCGCCAACTGATCGACATCGAGACCGTCAGACCAGTGCGTGTCAAACATGTGTTCGACTTTAGCGGCACCGGGCTGGCCGCCCCGATGACACGCCGGGCCGCCCCCCGTCGCGGCACAGCGCCACCGCGCCGCCGACTACGAGGCGGTGTAGTGGACCGGCAAGGTCTTGATGCCGTTGAGCCAGCCCGACCGCAGGCGCGTCGGCGCGTCGGTCCGGGTGATGTCCGGCGCGAGGTCGGCGAGCATCTCGAAGATCAGCTTGATCTCCAGGCGGGCGAGGTTGGCCCCGATGCAGTAGTGCGCGCCGTGGCCGCCGAAGGCGAGGTGCGGGTTCGGTGAGCGGGTGATGTCGAACGTGAACGGGTCGGTGAAGACGTCCTCGTCATGGTTGGCGCTGGCATAGAACAGGCCGACGCGTTGCCCGGCCCGGATCTGCACCCCCCCGAGCTCGATGTCCTCCAGCGCGGTGCGCTGGAACGAGGTGACCGGGGTCGCCCAGCGGACGACCTCGTCGACCATCGTCTCCGGCCGCTCGCGCTTCCAGAGCCCCCACTGGTCCGGGTGGTCGAAGAACGCGTTCATCCCGTGCGTGATCGCGTTGCGGGTCGTCTCGTTGCCGGCCACGGCGAGGGCGATGACGAAGAACCCGAGCTCGTCGTCGGTCAACCCCTCGCCGTCCTTGTCGAAGTTGATCAGCTTGGTCACCAGGTCGTCGCGCGGCGATTCGGCCCGCTCCGCGGCAAGGCCCATCGCGTACATCAACACCTCGATCGACGCCGCCTGCGGGTCGCCGGCGAACTCGGGGTCGTCCGAAGCGGTCATCTGGTTCGTCCAGTCGAAGAGCTTCTGCCGGTCCTCGGCCGGCACCCCGAGCAGGTCGGCAATCGTCTCCAGCGGAAGCTGCGCCGCGACCTGCGCGACGAAGTTGCCGCTGCCTCCGGCGACCGCCGCAGTGACGACCCGTTCGGCCCTGGCTCGCATGACGTCGTCGAGTGCACTGATCGCCCGCGGAGTGAAACCGCGCGAGATGATGCGCCGCATCTGGGTGTGGGTGGGCGCGTCCTGGTTGATGATCACCACTCGGGTCAGCTCGACCGATTCGCGCGTTGTCGTCTCGGGCAGCCGGATGATCGCGCCGTTCTGCCAGCTGGAGAACACCGCGCTGTTCATCGAGACCGCAGAGACGTCGGCGTGCTTCGTGATCGCCCAGTAGCCGGTGCCTTCCATGCCCGCGCGCGCTTCGGGCGCCTGCTCGACCCACGAGATCGGCGCCGTGCGCCGCAGGGCGGCGAACTCCTCGTGCGGCACGCCGGCCCAGTTGACATCGGGATCCGTCAGGTCGAATCCTGCGGGGGCTGAAACGGACACGGCAGTTCCTTCCGTAAGCGCGATCATACAGATCGGCGTTGTTGGATGTACAAAAACATGAAAGTGTATGGTCGTCAAGGGAGGACCGGATGAGGACCCACGGTTGGGGCGGGTGCCCGCCGAGCACGGACGACGAGGCGCGGGCGCGCATCCTCGACGTGACCCGCCGACGCCTGGCCGAGGTCGGCGCCACCACCACGTCGGAGATCGCCGAGCTCCTCGGCGTGACCCGGCAGACGGTGTATCGGTACTACGCAACGACCGATGACCTCCTCAACGCGGCCGCGATGGACGCCGTCGCTGACCTCGTCTCGCACCTCGGCACGCACGTCCGCGAGCATCTCGTCGAGACCGGCGGCGACGCCGGTGACGCAGCGGCCGAGGTCGTGGCCTACGTCTACGAGCATCTGCGCGACGACCCCGCCCTGAACCGGTTGATCGCGCCGGGCCGGATCAGCACCACGCTGGCCGGCCTGACGGCTCCCTCGTCGATTGCCTTGGGACGCTCCTTGCTGGCCGACCTGCCGGTGGACTGGGTCGAGGCCGGCGTCGACGGGGACGAGCAGCGCGAGCTGGTCGAGCACCTGCTCCGTACCCTGCAGTCGCTCGTCATCGACCCCGGCGATCCCGAGCGGTCACCGGCTGAGCTGCGGGCCTATCTCACGCGCTGGGTGTCGCCTGCGGTGCGCGCCAGTCAGGTCAGCCACTGAGTTCCGTCAGACGCTGGTCGAACCGACGATCTCGTGGCGACATGTGTGTCGGGAGCGGCGACTTGCGCCGCCTTCTCGGCCGGCCGACCACGACGATGCCCGACGCGGTGCGCGCGGCAACCGGGGCGCTGCCGGCAGCGGCGGGTTGGCCGGCACGAGCCCGCGGGCTGGTGGTGGAACGGCTCGTCCAGTTGGGCGCGGACCCAGGCATTAGAACGTGAGTACGACAGAAACGGGCGTCGGACGACGGCTTCAGAATGAATTTTCGGAGCTCTTCGGTAAGCCGGGCGCTACCTCACATGAGCAGGCGTTCCGTCGCCGTCTTGATCACCGTCGATCGTGAGCGGCGGCCGGGATGGTCGGCCGCGATGTAGTCGTTGGCCAGGAACAACGAGAATGCCAAGAGGCAGCGTGCCTCGACGTCAGCCGGGTCGCTGGAAATGGCGCCGAACAGCGAGCGCATGTAGTCCATGCGCCGGTTGTCGAGTCGCCGAAGTCGCTCGGCCACAGCCTGGTCGCGGCGGGCCCACTCGCGGACCGCCAACTCGACCTTGAGCATGTCGTCGATCGAGGTCGCGATCGTGAAGAGATGCCGCAGGCGAGTGCGCGCGTCGCCACCGTCGGCCTCCACCCGGACGATCACCTCTTCAGTGACGACGCGTTCCCAGCTGTCAAGCATCTCTCGCAGCAATGCGTTCCGGCCGTCGAAATGCCAGTAGAAGCCGCCCTTGGTCACGCCGAGGGCTTGGGCCAGGCTTTCGATCCGCACAGCATCGGGACCGCCGATGCCGAGGGCGCGAAGGCCTTCCTCGATCCAGCTCGACCGCGGCGTCTGAATGGCTGCCGGCATGCTGCGTCGCGCTCCCTCGGGTTGACGGATGAACGAACCATACTTTAGCGTATAGATACGGCACTGTATGGATCGCCGCTCCGTCTGCGGAGGAGGGTCATGAGATCTCAACCGTTCCGAGTCGATCAGATCGCCGTGGCACCCGAGCCACTTCTCGACAGCAGCGTCTATGACGAGGCCGACTCGTTCGAGGTCCGCCTCGACCACCCCGACAGCCATTCGGCCGAGGAGTGGGTGCGGACGGCGCTCGAGGACGCGCCCGCCGGCCTGCGTCTACTCATCCGTCGCGTCCACCGCGACGTCATCCGCTTCCGGCTCGGCCCACAGTCCGACGCCGACCACATCCTCGGATGGCAGATCGTGACTTCATCCCCCGACGTGCTCCAGCTGGAGGCGGCCGGACCGGTCGCACGCGGCGTCATCGTCGCGCGCCGGCAGTCCCCCACCCGAGCGACTCTGACGACGTTCGTGTTCTACCGGAATTCGTCGGCCCGGTTTATGTGGCCGTTCATCCGACCGGTCCACCAGCGCGTCGCTCGGTACCTGCTTCATCGAGCTGCCGCGACGTTCACGGCCCCGGCCGTCACCTCCATGCACTGACCGTCGGCCAGGCGCAACGCGTCACTACGCTCGGTGGACACGACGTTTCCTCGATGCGAGGACGTCGCCGAAGCGAGGAGCGCACCGTGGCAGCAGTAAGCAGCGAGGCAGACGGACGCACGCGCGCGCTCGCCGACGGCAACGAGATACCGCTGGTCGGCTTGGGCGTCTGGCAAGTGCCTGACGGGCGCGAGTGCGAGGAAGCGGTGGCCTGGGCGCTGGAGGCCGGCTACCGCCACATCGACACCGCTCAGGCGTACGGCAACGAGCGAAGTGTGGGCAAGGCGCTGCGCGACAGCGGACTCCCCCGCGAGGACGTCTTCATCACGACCAAGTTCTACCCGGCGCGGCAGGACCCGGAGGCGGAGGCGCAGCGAAGCCTGGAGCGCCTGGGCGTTGACTCCCTCGACCTCTACATCGTTCATTGGCCGCAGGGTGGGCCGACGTGGGCGTGGGACGGGATGCAGCGCGCGCACGAACGCGGCTATGCGCGATCGATCGGGGTTTCCAACTTCAGTGCGTCCGAACTCGACGCCGTGTTCGCGATCGCCGATGTGCACCCGGTGGTCAACCAGATCCAGTTCAGCCCGTTCGAGTACCGGCGCGGCCTGCTTGACGCGTGCGACGGTCGTCGCGTCGCGGTCGAGGCATACAGCCCGCTCGGCACCGGCCGGCACCTCGGCGACGCGCAGGTCGCCGACATCGCCGAGCGCGTGGGGCGGACGCCGGCGCAGGTGCTCATCCGCTGGGCCGTGCAGCGGGATCTGATCGTCCTGCCGAAGTCGACGCATCGAGAGCGCATCGAGCAGAACGCGCAGGTCTTCGACTTCGAGCTGTCCGAGGCCGACGTCGCCACGCTCGACGGTCTGGACCGGACGAACGGGACCGACCGCGCCCTGGAAAGCCTCTGGTGGTGAACGGCGGCGCACCCAGCCCGCTCTCGGAGGCAGCATCGGGCGATGGGTTTCGCTGACCTCCCGACGTCAGCCGTCTGGGATCACGTAGGTGGGCGGCGCGGATTCGAGGCCGCGTCGATCACGCGTGCCGACGCCGGATGGACGGTGACGGGATCCACGACGGCGATCGAGGAGGGCGTCCCGTGGTGGGTCGCGTACGAGATCGAACTCTCGTCCTCGTTCGTCACTCGACGGGCGCAGGTCACGGGCCGCTCTGGATCGAGTCCCCCGTCGAGCGTGCTGATCGAGGGTGACGGGCGCGGGGGTTGGGCGGTCGACGGCCGCCACGAGCCGGTGCTGGACGGATGCCTCGACGTCGATCTCGAGTCGTCGGCGCTGACCAACACGTTCCCGCTGCGGCGACTGGATCCTCGTCCCGGCAACTCCGTGTCGGTTCCCGCCGTGTACGTGCGCGCGCACGGGCTGGCCGTCGAGCGGCTCGAACAGCTCTATGAACGGAGCCAGACCGGCCCCACCGATGTTCTCGTCGACTACGCCGCTCCGACATTCGATTTCGCGTGCCGCATCGCCTATGACGTCCAGGGATTGGTCGTCGACTATCCGGGGATCGCGCGACGGGTGAAATGACGGCCGCGGAGGGCCCTAATTGTTGTGCCGACCGCGCAGGGCGAAGTTACGGTGCAGACCATGTCCGACATGCCTACCGTGGTGCTGCGCACGCCCACCGACGACGACGCCGATCTGTTCTTCACGATCGCCGCGGATCTTGAGACCTGGGAGGAGCGAAGCCCATCGGCACCTGCTCCACTGACCCGGCCGACTTACGAAGCGCGCCGAGCCCGGGCCGCCGAAAGCGATTCAGCGGAGGACAGCGTGACGTTCGTGGTCGAATTCGACGGCCGGGCGGTGGGCACCGCGTCGCTGTTCGAGTTCGACCCACTGGCCCGCCACGCCGAAGCCGGGATCAGCTTGACACCCGATGCCCGCGGCCGCGGCATCGGGACGGCAGCGATCACCCAACTCGTCGAGTTCGCGTTCGTGCGCCGGAACCTGCGCCGTATCCATCTGCAAGCGATCGCGTCCAACACCGGCGCGATCCGCGCATACGAAAAGGCGGGGTTCGTCCTCGAAGGGCGGCAGCGCGAGCACGCGTGGGTCCGCGGGCACTACGAGGACATCGTGCGGATGGGAATCCTGCGGTCGGAGCACCACTCGCCCACGTAGGCGCGGCACCCGCTAGGCGGCCCGCTCCCTGGGCCTGCCGCGCGGGACTTAGCGCTGCTGACCGGGCGGCAGGATCTCGACGTAGCCGTCGGTGCCGTGCACCCGGATGCGTTGCCCGTCCTCGATGAGCCGGGTCGCCCGCTCGATGGCGACAACCGCCGGCAGCCCGTACTCCCGCGCGATCACCGCGCCGTGCGTCATCTGGCCGCCGACTTCCGTGACCAGGCCGGCGACGGTCAGGAACACCGGCGACCAGCTCGGGTCGGTGAACGCCGTGACGAGGATGTCGCCGGCTTCGAGGTCGGCCTCCCCCAGGTCGTGGACCACTCGCGCGCGTCCCTCGACCACGCCGGCCGAGACGGCGAGCCCGACCAGTGCGCGGGCCGGGACCCCGTCGCGCCGAAACCGGCCGGAAATGGTTCCCCCTTCGGACGTGAGCACACGCGGCGGCGTCAGCGCCTGGTAGGAGAGGAACTCCTCTCGACGCCGGAGCAGTAGTTCGCGGTCGACGCTGCCCGTGCGCACGGCGTCGTGCAGCTCGTCGAAGGTCAGGAAGAAGGCGTCGTCGAGCTCGTCCAGCACGCCCGCGGCCACCAACCGCCGTACCTCATGGAGGATGGCCTGCTTGAGGACGAAGTAGCGGTTGATCATGGCGTACTTCGGGTGCTCGCGGTAGCCGGCGAAGGTGCGGAGCCGGTCGATCATCCGCTTGGTCTCGGCGGCCTTGGCCTCGCTGTCGGGAAGCTCGCGCAGCCGCCCCAGCAGACGATGTTCGGTCTCTCGCGCCTCCGCCAGCCCCTGATCGAAACGTCGCTGACGCTCGCCCGGCTCGACGTTGCGGACGTTCGTGAGGATCACCGGCACGAGAATGCCGGGGCGCTCGCTCCATCGCGGCCGGGTGATGTCGATCTCGCCGACGCAGCGCATCCCGTATCGGTCGAGCCAGGCCTGGATCTCCGCCCGCACCTCATCGCCGCCCGGCAGTGACGGCAGGTGGCCGAGAAACCCGTCGTCGCCCTCCACCGATTGGAGGTACGTGACGACCTCCGGGTGCCGGCGGACGGCGTCGGCGACGTCGAGCAGGGCCATCCCCATCTCGGAGGTGACATTGTGCGTGACGGATTGGGTGAGCGCGTCGGCAGCGTTGGTCTCGCCCAGCCATTCGAGCATGTGATCGTTGATCCACCAGGCGGCCTCCATCCCGGCCATGATGGCCGGGAGGCTGCGCGGGTCGATCTGCCCGGGCCTGACCTCCTGGAGGTCGCGGCGGATGTAGTCGAAGACCTCCGGCCCCGCCTTTGTTCGGATCTCCTTCTCGAGCTCGGTGAGGGAATCTTGCGCCTTGCCGATCAGCTCGGCGACGAGCGCCGGATCGGTCTCGATGGGTTCCGCCGGCGGCGGGAAGTAGGGCTGCGCGGGGCCGTCGCCCGGCCGTGACGGCGGGAACCCGCCCTGTTCGATGGCCGTTTCGAGAGCGTCCCGGAACAGCGGATCGTGCCGTCCGATCATCTGGAGCAAGCCGGCACGGGCCGGTGGCGACACCAAGCGGTCGGTCACGTCGACGAACAACCGCCCGCCCGCAGCGCGCATGGGTGCGGGCGCCGTCAGTTGCCACACGGAGATTCCGAGCGGCTTCCACGCGTCGGTCATCATCTGCTGGTGCCCCACGGACAGGTAGACGCGGTACTTGGCGTCGTCCACATCCGGGACGGGGAACAACGTGGTGATGGGCCGGCTCTGGACGATCTGGATCGCGCCGTCGCGCAGACACCACTCGATGTCCTGCGGCGCCCCGAAGTGGGCCTCGATGCGCCGGGCCGTGCGGTCAAGTTCAGTGACCTGCGCGTCGCTGAGCAGGGGTCGGTCACCGGCGATCGTCCGCGTCGTGATTGCGCCGCGGCGGACCGCGTAGCCGTCGGCGTTTGCCCGGCCGGAGACGAGGGCGTCGCCCAATCCGCGGACGGCCTCGATCACCGTGACCGTCCGGTTGGATGTGAGCGGATCGGCGGTGAACAGCACGCCCGAAGCGTCCGCGTCGACCATCCGCTGCACCACGACGGCCATGGCCGCCGCGCGGCCGTCGTAGCCGTTGCGCAGCCGGTAGCTGACCGCCCGTTCCGAGAACAGCGACGCCCAGCACCGGGCGACGTGGCGGAGCACGGCCGGGGCTCCCGCGACGTCGAGGTAGGTGTCGTGCTGGCCGGCGAACGACGCTGACGGTAGATCCTCGGCGGTGGCGCTCGACCGCACGGCGTACCGCTCGTCCGAACCTTCGGCGGCCAGCGCCTGCGTGATGGCGTCGGCGATGTCGTCCGGGACGGCAGTGCCTTCCACCACGTCGCGGAGCTCGGCACTCACGGCGCGGATCCGCTCGTGGTCATCTGCGGAGAGCCCGGCCAGCTCATCCAGCGAATCCTCCAGTGACAGCGACGCCATCGCCGTGCGGAACGCCTCTGCCGTGACGCAGAAGCCAGGCGGGACGGCGATGCCGTCGATCTTCGACACCGCGCCGAGGTTCGCCCCCTTTCCGCCTACGACGGCGACCTGTCCCTCGTCGACCCGATCCAAACCCAGCACGTAGTCGGTCATTTGTTCCTTTCCCGTCGGCCCGGTCGGGGCGCCACGGCGGGCGATTCTTCGGCACCACCGGGGGCTTGCCGCAAGCCCCCCACTGCGCTATAGCTTGAAAGTGAGGGACGGCGCGGAATCCGATGACGTTCGTCATCGGTCGAAGGCGACATTCATGCCTAGCCGGCGCGAGCGCCCGAGCGACACGATCGGACAGGTCGCAACCGCCGCCCGGAAGGTCTGCACGATGACTCCCCGTCCTCAGCTCACCCGCGTCCACAACTTCGGTGTCTCCCTCGACGGCTTTGCCACGGGTGAAGGCCGAACGCTGGACGCTCCGTTCGGCCATGCCGGCTTCCGGCTGCACGAGTGGTTCTTCGACACCGCCATGGGCCGGGAGATGCAGGGCCGGGGCCCGGGCGGCAGCCGAGGTGTCGACAACGTCTACACCGAGACGAACTGGCGCGACGTCGGCGCCGAGATCATGGGCAGGGGCAAGTTCGGCCCGCAGACGGGTCCTTGGCCGGACGAGTCGTGGCAGGGCTGGTGGGGTGACGACCCGCCGTTCCACACTCCTGTTTTCGTCCTCACGCACCACCTTCGTCCGTCCATCGAAATGGCCGGTGGCACGACCTTTCACTTCCGCGACGCGTCGCCGGCGGACGTGCTCGCCGAAGCGCAGCAGGCCGCCGGCGACCTCGACGTCCGCATAGGCGGTGGCCCGAGCACGGTGCGCGAGTTCCTCGACGCCGACCTCATCGATCACCTGCACGTCGTCCTGGTTCCCGTCGTCCTCGGCCGCGGAGTGAGCCTGTGGGCCGGGCAGGAAGCGCTCCGCGAGCGTTTCGACGTGGAGGCCGTCGCTTCGCCGCAAGGCGTGATCCACCTGACCTTCACGCGTCGGGCATGAGTTCATGACCTACGTCGTCGGCGAATGTCGACAACCGTTCAACCAGTTCGGCGCCCGCCCGGCGCCGGCCGACCCGAGATGACCGGAGAGCGAGACATGGACAGAGCGCAGATCGACGAGATCCTGACCGATCCGGTGACCCTCGACCTCGTCGACAGACAACCGATCATGCAGATCGCCTACGCCGCGAGAGACGGCAGCCCACGCGCCGTCCCCATCGGTTACCTGTTGCGGGCGGGCAAGTTCCTCTTCTTCACCATTCCCATCTCGGACAAGGTCGCCGCCCTGCGCCGCGACCCGCGCATCGCCCTCACCATCGACGTGTCCCCGCCCCCGTGCTGCCTGTTGGTCCGCGGCACGGCCGAGCTCCGTGAGGAAGAAGGCGTTCCGGACGAATATCTCGAGGCGTCGTTCCGGACGATGCCGGCCGACCAGCACGCCGGGTTCGAGGAGCAGGTGCGCGCGCTGTACGACTCGATGATGCGCATCGAGGTGACCCCCACCTGGGTGCGGCTCAACGACTTCCAGCGGACCGCGCCCCGCGCGGTCGAACGCATGGTTGCCGCCAAGCAGGGATGACTGCGCAGCCCACGAGAACCGGAGACGCCCAGATGACATTTGCACCGCGCTTCGACCACGTCGGCATCACCGTGTCCGACCTCGACGAGGCGACGGCCTTCTTCCTCGCCCTGGGACTCGAGGTAGAGGGCCGGATGTTGATGGAGGGCCAGTTCGTCGACGACGTCATCGGCATCCCTGACTCCCGCAGCCAGATCGTCATGCTGCGGACGCCCGGCGGAGGCGGCGGCGTGGAACTGTCGAGTTTCCTGCGGCCCGACTCCCAGCCCGGGTCTCCCGCCGCGATGTCCCCCGAACTGGGGCTGCGCAACGTGTCGTTCCAGGTGAATGACCTTCAAGCAGCCGTCGACCGACTGGCCGAAGACGGCTACGGCCTCGTCGGCCGCATCGGACAGTACGAGAACGTCTGGCGCATGGCCTACGTACGTGGACCGGACGGAATCATCGTGTCCCTGGCCGAGCGGATCGACTGACGCAGGCGGCCAGCCCGCGACGTCCTGCGAGCCGCCGGACATCCGATCCCGCCGGTCAGGCGGTCTGCCGGCGCAACGTGGCTGCGGCCAGCGCCAACGAGAGCAGGGCGCTGCCGGCCAGCACGACCGCACCGCGGACGTATGACGCACTCAGCTCCGATGAGACGGTCACGTGCTGCAGAGCCTCCACCGCGTAGGACAGCTGCATGGCGTCGGAGAAGTACCGAAGCCACTCGGCCATCTGGTTGCGCGGAAGGAAGAGAGACCGCACACGAGGAGTTGCGGCAGCACGATGATCGGCATGTACTGGACGGCCTGGAACTCTGTCTGCGCGAACGCGCTGGCGAACAGGCCGAGCACGAGCCCGAACCAGGCGTCGAGCAACGCCACGAGCACGAGTGATTAGAGCGGACCGGCCACGTCGAGACCGAGCCAGGTCGAGACGGCGACGGCCAGAGCCACCTGCGCCAGTGCCACGACCGAGAAGGCGAGCGCATAGCCGAGCAACAGATCGAGCTTTCCCATCGGCGTCGTGAGCAGGCCGGATCGACAACCGTCCTCAATCGGAACATGCAGAAGGCGACAGCACCACTGCTGCACCCCACCGGCGAGACCTTCTCGCGTGTCTTCGCGTGGGGTGCGGCCGAACCCTCGCTCGTCACCGTGGTGGAGCCGTTCGCCGTCGAGGTCACTGCCGACGCCTCCGCGGAGGACGGAAACCTGCGTCACAACCCGCGGCTATTGCGGGCTCGTCCAGGTCTTGACCCCGAGGACCTGATGCTATGAGAACTGCCGCTGAGCGTCAGCCGTGACTTCCACGCCGGCCGGCAGGTGACTGCGGCTTCACCGGATCGGCCGCCGAAAGCCGCTGCCAGCCGGCCAATAAGGCGTACGTCGGCCCTGCGGGACGGCAGTGCTCGTGCTGAATCCGTCTGAGGCATCGCCACATTATGGGAGGTCGGGCACCCATTTGTGGATCCAGGAGGTCTGGTTGTCGATCCGGGCGGTGGTCTCTGCCGTGGTGTGTGGGCAGTTCGGACCGTTCGACTCGGTGGACACGAGTAGCGGCGTTGCGCCTGAGGTGAAGTAGGGGGCGCCGGAGTCGTAGGGGCAGGCGCTGGTGTTCGAGGAGGGGGCGTAGCCGGTCACGCTGACGGTTGTCGACGAGAAGCGGGCGATCTTCATCTGGCCCCAGTACAGCTGGTTCGACGGGGTCGGGTTCACAGCTTGGGTGGCGCCCCAGCCGGCCATGGTGAGGATCGTGCCCTTACTTGGCGCCGTGGCGGCCAGGTGCAGCGGTCGGACCGGGTTGTTGGCGGCGCTGGCGCCGCTGAGGTGCGCGAGGGCGATGTCGGCGGTAGGTGATTGCTGCACCGTGTCGATGCTGAACGTCACTGCGGTGGTCGGTGTCGGGTTGGTGGTGACGGTGTTGAACGTCGCCGTCGTCGAGTAAGGGACGGGCCCACTGACCGGGTTGCGGCTGACGTCGTGGAAGCAGTGCCCGGCTGTGATCACCCACGTGGGGGAGATCAGCGCGCCGGAGCAGCCGCTGTCGTAGGTGCCGCCGGTACTGGTCGGGATGTTGGTCATCACCAGCTTCACCGCGAAGGCGTACTGGCCCGGCGTGGCCGCCGTGCCATTGGCAAGCGCAGACGCCGGACCCGCGCCGACCACACCCGCGCTGAGAAGCGCGATGAAGGCGGCGAGCGCCGCACCTCGAGAACGTTTCATTTCGCCCGCTCCTGCTCGCCGGTCAGCCAGACACGGTCATTCCACTGTACCGGCCCCGGGCACCTCAGCTTGCCCAACGATCTTGTAGATCTCGGGTCTCGGTCGCCGGGCGATGGCCGCAGTAATGCTGTCGCGGGTTTGGTCACCCAGCTTGTCGAACTCGCCCTTCAGGAAGGCTTGCGCGAGCATGGCCAGCCCGTGGAACTGGATCTCGGACCGGTAGGTGATGGTGCTCGTTCCGGGTGCAGCGTCGACGACCCTGATGTCGTCGGTCGAGGTGGCCGTCTTGTTCTTCCCGACGAGGGTGATGTGGCCAGGCTCCAGAGTGACCAGCTCATAGGTGAGCTCGGTCTCGCGGCCCTTGATCTCGCAGACGTTGTGCCACGTAGTACCGACGGCCACCGGTCCGGTTCCTTCCTGGACGCAGCTCTTGGTCCCCGGGTCCCACTCCTCAGCGTTGGCGAAGTCTTTCAGGTAGTCCACGACGACGGCCGCAGGCCTGGCAGCCTCGAAAGTACGTTCCGTGACAATCACAGGCCAGTCCTTCGTGTCGGCGGTGCCGCGCTCGACACCGACGAGGTACCCGCGGGCCGCGGCGGCCGTCATCGGGCCCGACACCAACACGATCCTCGGCGTAGCCGGGGAGGGGTACGCCTTGCATCAGTACCGTGCGTGGCTGCTCGACAACCTCGCCCGGCTTCTCGACGACGGCCTGTTCATCAGTTCCGCCGGCTTGCTCAACGAAGGCCGCATCGCCTGGGTTGAGCTCGAGGCTCCGGAGAACCTGGTCACCAAGACTGGGGTCGCGTTCCGGCCGCACCTGCTTGTCTGTACGTCACACGACCAGTCTTTCGCGTCCACTTACAAGCGGGTCCAGACCGTCATCGTGTGCGACAACACCCTTGCCTTGGCCCGTGGGGAACGAGGAGCGCAGGTCAAGGTCCGGCACACCCGAAATAGCAGTCTGAACATCGCTACCGCGCGGGACGCCCTGCAGATCGTGTTCGACTCCGGCGCCGAGTTCGCCGCCGAGATCGACCACCTCGTCGACACCACAGTCACGGACGAGCATTGGGAGGCCTTCCTGGATGCGCGCGTCGCGGTCCCGGAGGCGGAGGGCCGGGCCAGAACGATGGCGACAAGCAAACACCTACAACCAAGCCGCCCCGAGCGCACGATACTTCGAGCCATCGACGGATCGACCGCCAGGGCCGACGCCGATGCCCTGGCGGTACTCGCCCGGGTTCACCGCGGAAACGTCTAGTTCATCCATCTGCGGACATAGCTCTGGGCCCCTTCCCAAGAAGCCCGGGAAGCCCTGAACGCTGTCCCCAACCGCCGGGAGGCCTTCGTCCTGTAGCGAGATGACGGGGGCCTTCCGGCATGACGAGACTTGATCAAAGCCTCGGCGGCTGGGGACCGCCCAGAAGTGTTGAACGGCCGCGCGGGCGAGCAGACCGGACCCGGCGGTTCTCGTGAACGGTCAGCGCGCCTGCGGGGCTGGGGGCAGGGCCGTGTCGCCAGTGGCGCCCCAGTGAATCTGCATCACGCCGCGTACATACCAGTAGCTGGTGGAGGGCCGGAAGAGCGCGAGGTCGGCGCGCTGGTCGCCGGTGTAGTCCGCCGGCACCGGGACATCGCCGGAGACGCCGTAGTGGATCGGGGTCATGCCGCGCACGTACCAGTAGCCGGTGGAGGGGCGGAAGACTGCGGCGTCGGTGCGTCCGTCGCCGGTG
>NZ_JBHEMO010000090.1:0-85375 GCF_046262535.1 Jatrophihabitans sp. | reverse complement strand
GGTGTGGCGTCGGCCAGCTCGACACGCCGCCGGCCCCGGAACGGCCCGCCACTCGCGGTGAGCACGAGGCGGCGGACCTCATCGAGCGTGCCGGCGCGCAGGCACTGGGCCAGCGCCGAGTGCTCGGAGTCGACGGCCACGAGCTGGCCGGGCGCGGCCCGGGCGGTCACGAGGGGGCCGCCGGCGATGAGCGACTCCTTGTTCGCCAGCGCAACGACCAGCCCGGCCTCGAGCGCGGCGAGGGTGGCGCGCAGCCCCTGCGAGCCGGCGACCGCATTCAACACGACGTCACAGCCGAGCTGGGCGAGCCGGGTGGTCGCATCGGGGCCGACGTGGATGGTCGGCGGGGGGACGTCACCCGGCCAGGTCGCGTCCAGGCGGGCCCGCAACTCGTCGGCGGCATCGTTGCGGCTGACGCCGACCGCCCGCACCCGCAGCTGGGCCGCCTGCTCGGCGAGCAGCGCCACGTTGCCGCCACCGGCCGCGACCGCGGTGACCCGGAACCGGTCGGGCGCGGCCACCACGACGTCAGCGGCCTGGGTGCCGATGGAGCCGGTGGATCCCAGGATGACGACGTCGCGCCGCGCGGTCATCGGCGACGCTGCAGGGTGTGCGCGCCGAGGTCGGCGAGGCTCGAGTTGCCGGACAGGGCAAGACCGAGATCGAGGTCGGCCAGCAGACAGCGCAGGACGTGCCGCACGCCGTCGTAGCCACCGAGGGCCAGCCCGTAAACCCACGGCCGCCCGACGAGCGCCGCCTTCGCACCCAGCGCGACTGCCTTGAGGACGTCGGAGCCGGTCCGGACCCCGGAGTCGAACAGGACTTCGAGGCGGTCCCCCACCGCGTGGACGACGCCGGGCAGTGCGTCCAACGAGGCGATGGCGCCGTCCACCTGCCGGCCGCCGTGGTTGGACACGACGACGCCCTGCATGCCGGCGTCGGCCGCGCGCCGGGCGTCGTCGGGGTGCTGCACGCCCTTGAGCACGATCGGACCGTCCCAGTGGTCCCGGATGAAGGCGAGGTTCTCCCAGGTGTGGTCGGCGCCGGTGAACATCGGCAGCCAGCGCAGAACCGCGGCCTGCATGTCGTCCTCGGGTGCCTTGTCGAGGCCGGCCTGGAACACCGGGTCGGTGAAGTAGGTGGCAAGACCCTTGCCGGTCAGGAAGGGCAGGTAGGCGTGGTCGAGGTCGTGCGGGCGCCACCCGAGCAGCCAGGTGTCGAGGGTGACCACCAGGGCCGAGAAGCCGGCCGCCTTGGCCCGGGACAGGAAGCTGGCGCAGACGTCCTCGTCGTTGGGCCAGTACAGCTGGAACCACCGCACACCGTCGCCGTTGGCCTCGGCGACCTGTTCGATCGGATAGGACGACACGGTGGACAGGATCATGGGGATGCCGAGTTCCGCGCTGGCCCGGGCGACGGCGAGCTCGCCGTCCGGGTGCATGATCCCCTGCACCCCGACCGGAGCGGTGAGGACGGGCGCCGGGATCGTCGTGCCCAGCACCGTCGTCTGCGGATTGCGCGCCGTCGCCCCGGTGAGCATCCGGGGGACGATCCGCCAATGGTCGAAGGCCTCGAGGTTGGCCCGGTTGGTGGCCCCTGAACCCGCCGCTCCGGCGGCGTACCAGTAGGGCTCAGGCTCCATCCGTTCCTTGGCGTAGGACTCGAAGGCGCTCAGGTCGGTCGGGAACGGCGGGCGCTCTCCGGCCATGCCGCGCAGGTAGATCTCGCTGGAGTACATCGACAGCGGGGGGGTCGTCATGCGTGCATCTTGCCAACCCGCCCGCCGGGGCGCGTCCCCCCCGGATCCGACTCCGCGATCAGGTTTTCCTCCCCTGGCGTCGCTGACGGGTCGCCATTGCGTCCCCCAGGGAGGAAAAGCCGATGGTCTCGTCCGGACGGCCTCAGGTGAACAGGGCATTACCCCACCAGTCGCCGGGTCCGCGCAGCCCCGGCGGCACCGCGAACAGCCCGCTGCCGGTGTGCCGGATGTACCCGTTGAGGGCGTCGTGGCGGCCCAGCTTGCGCTGGATCGGCACGAACTGCCGCCGCGGGTCCTTCTGGAAGCAGATGAAGAAGAGGCCCGCGTCCAGCAGGCCGGTGCCGGCGTCGATCCCGTCGGTGTAGGAGTAGCCCCGGCGCAGGATCTTCTGGTTCGCGTTGGTCTCCGGCGCGGCGAGGCGGATGTGCGCGGCCCGGTCGCGCCAGTGACCGGCTCGTGGTCGACCGTGCGCACAACGGCCTGTGTGCCGCTACGGTCGATCACGGTCGCGGTGAGGCCCGGCGCGGCTGTCGTGGGCGGGCCACCGGTCGGCCGGGGGCTAGGAGCGCGAGGACGACGGCGGTGATGCCGGCCAGGACGCCGACGCCCGCACCGACGCGCGCCAGTGCGCGGCCGGGCACCGGGCGCCCGGGTGGCCACGCGACGTAGCAGCCGACCGGGATGAGATACAGGAGCCAGCCGACGACCTCGATGACGACGGGACGCGGCTGGATCCCGAGCATGCCGGTGAGCAGCGCGGCCTGAACGGTGCCGGGAGCGACCAGTCGGCTCAAGTCGACGGTGACACCCTGGCCGGCGTCGAGCCAGCCGGCTTCGTGCGCGGCGTGCAAGGCGTTGACCACGAGACCGGCGGCCACGAGGACGAGAACCAGCCCGGTCGCCCGGAAGAACTTGGAAAGGTTGAGCCGCACGCCGCCGCGATAGATGCCGTAGCCGAGCGCGATCGCCACCGCGAGGCCGAAGACGGCGCCGAAGCCCGCGGCCGACCCGCTGCCGCTCTCGTTGAACGCCGCGAGCAGGAAGACGACCGTCTCGAGGCCCTCGCGGATCACGGCCAGGAAGGCCATCAGCACCATCGCGCGCCCGGCGCCCGATCGGCCGGCCAGGGCGCCGGCGGCCAGACCCTCGAGTTGGCCCTTGAGGTGGCGGGAGTTCCGCCGCATCCAGATGACCATGTAGGTGACCATGCCGACCGCGAGCGCGCCGATGACGGTCTCGAGCCCTCTTGCCGGCGCTGCGGCAGGTTGTGCGAGTAAGCGTCGAGGCCGACGCCGACCGCGACGCACAACCCGACCGCGACCGCGACGCCGAGCAGCACCGATCGCAGCAGGTCCCGGCGGCCCTGCTTGCGCAGGAAAGCGGCGATGATGCCGACGATGAGTGCCGCCTCGAGCCCTTCGCGCAGCCCGATCACGAACGTCGGCAGCATGACCATCCTCCGGTAAGTAAGGCATGCCTACCTAACAGAACGGGCGAGAAGGCTGGAATGGGAGGTTGGCGAAAAGAGGCCGGAACGACGGGCAACAGCGGCCATTGAGTGCAAGGCTGGTTCGGACAACAGCAGCGAATCTCGGAGAGGCGGCACAGTGCTCGACCTGAACGCCGACCTCGGTGAGGGCTTCGGGGTGTGGCGCCTCGGCGACGACGAGGGGCTGCTCGACGTGATCACGAGCGCGAACGTGGCCTGCGGCTTCCACGCCGGTGATCCGTCGACCATGCGCCGGGTGTGCGCCGCCGCGGCGGCGCGCGGCGTGGTGATCGGCGCCCAGGTCGGTTACCGGGACCTGGCCGGTTTCGGGCGTCGGCGAATGGATATCGACCCGGAGGACCTCGCCGCCGACGTCCTTTATCAGCTCGGCGCTCTCGACGCGTGCGCCCGGGCGGCCGGCACCGGCGTGCGCTACGTGAAGCCGCACGGCGCGCTGTACAACACCGCCGCCGAGGATCCTGAGCAGGCGGCGGCGATCGCCTCGGCCATTGCCGCCTACGACCGGTCACTGCCGCTGCTCGCGCTGCCGGGATCGGCGATGGCCGACGCGGCGCACGCCGCCGGCCTGCCGTTCGTGCCCGAGGCGTTCGCCGACCGGGCCTACCTGCCGAGCGGGCGGCTCGTCCCCCGCGGCGTCGCCGGCGCGCTCATCGAGGATCCCTACGACGTGGTCGCCCGCGCTGCGGCTTTCGCACTGCATCAGTGCGTCACCACGACGGACGGCTCGGTCCTTCCCATCGATGCACGATCGCTGTGCGTGCACGGCGATACGCCGGGCGCCGTGTACCTCGCCGGAGAGATCCGGCGCACGCTCGTCGACGCCGGCGTGACGCTGGCACCGTTCACGTCGTGAGGGTGCTCCCATACGGCCACGCGGCGCTGCTCGTCGAACCGGACGACCCGGCGGCCGTGCTGGCCCTGGCCGCCGCGGCACGGACTGAACCTGGTGTCGTCGAGGTGGTACCCGCCGCCCGGACGTTCCTCGTCCGCGCCGAGCCCCCGCTCCTCGCGGGACTGCGGGCGCGCATGACGGCCCTGGCGGCGACCGTCACCGCCCGGCCCGCACCGGTCTGCGAGCAGGTCGTCCTCGAGGTTCGCTACGACGGCCCCGATCTGGCCGACACCGCCGCAGAACTCCACCTGACCGCCGACGAGCTCGTCCGCCGCCACTGCGAACCCGAGTACGTCGTCGCGTTCTGCGGCTTCGCCCCCGGCTTCGCCTACCTGAGCGGGTTGGACGCCGGCCTGCACGTCGCCCGGCGGCCCGAGCCGCGCACCCGCGTCCCGGCCGGGTCGGTGGCGATCGCGGCCGAGTTCACCGGCGTCTACCCGCGCGCCTCGCCCGGCGGTTGGCGCCTGCTCGGCCGGACCGACGCCGAGCTGTGGGACCTCGGCCGGACTCCCCCGGCGCTACTCGTCCCCGGCGCCCGCGTGCGCTTCCGACCGCGATGATCGACGTTCTTGCGCCCGGTCCGCTGGCCACCGTCCAGGACCGTGGTCGAGTCGGCTTCGCCGCCCTGGGCGTGGCGCGATCGGGTGCCTTCGACCGGGCGGCGTTGGATCTGGCGAACCGGTTGGTTGGCAACCCCGGCGACGCGGCGGCGATCGAGATGACCTTCGGCGGCCTGCATGTCCGGCTCGCCGATCCGGCGACGGTCGCCCTCACCGGCGCCGTCTGCCCCGGCGCGCCCGACTGGGGCGCGGCCGTGAGCCTGCCGCAGGGGGCTGAGATACGGCTCGGCCCGCCGCCGGAGGGGCTGCGCAGTTATCTGGCTGTGCGCGGCGGGCTGGCCGTCGATCCGGTGCTCGGATCCCGCAGCACCGACACCCTCAGCGGTCTGGGGCCGCCGCCGCTGCGGGCCGGCGACCGGCTGCCGGTCGGTGGGCTGTCCGGGGCGCTGGTCGGCGCGACGTCGGCCGAGCCGTCCCTCCGCGATCCCGTCCTGCCGGTACAGCTCGGCCCGCGCGATGACTGGTTCACCGTCGAGGCGCGGCACAGCTTTTTCGCGACGGCCTGGACGGTGCGGACCGAATCGGACCGGGTGGGGATCCGCCTCGACGGGGCCCCGCTGGAGCGAGCGCGGGACGAGGAACTGGCCAGCGAACCGACGCTGCCCGGAGCCGTGCAGGTCGCGGCCGACGGGCGGCCCATCGTGTTCGGCCCGGACGCCCCGGTGACCGGCGGCTATCCGGTGATCGCCGTGGTGACCGACCTCGGACGAGCCGCCCAGCTGCGGCCCGGCGACGTACTGCGCTTCAGTCCAGGAAGGGGTTGAAGATCGCCCACACCAGCGCGGCCACCCCCGCGGCGGCCGGGATGGTGAGCACCCAGGCGAAGAGGATGTTGCCGGCGACGCCCCAGCGCACGGCCGACACCCGGCGCGTCGCGCCGACGCCCATCACCGAGGAGGTGATCACGTGCGTCGTCGACACCGGCAGCCCGTAGTGGGCGGTGCCGAGGAGCACCGCGCTGGCCACGGTCTGGGCGGCGAAGCCGCTGGGCGGGGTGAGGGAGAAGATGCGCCGTCCGAGCGTGCGCATGATTCGCCATCCACCGGAGTAGGTACCGGCTGCGATCGCCGCCGCCGCGGACAGCACGACCCAGATCGGGATCTCGTCCTTCGCGCCGAGGTGACCGGACACGACCAGGGTCAGCGCGATGACGCCCATCGTCTTCTGCGCGTCCTGCGTGCCGTGGCCGAATGACATCGTCGCGGCCGACGCGATCTGCGCCCATCGGAAGCCGCGGTTGGCCCGGACGGCGTTCGCCCGGCGGAACGCCCACAGCACCACGATCATGAAGACGTAGCTCAGCCCGAAGCCGATCAGCGGCGAGATCACCATGGGGATCACGACCTTGTCGACCACGCCGTGCCAGTGGACCGTCTCCGAGGCCGCGAGCGCCGCGCCGACCAGTCCGCCGATCAGCGCATGCGAGGACGACGACGGCAGCCCGAAGTACCACGTGCCGAGGTTCCAGACGATCGCTCCGACCAGTGCGGCGAGAACCACGACGAGCCCGTGCGTGACGTGGTCCTTGCCCGGTTGGTTGATGATGCCGCTGCCCACGGTCTTGGCGACCTTCGTCGATATGAGCGCGCCGACGATGTTGAAGATCGCCGCCATGGCGAGCGCGACCCGCGGAGTCAGAGCCTTCGTCGAGATCGACGTCGCGATCGCGTTGGCCGAATCGTGGAAGCCGTTGGTGAAGTCGAAGCCGAGGGCCACGACGACGATGACCACCACCAGGACAGTGGAGTCCACCGGATCAGGACTCCTTGACGGCGATCGACTCGACGGCGTGCGCCACGTGTTCGAGTGCGTCGGCCGCGTCCTCGAAGCCGTCGGCGACCTCACGCAGCTTCACCATCGTCAGCGCGTCGTAATCACCGCTGAACAACTTGGACAGCAGCTTGCGGTAAACCCGGTCGGCTTCGTTCTCGAGCCGGTTCACCTCGATCCAGTACGGCTCGAGGTCGCGCAGCGTCTTGAGCCGGCCCATCGCCTCGGCCGTCTCGTTGGCCGAGCGCTGCAGCAGCTGGATCTGCTCCATCATCAGCGGGGGAAGCTTCCCGACGTCGGCCAGGACGATGAAGTCGGCCGCTGCCTCCACCGCGTCGATCACGTCGTCCAGGGCCGACGCGAGACGGTAGATGTCCTCGCGGTCGAACGGCGTGACGAAGCTGGTGTTGAGCTGGCGCATGATGCGATGGGTCACAGCATCGCCGGCGTGCTCGCGCTCCCGCAGCTCCTTCGCGATGGCCTCGCGATTCGCGTTGGGGTCGATGAGTCCGCTCAGGATGTCGACGGTGTCAGCCACATTGCGGCCGGCCTCGGTGAACATCGTGTAGAACGCGTTGTCCCGGGGAGTTATCCGGAAGGCCACAGTGCTCCTCGGCGTTGGAAGCGGTCGGGTGAGACTAACGGTCCGGTGATTACCATTCGTCGGCCCCGGCACCGCGCGACGACTGGCCGCGCGGTCTCAGTGCTTGGCGATGCGGCGGATGATGAGCAGCAGGGTGAGCCCGCCGGCCACCCCGATGACGATGCGGCCCTGGGTCGACTCGGCCTTCTGACGCAGCGTCTGCTTGACGTTGTCGACTGCCCGCTTCGGATTCGTCCGATACGCGAGCTGGTCGACCGCCTCCGCCAGCGCGGCCCGCGACGTCTCGATGTCGCGTTGGATGTCGTCCGCACTTCGCTCTCCGCCGGCCACTCGCGACCCCTCTCGTAAGCTTTCGGCCGAGCCTAGTGCGTCGATTGGGCGCCGGATCGCTCGGTAGCGTCTTGGGCATGGCCCGACTAGCTCCCGGTGACACCGCCCCGGATTTCACCCTGCCCGGCGCGGACGGCAAGGAGGTCTCGCTCGGCGGCCTCCGCGGCTCCAAGGTGGTCGTGTACTTCTATCCGGCTGCGATGACGCCGGGTTGTACCACCCAGGCGTGCGACTTCCGCGACAACCTGAACTCGCTGAAGTCGGCGGGGTACTCCGTCCTCGGCATCTCGCCGGACAAACCGGAGAAGCTCGCCAAGTTCCGCGAGCGTGACTCGGTGAACTTCCCGCTGCTGTCCGACACGTCCAAGGCCACTCTCGAGGCCTACGGCGCCTTCGGTGAGAAGACCATGTACGGCAAGAAGGTCACCGGCGTCATCCGCTCGACGTTCGTGGTCGACGAAGAGGGCCGCGTCCAAGTGGCGCAGTACAACGTCAAGGCCACCGGGCACGTCGCCAAGCTGCGCCGCGACTTGGGGCTGGACAGCTGAGCGACCCGCTTGCCGCACTTGTGGCCGCCCGGGCGGAGGCGCTCGAGCGGATCGCGGCCCGGCAGGCCGAACTGGACGACATCCTGTCATCGGCGTCGTCGACCACGGGCGACGACGAGCACGACCCGGAAGGCGCGACCGTCGGTTTCGAGCGGGCCCAGGCCCAGTCGCTGCTCGACCGGGCGCGGGCCCGGCTCGCCGAGATCGACGACGCCCTGGCCCGGGCCGCCGGCGGCGGGTACGGATTGTGCGTGGACTGCGGCGAACCGATCGGGGCGGAGCGGCTGGCCGCCCGGCCGAGCGCGAACCGGTGCGTGCACTGCGCCGCCCGGTCCCGCTGACGCCGCGCTTGCGTCGGTGTGTGGCGACCCAGCGGGCGCGGCACCGGCGTGTCGCCCCGCTGCCGCGCCACACGCGCCGGATCGAGTGCTCGTAGGCTGTCGCGCAGCGGGGCCGTAGCCCAACGGCAGAGGCAGCGGCTTTAGGTGCCGTCCAGTGGGGGTTCGAATCCCCCCGGCCCTACCGAGGATCAGCGCGACCGGACCTAGACTCCGGCCGTGATCGACGTGGACGCCGCCACTGACTACGTCGTGCTCGGCGACTGCGCGGTCGTCCTGCCCGCGCTGCCCGACGCCTCATTTCAGCTGATCTACATCGACCCGCCGTTCAACACCGGCAAGGCCCAGAAGCGGCGCACGATCCGCACCGTGTCTGACCCGGACGGCGACCGGACCGGCTTCCAGGGCCGCCGCTACACCACCACCGAGCTGGCGCGGCGCGCGTACGACGACGTGCACGCCGACTACCTCGGCATGCTCGAGCCGAAGCTCGTCGAAGCGCGGCGGCTGCTGACCGCCAGCGGCACCCTCTACCTGCACATCGACTACCGCGAGGCGCACTACGTCAAGCTGCTGCTCGACGAGGTCTTCGGGCGGGACGCCTTCCTCAACGAGTTGATCTGGGCCTACGACTTCGGCGGCCGGGCCCGCGACCGCTGGCCGGCCAAGCACGACACGATCCTGGTCTACGTCCGCACGCCGGGCGGGCACTTCTTCGACCAGGACGCGGTCGAGCGGATCCCCTACCTCGCCCCGGGGCTCGTGGGGCCGGAGAAGGCCGCTCGCGGCAAGCTGCCGACCGATGTCTGGTGGCACACGATCGTGCCGACGGCGGGGCCGGAGAAGACCGGCTACCCCAACCAGAAGCCGGAGGGCATTCTGCGTCGGATCGTGTCGGCGTCGAGCCGCCGCGGCGACCGCGTCCTCGACTTCTTCGCCGGCAGCGGGACCACCGGCGCTGTCGCCGGTGCGCTGGGCCGCCGCTACCTCCTCGTCGACCGCAATCCCGAGGCTGTCGAGATCATGCGCCGGCGGCTGCCGGCGGCCACGGTCACGACAGCCGGTTCAGTCGACTGATTCGCTCATCTCGTGCTGACCGCGGTGGTCGTCGTGCACCACGGGCTCGGCGCCCGGAACCGCTTCGCCAGCCGGCGCGCAGCGCAGGTCGTGCCCCACTGAGGTCAGACACTTGCCGTCGGACAGGCGCCATTTCCAGCCGTGCATTTGGCAGGTCATGACGCCGTCCTCGATCGACCCGAAGCGGGAAAGGTCGGCCTTGAGGTGCGGGCAGCGTCGCTGCATGTCCCAGTCGCCGAGCGTGATCGTCTCCTTGGCCTCGGCCTCGTTCTGCTCGGCGAACCAGCCCTCGGCATAGTTCAGCCGTTCCTCCGACAGGCATTTGAAGAAGACGTAGACGAATTCGTTGTACGGCCCGATGCGGTGCGCGGAGAACCGGCAGGACAGGAACAGCGAGTTGACCCAGTCGATCTCGTGGTCGGCGACCAGTTGCTCGACGTAGGCCCGCCGCGTGCGGAACCGGTAGCGGATCTTCTCACCGGCGTACGGACGGACCTCGCGGGCGACGAAGTCGATCAGGACGTCGACGTCGCCACGCCGGGAGTCCTCGCAGGTCAGTCGCACCCCGCCGTCGATGCCGGCCGCCAGGTGGTCGGCCTCGGCCAGCAGCGGCGCGAACCACTCGGTCAGCGAGGCGAGGATATCTACTTCCGGATGGGCCCAGGTCGCCCGGAGCGCCTCGACCTGCGGCATCCGGCGCTCCTGCATCTGCCGCAGGTAGGCCGTCTTGGTGGCGTTCGACGCATAGATCGTCGCAGGGTCGTAGGGATGGACGACCGGGCAGCCCGGCTCGTCCAACTTGGCCACCGTGCCCGGCAGCAGCAGCCGTCCTTCGTCATGCCCCTTGGACGCCAGGAAGTCGAGGTACACCGTCTGGTCGGGGAAGATGTTCGACTCGTCGCCGAAGATGTCGTTGAAGCCCCACAGCTCCTCGTCGAGGAAGCATGGTGGGCCGGCCGTCGGGAAGACGTACGCGGCGCCGAGCTCGTCGATGTAGCGCAGCGTGCGGTCGAACTGCCGGTCGCGCTTCGACCGCCCCATCGCCTGCTTCGCGCGGGCCGGAAGTTCGTAGACCATGGGGCACCAGATCGCGCCCGAGAACTGCACGAGGTACGCGTCGACCGGACCGAGCTCACGGAAGAGATCGAGGTCCGACGGCCGCGCGTCGTTCTGGTTGAGCACGCGGTACTGCCCGTCTGACAGCCACAGCGACGAGTCACCGATCGGCCCGTCCGTGGGCGAGGTCAACGAGTGGATCATCAACTGCAAGCCGTCGAGTTCGATCGGGTCGCCGGAGGCCGGTTTGACGAACGACGTGAAGCCGCAGTCGCGCAGAGCGTCTTCGAGCTCACTCGTCGGGAACTCGGGAAGCAGGACGGTCGTGTCCTTGGAGATGTGCTTGCGCAGGTGCTCGGGATCGAAGTGGTCGCGGTGCAGGTGGGAGACGAACAGGTAGTCGGGCCGCCCGTACGCGTCCCAATCCAGCTGCGAGTTGTCGGGGAAGGGGAACCACGAACCGAAGTAGGCCGGGTTGACCCACGGATCGGTCAGGACCGAGCCGTGCGCGGTCTCGATGAACACGCTGGCGTGCCCAAGGCCGGTGATTCGCATCCGCCCACGGTAACCGGCGCGCCGGATGCCAGAATGAGGCAGACCCGCCGAACGACCAGTCCGACAGGAGCGCGTAGTGGCCCTCAACGCCGACAGCGAGCCGGCCGACCTGAGCCTGCCCGACGACTACAAGCACCACCACCCGGACGAGCACCCCACCGACTGGGGCTGGCACGGCGAGTGGGGTCGCGCGGCCCGGGTCGCCGGTTGGATCGTCGCGATCATCCTGCTGGTGATGATCACCACCACCCACTACAACCAGCAGGGGACGTTGTTCCTGGGCGCGTTCGCGGCGGCGATCATCATCGCCCTCATCTGGGACCGGCAGCGGCGCAAGAACGCCTGGCGCCAGTAGCGCCGGACCTCAGTCCTTCGCTGCGGCGCGCTGGCGTTCCCGTCGCTCGACGAAGCGGGACGCCTGGACGTCCAGCGCCGACATGAACACCGCGAGTTCCTCGCGGGCCTGCTCACCCATCGGCCCGAAATCGTCGCGCTCGAAGATCTTCCAGAACCGGAGCACCGGCGCGATGACCTCGTCATGGTGCAGGCGCAGGTCGTAGATGCCCGCCTTGGCGATCGTCACCGAGTTCCGGACGAAGCCGGGCATGCCCTGCCCCGGCATCTGGAATCCGACGACCTCCTCACGGATCGCGCACATCGTGACGTCGGGGTCGCGGTCGAGCGCCGCCGCGACGAGGTTGCGGTAGAAGACCATGTGCAGGTTCTCATCGGTCGCGATCCGCGCGAGCAGCTGTTCGGCCAGCGGGCAGCCGGTGGCCGCTCCGGTGTTGCGGTGTGACACCCGGGTCGCAAGTTCCTGGAACGACACGTAAGCCACCGTTTGCAGCGCCGACTTGTCGCCCGAGTCGTAGCCCGCCTGCATGTGGACCATGCGCAGGTTCTCGAGTTCGACGGGGTCGACCCCGCGGGTGACCACGAGGTAGTCGCGCAGGGCGATGCCGTGCCGGCCCTCTTCGGCCGTCCACCGGCCGACCCACTCGCCCCAGGCCCCGTCGCGGCCGAACCGGGTCGCGATCTCGCGGTGGTAGGAGGGCAGGTTGTCCTCGGTCAGCAGGTTCACCGTCATCGCCGTGCGAGCGACCGGATCGAGCGGCGAGTCCTCGGGCCGCCAGTCCGTCCCGCCGAGGAAGGCGAAGTCGCGGCCCTGGCTCCAGGGGACGTAGTCGTGCGGGTGCCACGGCTTGGCGATCCGCAGGTGGCGGTCGAGGTTCTCGGCCACGACCGGCTCCAGGTCGTGAAGCAGGCGTGCCTCGGCACCGTCGCGGGTGTCGGCTTCGAGGGTCGGCAAGGGGGCTCCAGATCGTCGGGTCAAACCTACGGCTACGTTACCGTCGGTTATTGCCCGTTGGGCCGTGATACCAAACACCGCTCTCAGGTGGCCGCTAGCTCCTGGGAACCCCAGGGCGATCCGTACTCGCCGGCTAGGAGGTCGAGGAAGGGGACTGCGTCGAACGCCTCGGGCCCGAGCACGCCCGAGCCGCTCCACTGGCCGGTGGCCAGCAGCTCCAGCGCGACGACCGGGTTGACCGCCGTCTGCCAGACGACCGCCTGGGTGCCGTATTCGCGCATCGACCACTCGTTGTCGACGACGTGGTAGAGGTACGTCGAGCGGGCCGCGCCGTCCGTACCGGTCCCGCGCACCCAGACACCGGCGCAGGTCTTGCCGGTCATCCGATCCCCGAGCGTGGCCGGATCGGGCAGGCAGGCCGCGACCACGTCGCGCGGGCTCACCTCCACCCCCCCGACACGGACCGTGTCCGTGCGGTCCAGGCCCAACTTGTGCAGGGTCTTGAGCACGCTGATGAACTCGTCGCCCAGGCCGTACTTGAAGGTGACCCGCTTGGCGTCGATCCAGCGCGGCATCAACACGACCTCTTCGTGCTCGACGTTCACACACTCGACGGGCCCGATCCCCTCCGGGAAGTCGAACACCTCCGGCTGGCTGAAGGGCTCGGTCGTGAACCAGCCGCGGTCCTTCTCGTAGATCAGCGGCGGATTCAGGCACTCCTCGATCGTCGTCCAGATCGAGAAGGACGGGGCGAAGTCGAATCCGGCAACCGCGAGGTTCGCGCCGTCGCGCACCCCGAGCTCCTCGATCTCGCTGAACAGGTGATCGGCCGCGTAGCGGGCGAAGACGTCGGACAGCCCGGGTTCAACGCCGATGCCGACCAGCGCCACGCGTCCCGAGGCGGCCCATTCGCCGGCGAGGGCGAACTGGTCGTCGCCCAGTTTCACGCCGGTTCGCGTATAGGGCTCCGACTCGTGGGGTCGCGACAGCGACATCGCCATGTCCAGGTAGTGGATCTTCGTCGCGAGCGCGGCGCGGAAGATCGGCATGGTGAACCGCGGGTCGGTGGCACCCAGAACGGCATCGATCCGTTCGGCCCGGATCAAGGCTTCGACGGCGGACTGGTCGGACGCGTCGAGCCGCCGGGCGACGAAGCGATCGTCGGCGACGGCCGCGGCCGCGGCCTCCGCGCGGGCCGGGTCGTAGTCGGCGACGACGACCGCGGACGGGAACCGGCGCCGGGCGGAGATGCGGGCGGCCGCGGAACCGACGCCCCCGGCCCCGAGGATGAGGATGCGCATCGGCCGACTATAGGGTCAGCGACGAATTCCATCGATGCCCGGCGTTTCGTACCGGGAAACCCTTGCCTAGGGCCTCAGATCCTGCGATAAACGCATCTTTCCCTCTTTCGACAGGAGTGACTGTGACCGCTGCGACCGAGTCCGCGCACCCGCTCGACGACACCTGGGAGCCGAAGGGCCTCAAGACCGGTGCGCTGGGTCTGTTCTCCAGCGTGGTCATCGGCGTCGCGTCGACAGCTCCGGCGTACAGTCTCGCCGCGACCCTCGGCTTCATCGTCTTCTTCGTGGGGCATCAGTCGCCGATCGTCGTCATCCTCGCCTTCGTCCCCATGCTCTTCACGGCCATCGGGTACCAGGAGCTGAACAAGGCCGACCCCGACTGCGGCACCACCTTCACCTGGGCCACGCGGGCCTTCGGGCCGAAGACGGGCTGGCTCGGCGGCTGGGGCATTCTGGCCGCCGACATCCTGGTCATGGCGAGCCTGGCCCAGATAGCCGGCCAGTACGTGTTCCTGCTGTTCAACGCCAACGGCATCGGCAGTGATCCGACGAGCGGATGGGTCCTTCTCGTCGGCATCGGCTGGATCGCCCTGATGACCTGGATCTGCTACGTCGGCGTCGAGCTCTCGGCGAACATCCAGAAAGTGCTTCTGACCATCGAGCTGATCATGTTGCTCGTCTTTGCGGTGACCGCCCTGGTCAAGGTCGGCACCGACAACGGAGCCGCAACATCGATCAAGTTCGCCTGGTCGTGGCTGAACCCGTTCGACATCGGCAGCTTCTCCGCCTTCATCCGCGGCCTGGTGCTGATGTTGTTCATCTACTGGGGATGGGACAGCGCCGTTTCGGTGAATGAGGAGACCGCGGATCCGACGCGCACGCCGGGTCGGGCCGCCATCATCTCGACCGTGATGCTGCTCGTCACCTACGCGCTGGTGACCATCGCGGCTCAGTCGTTCGCCGGGGTCGGCGACAAGGGCATCGGACTGAACAACTCCGACAACGCCGGCGACGTCCTGTCGGTGCTGGGCAAGGCCGTCTTCGGCTCCGGCTCATTCGGCACGACGATGAGCCACTTGCTGATCCTCATGGTGCTCACCTCGGCCGCCGCCTCGACGCAGACGACGATCCTGCCGACGGCTCGGACATCGCTGGCGATGGCGGTCTACAGGGCGCTGCCCAAGGCGTTCGCGCGCATCCACCCGCGCCACCTCACCCCGTCGGTCTCGACCGTCGCGTTCGGCTCCGTCTCCATCGTCCTGTACGCGATCCTGAACTACAGCAAGAACCCGACCAGCGTCATCGGCGACTGCGTGTCCGCGCTGGGGCTGATGATCGCGTTCTACTACGGCCTGACCGGGTTCGCCTGTGCCTGGTACTACCGGCGCAACCTGGGCAGCAGTCCGCGGAACTTCTTCATGCAGGGGGTGATCCCCGGCCTGGGCGGTCTGATCCTGTTCTTCGTCCTGGGATGGGCGCTGCGCGACGACTGGCTGGCCCCGAGCGACGTCAGCACCAGCTACACGGTGTGGGACATGCCCTTCGCTCCGCACTGGCACATCGGTGGGGTGTTCCTGATCGGCGCGGTCACCTTCGTCGTCGGTCTGCTGCTGATGATCGCGTGGCGGATCGCAGCTCCCGCGTTCTTCCGCGGCGAGGTGCTGCACGAGGGAACACCGACGCTCGTGCCGGATCCCGACGTGGTCCGCTGAGCAACGGTTTCCGTTGTTGACGCGGATTTCGATGCTGATTCAGTGGTCTGATACGTTGTAGACAACGAATTCGCTTGTTCCCGAGGGTCGCGAATGTGGATCGGGCCGCGCGAAGTACACGAAGGAAGAGAAGGGTCGGCCGGTGGCTTCCACGCAGAGCACCGCTCCTGACGACGTCTCCAAGGCGATCATCGAGCAGCTCCAGGAGGACGGTCGCCGCCCGTACGCGACGATCGGCAAGGCGGTGGGGCTGTCCGAGGCGGCGGTTCGGCAGCGGGTGCAGAAACTCGTCGACAGCGGCGTGATGCAGATCGTCGCCGTAACCGATCCGACGCAGATCGGGTTCGCCCGGCAGGCGATGATCGCGATCTCGATCAACGGCGACGTGGAAGCGGTCGCCGACGAACTCGCCAAGATCGACGAGGTCGACTACCTCGTGGTGACCGCGGGGTCCTTCGACGTGATCGCCGAGGTCGTGGTCGCCGACGACGCCCACCTGCTGAGTCTGGTCAACGGCCGTATCAGGGCGATCGCCGGCGTCGCCCGCACCGAGACCTTCCTCTACCTGAAGCTCGTCAAGCAGACCTACAACTGGGGCGCGCGCTGAGCGCGCCCACTGACATCGGAGTTCCCGTGACCACCACCCCCGTCCAGCCCGGCTCGACCGCCCATGACACCGACCAGCTCTCGGCCGACGCCCGCGAGCACCTGTGGATGCACTTTACCCGGATGTCGTCCTACGCCGAGGCGCCGGTTCCCACGATCGTCCGCGGCGAAGGCGCCCGCATCTACGACTCCACCGGCCGCAGCTACCTCGACGGGTTGGCCGGCCTGTTCGTCGTGCAGGCCGGTCACGGGCGCCGTGAGCTGGCCGAGGCCGCCTACAAGCAGGCGTCAGAGCTTGCGTTCTTCCCGCTCTGGTCCTACGCACATCCCCCGGCCATCGCCCTCGCCGACCGGCTCGCCTCATACGCGCCCGGTGACCTCAACAAGGTCTTCTTCACCACGGGCGGCGGCGAGGCCGTCGAGACCGCCTGGAAGCTCGCCAAGCAGTACTTCAAGCTCACCGGCAAGCCGATGAAGCACAAGGTCATCAGCCGTTCCATCGCCTACCACGGCACGCCGCAGGGCGCCCTGTCGATCACCGGCATCCCGGACGCGAAGAAGTGGTTCGAGCCGCTGGTCCCCGGTGCCCACAAAGCCGCCAACACCAACTTCTACCGCGCCCCCGAATACGGCGACGACCTCGAGGCCTTCGGCCGGTGGGCCGCCGACCAGATCGACATCGCCATCGAGATGGAGGGCCCGGACACCGTCGCCGCGGTCTTCGTCGAGCCGGTGCAGAATTCCGGCGGCTGCTTCCCGCCGCCCCCCGGGTACTTCCAGCGCCTGCGCGAGATCTGCGACAAGCACGACGTGCTGCTCGTGTCCGATGAGGTCATCTGCGCCTTCGGCCGCCTCGGCACGATGTTCGGGTGCGACAAGTTCGGTTACGTGCCCGACATCATCACCTGCGCCAAGGGCCTGACGAGCGGGTACTCCCCCATCGGTGCGGCCGTGATCAGCGACCGGATCGCCGAGCCGTTCTACTCCGGCAGCGACTACTTCCCGCACGGGTACACGTTCGGCGGTCACCCCGTGTCGGCCGCGGTGGCGATGGCCAACCTGGACATCTTCGAGCGCGAGGGACTCAACCAGCACGTCCTGCAGAACGAGGGCGCCTTCCGGTCGACGCTGGAGAAGCTGAACGATCTGCCGATCGTCGGTGACGTCCGCGGTGACGGCTACTTCTACGGCATCGAACTCGTCAAGGACAAGGCGACCAAGGAGACCTTCGACGAGGCCGAGTCGGAGCGGCTGCTTCGTGGCTTCCTGTCCCGCGCCCTGTTCGACGCCGGCTTGTACTGCCGAGCCGACGACCGCGGTGACCCGGTGGTTCAGCTGGCTCCGCCGCTGATCATCGGCCAGCCGGAGTTCGACGAGATCGAGCAGATCCTCCGGTCGGTGCTGACGGAGGCGTGGACGCGCCTCTGATCAGCCCGCCCGGCCCGCCGAAACGTCGGTGGGCCGCCCGACGCTGACCGCCTGGGCCCGGGCCAGGGCCAGCGTCGCCACGGTCATGACGCCGACGGACAGCAGGAGCACGACGAGCTGGCCCCCGCGCGCGGTCAGGTCCTCGCGCAACACCGTCAGCCCCAACAGGACGGCGACCACCGGTTCGAGGACGGTCAGGATCGGCAGGGATGCGTGCAGATCCCCGGCCTGGAACGCCAGCTGCTGCACGTACGCCCCGGCCAGCCCGACGACGGCAAGACCGTAGGTCTCGCTCGTCACCAGCAGGTGCACCAGGCCCTGCCCGGCCGACGCAACCACGGCCTTGGTGAGGACGGCGAGCACGCCGCCGAGCAGGCCGACGGCGACGGCCAGCAGGCTGGCCCGGGCCGCACCGGACAGCGGGTGGGATATGACCAGACAGGCGACGACGAGCGGAGTCACCACCAGCGTCACCACCAGCCAGTCCCCGGTCGACGCATGATCGACACCGTGCCTCGGGTCGCCGAGGACCACGAACACGGCGAGCGCGGCCGCGAGAAGGATGCCCCAGCTGATCGACGTCCAGGCCATCCGGCGATGCGAAAGATGCGCACTCAAGGGCAGGGCGAAGACGAGCGAGGTGACCAGGATCGGTTGGACCACGACCACCGATCCCACCCCCAGCGCGGCGGCCTGCAGCCCGTAGCCGACGATGTTGCCGCCCATCGCCGCGAGCCATCGCGGATTGCGGACGAGCTGGCCCAGGAACTTCCGGCCGCGCGCGTCGCGGTCTGACGACTGGGCCGCCGCCCGCTGCTCGGTGACCGTTGCCACCGCGAACGCGAGCGCGGCCGACGCCGCGAGCCCGACCGCCAGGGCGACGTGCGACGCATCCTGACCCGGCACGAGTCGGGAGCCTAACCGAGGCCACCGTCACGCCCCGGCCGGTCACCTCGCCCGGCGACGATCCGTCATACGGATGACCGGTCGCGCGGCGGGCCACCCATCGCCGGCGACGTATCCGCTTCTCGAAGGGACCGCCCCATGAAGGACGCATCACTGCCTTCGCCCTCGTCAACGCTCGCGACCAGGCACGGGAAACTCGTGCTCGCCCTGCTCTGCGCCGTTGCCTTCCTGGACTTCGTCGACGCCTCGATCGTCAACGTCGCGCTGCCCGACATCCGCAAGGACCTGAACTTCTCGGTACAGAACCTGCAATGGGTACCGAGTGGCTACCTGCTCACCTACGGCGGCTTCATGCTGCTGGGCGGCCGGGTCGCCGACCTACTGGGCCGGCGCCGCGTGCTGGCCACCGGCACCGTGATCATCGGCCTCGCGTCACTGGCCGGCGGCCTGGCCGGCGACGCCGGGCTCCTGGTCGCGGCCCGGCTCACGCAGGGCATCGGTGCTGCGTTGATGCTGCCGGCCGCACTGTCCATCCTCACGACGACGTTTCAGGAGGGGACGGACCGGCACAAGGCACTGGGGGCCTGGGGCGGGGTCGGCGGCCTGGCCTCGGCCGTCGGCGTCTTCCTGGGCGGCGTGCTCACCCAAGGCCCCGGCTGGCGTTGGGTGATGTTGGTCAATCCCATCGCTTGCGTGCTCGTGCTCCCGGCGGTGTTCCGGCTGCTTCCGAACGACCGCCGGACGAGTCGGCGACGGGACTTCGACGTGCTCGGCGCGACGCTTGTCACCGGCGGCATGCTGCTGTTGGTGTACGGCCTGGTCAAGGCGCCGGACGACGGGTGGGGCGCTGGGCGGACCATCGCCGAGTTCGCCGGCGCGGCCGTCCTGCTCGCGGCCTTCCTGTGGGTCGAGCACCGCGGTCGCACGCCGCTGCTGCCCCTTCCCACGCTGCGGATCAGGGGGCTGGTCGCGGCCAACGTCACCCAGCTGATCGCGCTGGCCGGGATGATCGCGATGTTCTTCTTCCTCACCCTGTACATGCAGAACGTCCTCGGCTACTCGCCGATCAAGACCGGCGTGGCCTACCTTCCGCTGTGCGGCGTCGTGGGTGTCGCGGCCGGCATCGCGTCCAACCTGCTCGCCCGCGTCGGCACCCGGCCACTCATCGTCGCCGGTTCAGTGATCGCGGCCGGCGGCGTCTTCTGGCTGTCGCGCATCCCGGTCCACGGCTCCTACGCCTCGGACCTCCTGCCCGGCATGTTGGTCATGGCGGTCGGCCTGGGCTTCGTGTTCGTCGCTGTCACGACCGCAGCCAACGCCGGGGTCCCGGCCGATCGGGCCGGGCTGGCAGCGGCGCTGATCAACGCGTCGCAACAGGTGGGCGGAGCGTTGGGCTTGGCCGTGCTCTCGGCCGTCGCGACGTCGCGCACGAATGCTCAGGTGCGGTCCGGGCATCCCGTCCCGACGGCGCTGACCGACGGCTTCGGTCGCGCGCTGGTGGTCGCCAGCATCTTCCTGCTCGGTGCTGCCCTCATCGGGTTGCGGACCCACAATGCCCGGGGCGCGGAAGTGCACCTGGCCGCAGAGCCCGCGCCGGCGGCGGAGACCACACCGGCGTCGGTCTGATGACGCTCGCCGTAGGCACCCCGTCACCACCGATCGATAAGGTGGCGGGCGGCATGCGGTAAGGATGGTGGCATGGCAGAACGACTGGACGACACCGTCGCACTCGTCACCGGCGCGAGCAGTGGCATCGGCGAGGCGACCGCCCTCGAACTGGCCGGACACGGCGCCAAGGTCGCCCTGGTGGCCCGGCGGGGCGAGCGCCTGGACGACCTAGCCGCCCGGATCTCGGGGACCGGCGGCGAAGCCCTGGTGATCGAGGCCGATGTCACTCACGAGGCAGCGGCGCGCGATGCGGTCGAGCAGACCGTGCGGCAGCTCGGGCGGTTGGACACGGTCGTGGCCAACGCCGGCATGATGCTGCTCGGCCCGATCGAAGGCGCGCCCGTGGACGAGTGGCAGCGGATGGTCGACGTCAACATCCTGGGCCTGCTGTACACCTCGCATGCCGCCCTACCGCATCTGCTGACCGCCGCGTCGTCCGGCCCGCGCAATGTCGCCGATCTGGTGTTGCTCAGCAGCGTGGCCGGGCGCGTCGCCCGCAACGGCAGCGGCGTCTACAACCTGACGAAGCACGGCGTCGGGGCGTTCGGCGAATCGCTGCGTCAGGAGGTCACCCGCCGCCATGTCCGGGTGTCACTCGTCGAACCGGGCGCGGTGGCGACCGAGCTGGCCGGCCACAACCGGCCGGAGATCCAGGAAGGACTGCGCAGCCGCTTCTCGAACATGGAGCGCATGGAGGCGGAGGACATCGCTGACGCGATCGGGTACATCGTCACGCGACCGCGTCGCGTGGCCGTCAACGAGCTGTTGATCAGGCCCACAGAACAGGAGCAATGAGCCTTACGAACATCAACAGCGCGGGCCACCTCTGTGGTCGGGCCCCCGCGTTGGTGGATAATTGAATCGTGCGAGGGCAGGGCTACGAGAACGTCGCGACCGTGCTGGTCGACCCGCGCGTGCTCGGCGACTTCGAGCTCGATCTGATGTCGAACGACTTCCGGGTGTGGACCGTGCACACCGTGACGACCTTCCCCGACGCCCCGCGCCTGGCCTTCCAGATCCGTCGATCGCTGGTGGAGCAGCGCTTGGGCGCCTGGGACGTCGCGGCCGGCTGGACCCTCGTCTGGGTTACGTTCGGCGAGCGCTGGCTCGACGGCGACGAGCCCATCCCGTGGCCGGCCCACGCGGCCTTGTGGAACAAGCTGGCCGAGTACGCCGACAGCGTCCGGTACAACCTGGGGTTGGGTGGCGTACCTCGGCTGAGCGTCCCGCGCGAGTCCTACTGAGCGGAGCTCGGCAGCAGTTCCGCCCACACCATCTTGCCGCCTGCCTCGATCGGCTCGTAGCCCCAGGCGGCGGTCAGCGCATCGATGAGGTGCAGGCCCCGCCCGTGGTTGCGGGTGGAGCTGGGCGGCAGCGGATCGGGCGTCCCGCTCCCCTCGTCGATCACCTCGACGCGCAGTGACGTCGAGGTGAGGGACAACCGCAGCTCGCTGCCGGACTGCGCATGGGTGACGGCATTGTTGACCAGTTCGGTGACGACCAGCAGGACGTCGTCGACGACGTCGTCGGGAATGCGCCATTCCTCGAGCGTCTGCCGGGTGAAGACGCGGGCGTCACGGGCGTTGGTGACCGACCCGTCCAGATGCCGCGAAGTCTGGGAGGGTCGTCGCTCGCCCAGGCTTTCGAGCAACTCCACCAGGTAGTCGAGTTGGCTGTCCTTGAGGGCATAGCCGTCGACCCGCGCGGCCAGGCCGGCCACATCGCGCGGTTCGGTGCCGGAGAACACGACCACCTTCGTCGCCGGATCCAGCGCGCGGATCCGGGTGAGCACCTCTTGGCCCGCAAGGTCGGGCAAGCCGATGTCCAGGACGACGATGTCGGGGCGCAGCTCTTCGGTGAGGGCGATCGCCTCAGTTCCGTTGGCGGCCTCACCGACGACGGTGAACGCGCCGCGGAACCGCAGGGCCGTCCGGACGAGTCGCCGGACGTCAGGGACGTCGTCGACGAGCAGGACCCGTATCGGCACCTCCCTGACATTAGGGCAGAGCGAGGCGATTCGGTGCGGCGGCCACCTCAGGCCCGCTCGTACACCGGGAGTGACACGACGAAGCTCGAGCTCCCGTCCGCCGCAGGTGCGTAGAAGGCATCACCGCCGTGGGCCCGGGCCAGCTCCCGCACGATGAACAGTCCGAGGCCGGTCCCGCCGCGATGAGTCCCGGTGGCGAACCGTTCGAAGAGGCGGCCTTCGACGCCTTCGGCCACCCCGGCTCCTCGATCGCTGACGGTGATCTCCACCCGGTCGGCGCGCCGGTCGGCGCGTACGGAGACGGGAGGGACGCCGTGCCGGAGCGCGTTGGTGATCAGGTTGTCGATGGCTTGAGCCAGTCGATCCGGCTCGCCGAGGACGTACAGCTCCGAGGGCTCCTCGAGACGTATGTCGGCGTCGGGCACGGCGGCGCGAGCCGCGGCGACCGCCCGGGTGAGCAAGCCGGCCACCTCCACCGGCTGCAGCTCGAGACTGATGACTTTGGACTCGAGGCGTGAGGCACTCAGCAGATCGGTGAGCAGGCGCTGCAGCCGGCCCGCGCTGGTCGTCATCGACTGGGACAGCTCGGCCCGCTCACTATCGGTCAGCTGGTCCCAGTGCTGCACCAGCAACGAGGCCGATCCGCTGAGCACGCTCACCGGTGTGCGCAGCTCGTGGGCGGTCACGGCGAGGAACTGGGCCTGGTCTGCGGCCTCACGGGCGAGCCGGGCGTTCGCCGCCTCGAGTTCGGCGTTGGCGGTGGCCAGCGCATGGGCGGCGGCCTCGGCCTCGAGCAACATCCGGCGCCGTTCGTCGATGTTGCGGGTCACCTTCGCGAAGCCGATGTGTTCCCCTTGCGGGTTGTGGACGGCCGTGATCACGACGGTCGCCCAGAACCGGCTGCCGTCCTTGCGGATGCGCCAACCCTCTTCCTCGTAGTGACCGTCGCGCAGGGCCAACTCGAGCTCGTGCTCGGGATGCTTGATCGACTGCATCTCCGCCGGATAGAACTGCCGGAAGTGCTGCCCGATGATCTCGTGCGCCTCGTACCCCTTGATCCGTTGCGCACCGGCATTCCAACTGATCACCACGCCGGTCGGATCGAGCATGAAGATCGCGTAGTCCTGCACGGCTTCGACGAGCAGGCGGAAGCGTTCCTCGCTCTGCCGCAGCTGCTCCTCGGTTCGCCGCTGGGCGCTGATGTCCTGGCTCTGCACGAACAGGTACAGCGGACGGCCGCGCGCGTCGCGGACCGGCGCCGCCGTGGCCAACAGCCAGCGTCGCTCGACGGGGGGGCCGACCTGCAGCTCGAACTGGACCGCGGCGGCGCGACCGTCCTGTGCGTCGCGCAGGGCCTGGGCGACCGCTTCGCCGTCGCTGTTCGAGACCAGGTCCGAGTAGGGCGTGCCCACCAGGTCGTGCACCGGCCGACCCACGAGGGCAGCCAGCGCTTTGTTGGCGCGGACGATGTGACCGGTGAGCGTCATCGTCGCCATGCCGATAGCGGCTTCCTCGAACACCTCCCGGAACCGTTCCAGGTGCTCGTCGAGGATGGTCGGTTCGTCTCGGCGCGCGCGGGCTGCCTGCGAGGCCGTCGTGCCTGCCTGGCCGGCCTTGGTGGTGTTCTTGATGGCGTCGAGATGGTCGGCCAGCTCGCCGATCTGGCCCGACTTCTCGATCAGGCCGGCCGCGCCCAACTCGCGAGCGCGGGCCGAGAGACCACCTTCGTCGAAGCCGGTGTAGAGCACTACCCGGGCCTGCGGCGCAACCTCGGCGATCCGGGGCAGCGCCGTGAGCCCGTCCATCCGCGGCATCGAGACGTCGAGCAGCACCATCTCGGGTTGGTGGCGGGAGACGAGGTCGATCGCCTCTTGGCCGTCGGCGCCCTCGGCGAGGACGGTGTAGCGGCGAGAGAGGGTCAGATGGGTCTTGACCAGCGCGCGCACCTCGGCGGCATCGTCGACGATGACGATGGTGGTGGGGTCCGCACTCACCCCGCGACGGTATCCAATACCGGCGCGACCGCCAGTCAGTCGCCCCCGGAACCGCTCTGCACCGGCAGGTCCGCGGTGCTGCCCCAGACCGCCTTGGCGCCGGAGTCACCGATCCGGACCAGTTGGACGACACCGCCGGTGGAGACGCCGATGGCCAGGACGGCGACGACGGCGGTGACCCACACCGGGAGCGGTCGGGCCGTTGCGGCCGCAGCCGGCCGGGTCAGGGTGGCCATCGCCGAACCGCCCCTGTCGGCCGGCGCCGGAGGCGGGGGTTCCACGGGTTCGCCCCGGTCGATGGGCGTCGGCCGCCAGGACAGGTCGTAGCGCCGGTCGAGCAGCCAGACCGCCGCGGCGAGCGCGAAGATCCCGACGGCCCAGGGCAACAGATCGTGCCCGAGGTGGGCGTGCTTCTCGATCGCCGCGGTGTCGGGAAGCCGCTTCTGGAGCCACTCGCCGGAGTTCGTGGTCACCGGCACAAGAGCGAGCACGGCGAAGGCCAGCGCGGGGGTCAGCCAGGTCAGCTTGCGACGGGCGGCCGGCCACACCGCACTGGCGACGAGCATCCCCGCGGCAAGGGGGAAGAGGATCACCACCGCATGGATGAGCAGCACGTGTGCGGGCAGGCCGTGGATCTTGTTCAGCACAGGTGCGCTCCGTCTCGTCTGGGGACCTGCTTGAAACTACGGACGGGCGCTCCATCGCGTTCAGTGGCCTCAGCCTGCGGCTAAGGTGGCGGCGTGCCCGTTCCCCTTCCTGCCGGTGTGGCCGGGCGCGCGAACCGAGCGGTCGACTCGCTGCACGCGATGCTGTACTTCGCCCCGGAGTCCGACGAGGAGCTCACCGCGGTGGGGCTTCGGCCGGGTCGGATGTGTTACTTCGCCAGCCGCTCGGCCCCGATGGGCGCCGTGTCGGCCGGCGTGACGACGGCAACGTTCTACAACTTCAATCCCGCCCTGGTCGCGCGGCACATCCCGCGCGCGTGGGGGCTGGCCTCGCTCGACGACATCTTGGCCGCCCGCGTGCGGGCCGCGGACCGGGCCCTTCGCCGACTGCTCGGCGACGACGTTGCGCTTTCGCCTGTCGTCGAGGAGGCCGCCGAGCTGGCCCGGGCCGCCACCGTCGACCTCAGCCCGCAAGGCCGCCCGCTCTACGCGGCGCATGCCGAGCTCCCCTGGCCGACCGAGCCACATCTGCTGCTCTGGCACGCCGTGACCCTGTTACGCGAATACCGGGGCGACGGTCACGTCGCCACCCTGTTGGGGTCGGGCCTGACCGGCCTCGACGCGCTCATCACTCACACCGCGACGGGCCGCGGATTCACCGTGCCGGCCGCGAAGGCGACGCGCGGCTGGTCGGACGACGAGTGGGACGCCGCCGCGGATCGCCTGCAGGCGGCCGGGATCCTGGACGGCGACGGGGGCCTCACTGCTGCGGGCCTGGAGCTACGGGAGTCTGTCGAGCGGGCGACCGACGAGCTCGGGGCGGCGCCGTGGATCACGATCGGGCCGGAGGCAACCGACCGCTTGATCGAGCTCGGCCGCGGGCTGTCGCGTCAGCTGCTCGCGTCCGGAGCGTTCTCGGCAGAGGTCTTCGCCCGCTCCGGCGGCTGACGTCTCAGTTCGCCAACCCGGCCCGCACGTGGTCGAAGATCAAATTCGTCTCGGTCAGCGCGACGTCGGGGTCGCCGCTGAGGTTGACGACCACGAAGTCGCGAAGGTTGTCGGTGCTGGACGCGGCGATGTGCACATGGAAGTCGTCGGCCCCGCCGAGGAAGAAGACGTTGAGCACCTCGGGCAGCGTTGCGATCTTGGCCATGAAGTCGGGGATGTGTCCGCGAGCATGGGACTGCAGGCGGACCGCGATCATGGCCTGGATGGGCCGGCCGAGTGCCGCCGGGTCGATGTCGGCGTGATAGCCGCGGATCACACCGCTCTCGCGCAGCGCCCGCACGCGCCCCAAACACGTGGACGGCGCGATGCCGACCCGTTGCGCCAGCGCGTTGTTCGGTATCCGGGCGTCGGCGGCGAGTTCGCGGAGCAACCGGCGGTCGACCTCGTCGGGAACCGGCCGAAGGATGTTCGGCCGGCGGACCGGATCTGCGGCGATACTCGCTGATTTGCGCGGCATGGACATAGCTTACAGAATCTTGTTCAGGGATCTAGCCACTTATCGCCTGATCCTTCATTCTGGCCTCTGCTGCCATTACCGTGAAGGAGTCCGGAGATGAAGGTCGGCGTTCCCCGCGAGGTCAAGAACAACGAGTACCGGGTGGCCATCACTCCGGCGGGGGTGAACGAGCTGACCCGGCACGGCCACGAGGTCTTCATCGAGGACGCGGCCGGCGTGGGTTCGGCGATCACCAACGACGACTTCGTCGCCGCGGGCGCACAGATCCTGCCCAGCGCGGACGAGGTCTGGGGCAGCGCCGACCTCGTGCTGAAGGTGAAGGAGCCGGTCGCCGAGGAGTACCACCGGATGCGCAAGGACCAGGTGCTGTTCACTTACCTGCATCTTGCCGCCGACAAGGCGTGCACCGACGCGTTGCTCGCCGCCGGGACGACCGGCATCGCCTACGAGACCGTCCAGCTGCCCGACAATTCGCTGCCGCTGCTGGCCCCCATGTCCGAGGTCGCGGGTCGCCTCGCACCGCAAGTGGGCTCGTACCACTTGATGCGCCAAGGCGGCGGCCGCGGGACGCTGATGGGCGGCGTGCCCGGCGTCTACGCCGCGAAGGTCGTCGTGATCGGTGCCGGCGTGTCCGGGCAGAACGCCGCCGCCATCGCGCTCGGCATGCAGGCCGAGGTCCTGCTGCTCGACAAGAACGTCGCCCGGTTGCGGCAGATGGACGCGATCTATCAGGGTCACTGCCAGACGGTCGCGTCCAACGCCTATGAGGTCGAGCGGGCCGTCCTGGATGCCGACCTCGTCATCGGCGCGGTGCTCATCCCGGGCGCCAAGGCGCCGACGCTGATCAGCAACGAGCTCGTCTCGCGGATGAAGCCGGGTTCGGTACTCGTCGACATCTCCATCGACCAGGGCGGCTGCTTCGAGGACTCCCGTCCCACGACGCACGCCGACCCGACCTACAAGGTGCACGAGTCGGTCTTCTACTGCGTGGCCAACATGCCCGGCGCCGTCCCCCACACGTCCACGTATGCGTTGACGAACGTGACGCTGCCCTACGCCCTGGAACTCGCCGATCGGGGGTGGCGCGATGCGTTGCGCGCCGACCGACCGCTGGCGCTCGGGCTGAACACCCACGAGGGACAGCTGACGAACGGGCCGGTCGCCGAAGCGCACGGTTACACCGCGGTGGCCCTGGACGACGTGCTCGCCTGACCGGTGGGGGACTACCGCACGGTGTCGCTGTGGTTCGACCAGCTCGCCGAGCCGCTGCGGCCGCGGCCGGCGCTGGCCGGCGACCTCGACGTCGACGTGGCCGTCGTCGGGGCCGGGTTCACCGGGCTGTGGACGGCGTACTACCTGCAGGCGGCCGAACCGTCGATCCGGATCGCGGTGCTCGAGAAGGAGGTCGCCGGCTTCGGCGCGTCCGGCCGCAACGGCGGCTGGTGCTCGGCGCTCTTCCCGGTCGGCGCGAGCACCCTCGCGCGCGAGGCCGGCCGTGCCGCCGCCACCGCTCAGTACGCCGCCATGCGCGATTCGGTGGCCGAGGTCGTGAGGGTCACTGAGACGGAGGAGATCGACGCCGACGTCGTGATGGGCGGCACCGTCGTCCTGGCCCGCTCGGTGCCCCAACTGCAGCGCGCCCGGGAAGAGGTGGCGGAGTCGACCGAGTTCGGACTCGGCGTGACCTTGCTCGACGAGGCCGCGGCCCGGGCGCGGCTCGACGCGACGGGCGTGCTCGGCGCCAGTTACACGCCGCACTGCGCCGCACTCCAGCCGGCGAAGCTCGTCCGCGTACTGGCCGACGTCGTGGCCCAGCGGGGTGCGCTGATCGCCGAGAACACGACGGTGGCCAGGCTCGACCCGCACGCCGTTGCCACCGATCGCGGGACGGTCCGGGCCGACTACGTCATTCGGGCGACCGAGGGGTACACGGCCCAGCTGCCGGGATCGAAGCGGGTGCTGGCCCCGGTGTACTCGCTGATCATCGCGACCGAGCCGCTGGACGATGCGGTCTGGGACGAGATCGGATTGAGTGAGCGGGAAACGTTCAGCGACCACCGGCACCTCATCATCTACGGCCAGCGCAGTGCGGACGGCCGACTCGTCTTCGGCGGGCGCGGCGCGCCGTATCACTACGCCTCGCGGATCTCCGCCGGTTACGACCGGGTTCCCGCGGTGTTCGCCGCCCTGCAGGCATCCTTGGTCGACCTGTTCCCGGTGCTGCGCGACGTGGCGATCACGCACCGCTGGGGCGGTCCGCTGGGTATCGCGCGCGACTGGCACGCCTCGGTCGGCCTGGAACGCACGACCGGCCTGGGGTGGGCGGGCGGCTACGTCGGGGACGGCGTCGCGACGGCCAACCTGGCCGGGCGGACGCTCACCGACCTGATCCTCGGCCGCGACAGCGAGCTGACGCGCCTGCCCTGGGTCGGGCACCGCAGCCGCCGGTGGGAGCCGGAACCGCTGCGCTGGCTCGGCGCCAATGCCGGACTGCGGGCCATGACCTGGGCCGACGCCGCCGAACAGCGCCGCGGGCGCCCGTCCCGCTTGGCGTCGGTGGTGACGGCGATGATGGGTACGTGACCATCGAACGAACGGCGATCACCCGGCTGCGCAAGAAGGCACGCCCGGAACGGGCCGAGCTCGACGCGTTGCTGGACTCGACGCGGGTCGGCCACTTCGGGCTGAACGACCCGTTGGGCCGGCCCATGGTCATCCCGACCGCGGTCGTGCGCGACGGCGACCGGGTCCTGGCCCACGGGTCGACCGGCTCGCCGTGGATGCGCGCCCTGGCCGGCGGCGCGCCGGCGTGCCTCGCGGTCACCGCGCTCGACGGTCTGGTCGTCGCCCGCTCGGCGTTCGAGTCATCGCTGCACTACCGCAGTGCGGTGATCTTCGGCGAGTGTGGGGTGGTCGGGGCCGACGAGCGCGAATCGGCGCTCGACCTGATCACCGAGGCGCTGCTGCCGGGACGATCGGGCGAACTGCGCCGGCCGACGCCGCGCGAACTCGACGCGACACAGGTGCTCGCCCTGCCGATCGTCGAGTGGTCGCTGAAGGTGTCCGACGGCTGGCCCGACGACCCGCCCGAGGACGTCGCGGGCGACGCGTGGGCCGGCGTCGTGCCGATGGTCACGAGCTACACCACGCCGGTCCCGGCGCCCGATCTCCGAAGCGCGATCGCGTTGCCGGCCTCCGTGCGTCAGCTCGGTCAGGCTGGGCCGGTCGGGCGGTAGCGCAGCCCGTCGAGCGCCATCGACAGCACCCGGCGGATGTCCTCGGGCTCGGCGTTACGGATCATCGTGACCCCGCTGACCATGCGGAGCACGTCGATGAACTCGACCTCGGGACGGACGACGCCGTCGCGCTTGGCCCGGTCGAGCAAGGGCCGGCCGGCGGCGAAGATCGCATCGTGGCAGGTCCGGAAGACCGGCGCGTCCTGGCCGATGGTCGCCATCAGTTCCTCGAGCAGCGCCTTCTTGGTGGCGACGTAGTCGACGAACCGGTCGAACCAGTGCACCAGGGCGTCCCACGACGACCCGCCGGTGAAGTCCTCGGCCGAGCGGCACAGCGCCTCGACCTCTTCGACGTAGACCGCCTCGATGAGGTCCTGGCGGCTGGGGAAATGCCGGTACAGAGTGCCGACACCGACGCCGGCCCGGCGGGCGATCTCTTCCAGCGACGCCTCGGAACCGCGCTCGGTGAACAGCGTGCGGGCGGCAGCGATCAGGGCGGCCCGGTTGCGCTGGGCGTCGGCGCGTAAGGGCCGCGCAACCGCACCGTCTGCTGGTTCGACGGTGCCGTCGCGCGACGCGTACGGAGTGCTCGCCGACCGCACCACTCGGCCCTCCGAAGGATTTCCTGATAATCAGATTGCTAACCGGAGGCCACCTCCGTATAGTTCGGAATTACCGGAGGGCCCTTCCGCTTAGATCGATGCTACTACCCGAACCGAGGAATTGCTCGTGACGATCCAGTCTGCTACCCGCCCATCGGACCCACGCTCCGCAGCGTCGGCCGAGCTGGCCGAGGCCCCGCGGCGCCGGCTCCGGCTGCGGCACGGGCACCCCGGGCTCGTCCTCTCCCTCATTCTCACCAGCCAGCTCATGGTGGTGCTCGACGCGACGATCGTGAACATCGCGCTGCACGACATCAAGAACTCGCTCGGCTTCTCCTCCGCCGGTCTGTCGTGGGTGGTCAACGCGTACACGCTCACCTTCGGCGGCCTGCTCCTGCTCGGCGCCCGCGCCGGTGACATCCTCGGCCGGCGCCGGGTCTTCCTGGCCGGGATCGCCCTGTTCACACTGGCCTCGCTCGTCGGCGGCTTCGCCACCAACCCCGGCGAACTGCTCGTCGCGCGTGCTGTGCAGGGCGTCGGCGGAGCGCTGGCGTCGCCGTCGGCCCTCGCCCTGTTGATGACCATGTTCCCCGAGGCGCGCGAGCGCACGCGGGCGATCGGGCTTTACACGGCAGTCTCCATCGGCGGCAGCGCGGTCGGGCTCATCGCCGGCGGGATGTTGTCGCAATGGGCGTCGTGGCGCTGGGTGCTGTTCGTCAACGTCCCGATCGGCCTGGTCCTGCTGGTTCTGGCTCGGCCCACGCTGCCGGAGACCGCCCGTCAGCCCGGTCGGTTCGACCTGGCCGGCGCGGTGACGTCGACGCTCGGCATGACGGCGCTCGTCTACGGCTTCGTGAATGCGGCATCCGACGGCTGGTCCAACGCCCGCACGATCGAATCGTTCGCCGTGGGGCTGGTGCTGATCGCCGGTTTCGTCCGGATCGAACTGACCGCTGAAGCGCCGATCACCCCCCTGCGCTTGTTCGCGAGCCGGAACCGGAGCAGCTCCTACGTCGCCCGGCTGCTGCTCGTCGCCGGAATGATGGGCATGTTCTTCTTCCTCACCCAGTTCCTGCGCGGCGTGCTCGGCTACAGCGACCTGAAGACCGGCTTCGCCTTCATCCCCCTGACGGCGATCGTGTTCACCGCCTCCCAGCTGAGCGCGCGCTACCTGGTGGAGAAGGTCGGCGCCCACCGGCTGATGATCATCGGCATCTCGTTCTCGACGCTCGGCATGCTCTGGCTCACCCAGCTCGGCGAGAACAGCGGCTACCTGTCGCTCGTCGGTCCGCTGCTCGTGTTCGGCATGGGCAACGGGCTGGCCTTCGTCCCGCTGACGACGGCAGCGCTCGACGGGGTCGACCCGAAGGACGCCGGCGCCGCGTCGGGGCTGGTCAACGTCATGCAGCAGGTCGGCGGATCGCTCGGTCTGGCTGTGCTGGTCACCGTCTTCGGCAGTGCCAGCAAGTCGGCGACGGCGCATCTTCCGGCCGGCATCTCCAGTGGAGAGGCGGCCCGGCGGGTGTTCGTGACCGCCGCGGACAAGTCGTTCTGGACGGCGACGATCTTCCTGGTCGGCACGCTGCTGCTCGTCAGCTTCGCGATCCGCTCGGAGCGCAAGCCGACCGCATCGGCCCCCGACGGCGAACCGGTCCCGGCCTTCGCCGACTGAGACCAGAGCCGGAGGAGCCCGGTACTGCGTTCGGGCGACGCGGTACCGGGCTCGCTGCGCTACGGCAGGTCCGCAACCACGGATCTGATCCAGCTTGCGATGTTGTCCACCCGTGCCGTCGTTTCCGGGGTCGTGTGCGGGCAGTCCGGCCCGTCGCTCTCGACCGACACGAGCAGCGGCGCTCCCGCGACCGGCGTCGTGAAGTACGGAGCCCCGGAGTCGTACAGGCAGGCACTCGTCTCGGTCGACGGCGCGTAGCCGACGACGTAGACGTAGCTGTTTTTCACGCTGGTGATCTTCAGCCGACCCACGCGCAGAACGGTCGACGGCGACGGGTTCACCGACGACGTCGCTCCCCAGCCGGCCAACGTCACGATGGATCCGGTGGCCGGTTTGGTCCGGTTGAGGCCGAGCGGCGTGACGTCCGTGACCGAGGCCGACAGCCGCGCGATCGCGACGTCGGTCGAGCGGGACTGCTGCACGCTCAGGACACTGCGGCTCTCCCCCGACGACACCGCCAGGTCGTTGGTGTTCAACGTGGCCATCGTCGAATACGGGACCGGACCGCTCACCGGGTTGCGATTCACATCGTGGAAGCAGTGCCCCGCCGTGATGATCGTGGTCGGCGAGATCAACGCCGCCGAGCACGCGCTGTCGTAGAACGTGCCGTCGCTGCGTGGGATGTGGGTCATGGTCAGGCGAACTGCGAACGGGGCCTGGCCGGCCGTCGCCGGCGTTGCGCCGGCCACGGCGGCGGCCGGGGACGCGCCGAGGAGGACAGCGGCGACCCCGATCAGTCCCGCTGCCGTCAGGACGGCTCCGCACGGACGCAGACTCATACCGCCCGGTCTCGCATCTGTCACAGGGACAAGACGATGACGACGGCCAGGGCCGCCGCCGCGACCAGCACGAAGCCCAGTGCGCCGACCACCGGCGCGCCCGGCAATGGCTCGCGCCGGCGCATCGCTCGGTCGATCGCGAGCCAGCGTGGACGGGCGGTGGCCAGCACGATCGCCCCGAGCACGATCAGCCCGATTCCCATCACCCGGCGCAGCACGTCGGCCCCGGCGTGCGGCAGCGCGCCGACGACCGCCACGCCGGCGACGAGCAGGGCCAGCCCCGTCCGGACGTAGGCCAGATAGGTCCGCTCGGCGGCCATGCTGGCGCGGTAGTCCGGTTCGCCCTCGGCCGCGTCGTCGGAGTCGGTCACCCGGTCATTCTCCGCGCTGCCCAAAAGCAGCGCGCCAGGCCCCGGGCGGCGACCCGACCACGCGCTTGAACGCCCGGCTGAAAGCCTCCTCGGCGTAGTAGCCGACGCGGTGCGCGGCGGCGACCACTCCGAGATCGGTGGTGGCGAGCAGATCCTGGGCGAGGTGCATGCGCCACTCCGTGAGGTAGCGGATCGGCGAGCGCCCGAGCACCTTGCGGAACTGGCTGTCGAGCAGCGAGCGCGAGACCGCCGCGGCCGCGGCCAGCTCGGTGACGGTCCAGCGGCGTTTCGGGGCGCCGTGAATGGCGGCGAGGGCCGGCGCCAGGATCGGGTCGGTGAGGGCAGCCGCCCAGCCGTGTTCGGACGCCGGCGCGCCGGCGAGATGCAGGCTCAGGACCTCGACCAACAGCAGTTCGGGCAGCCGGGTCGCACCTGCTGGCGGGGTCGCCGGGGACGCGGACGTCTGTTGCAGCGCGAAGGCGATGTTGGCGCTCACCCACTCGGCGGCGGCGCCGGTCGGACCACGAACACCGGCGGGAACACGCGCAGCTCTGGGTTGAAGAGCGGATCGGTGATGTGCAGGTACCCGGCACACCACGTCGGTGCGCGGGCCGCCCGTTCCGTGCCGCAGCACGGCCATCGTCGTCCAGGGCGGCGGTTGCAGGGACGTCTCGATCGGCACCGTGTCGGTCTCCGTCTCGCCGCCGATCTGGTGCTGATCGCCGTAGGGCAGCACGATGACGTCGCCGGTTGCGGCCCAGTGCTTGGGGCCGTCACCGACCTGTACCCAGCAGGTGCCCGAACTGACGACGTGGAACAGGATGACGCGATCGGTCCCGGGCCGCAGGTACGCCGCGGTGGCGCCGGTGAGCGACTCGTAGGCCCACGGGTCGCGGTACTCGGCCCGCAGGAAGACCGCACCCTGCAACCGCAGCCGCGCGATCGCGGCTTCCATCTGGAGTGACGGAGGACTGGTCACCGGGTCAAGTACGCCGGTTTCGCGGTCATGGTCGGGCCGCGCGGCGGGCATGAGACTGGATCCTCACAGCGGCCGCACGGCCGAGAAAAGGAGAAGGAAATGGGTTTGTACATAGATGTCCACACGATGGACGGAGCGATCGGCCTCGCCGATGCCGCGCAGGCGCATCAGGCCGATCTGAACACCCAGGGGAAGTACGGCGTGGACTACCGGCGCCACTGGGTGGACGAGCAGAACGGCAAGATCTTCTGCCTCGTCGAGGCGCCGTCGGCCGAAGCAGCCGCGCAGGTGCACCACGAAGCGCATGGCCTCGTCGCCGGCGAGATCTACCCGGTGTCGGAAGGGCAGTGACCGCTGTCGAGGCGCCGGCTCCCGAGCCGGCGCCTCGGAAGTGGCCGCGGACACTGCGGCCGCGTCGATCCGAGCTGTATCACGTTCTAGTTCCGACACTCCTCCCCTGTGTCGTCGCCGCTCCGGCGGCCGCATCCGAGGAGATCGCCATGACCGCGCTGTCCAGCCAGTCGTTGTCCCGTTCCGCTCTCGCCCGCATGCCGTTCTTCTGGTGGCGCCAGCAGGCCGACTGGCCCGTGCGGCATCCGGCCGGCAAGACCGCGGGGCGCCGGCCCGCCGACGACTGCTACATCCCGTCCGGTACCGCCGACCTCTGGCGTTCGGCCAAGCCCCACGCTCCGCGCTGAGGGGGAATTGGTGCTCACCGACCCGACGTCAGCGGGAGCTGCCGCTGCAGCTCCTCGACGAGGGTGTCGAGGCTGTTGGTGATCCGGTCACTCGCCTCGATCAGCGTCGACACGGTTTCAAGACCGTCCGCCGCGTCCGGGTCGGCGCCGAGCCGAGTGGCCAGTTCGTCCTGCCGGCCGCGCAGCGACGCGACCGCGGCCGGCGGCTCACCGCGACTGAGTGCGTCGTGCGCCGCCTCGAGCACGCCCGCCGCGGCGGTGAGGAACTCGATCAGCGCATCGATGCCACCGGCACGGCGGATCGCCGGGCGCACCGCGTCCACGCTCAGCATGGCGTGGATGAACCGGTGCGTGTGCGCGAGGACAGCCCGGCCCAGCTCGACCTCGCCCTGACCGCGCACCGGTTCCGAGCCGGCCCGGTCGACCGAGGCCTGCGCGTTCGTCCGGGCCAGCCGGCACGCAGCCCGGGCCCGCTGGACGGTGCCGCGATCAGCATCCGGATCGACGACGACGCGCGCGTAGTCGCTGTAGGCGTCGAGCAGTTCCGCGAGCCGGACCGCCACGAAGCGTCGTTCCCAAGCCGGCCAGACCAGCGCCGCCAGCACCGCCAGTCCGCCGCCGGCCAAGGTCGCCAAGGCCCGGCTCACAACTGTGGTGTGCGCCGGCACCCCGTTGATCTCCAGCAGCACGACCACCAGGCCGGACAGACAGGCCGCAGTGAGCGCGATGTTGCCCGGGCCGGCGAACCTCATGCCGAAGGCGAACAGGGCGATGAGGGCGATCTGCCACCAGTCCCGGCCGGGAATCCAGTGCACGAGGCCGGTGGCGAGCAGCAGGCCGACCGCGGTGCCCACGACGCGCATCACCGATCGCTGCAGGGTCGTCGCGAAGTCGGGTCGCAGGACGACGAGCAGCGTGAGGGAGACCCAATAGCCCCGATCGACGCGGGACAACCGCAGCACCAGGTCGGACGCGGCCACGACCACCGACAGCCTGATCGCGTGGCGCAGGACGGCGGACTCGAGCGAGAAGTTGGCCCGCAGGATGGCGATCGGGTCGCGCAACAGCTGGACCCCGAGGCGGTCGGTGTCCTCACCCCGGCGGCCCTCGCTGGCGCCGGTGCGCGAACTCTCCACCACCGCGCGCAATTGGCCGCCGAGCGCCCGCAGCCTGGCCGCGGCCGCCCGGCGGGTCAGCTCGTTGCCCGCGTGATCGTCGCTGTCCAGGCGCTCGATCGTCTTTCCGAAATCGGCGCGGGCGGCGGCCAGCGCCGATTCCCGGATGGGCCGGGCCTCGGCGAGCGCGTCGCCGGCCTCGTTCAGCACGGAGGCGGCCGACGTCAGGGAACCGCGGACGAGCCCGGCCAGGATCGGCATGCCCTCGTCGGCCAGCCGCTCGGCCACGGCGACGAGCACGACGATCTCGCGCCTGATCCGCTCGGCCTCGTCCAGCAGCACACGATATGCCTCGACGCTCGGGCCGTGGTCGTGGCCCAGCCCGTAGAGGGTCTGCCGGACCGTCGTCAGCGTGATACCGGCCGGCGGGCCGGCGACGCTGCCCTGCTGCGCACGGGCGGCGGCAGCGAGCTCGCGGTAGAGCGTGGCCAGCGCCCTGCGTTCGGGCTGATGGCGCCGCAGCGGCCAGCCGGCGATCGCCAGCAGCGTCTGCCCGACGCCGCCCAGAAGCACGAGCAGGCTGACGTGCGGAGCAGCCGACCCGGGCGACGAGAGGTGGCCGAGAATGAGGGCGGCCGCGACACCCGCGATGCCCACCTGCGTGGCACTCGGTCCGCCGGCGAGCAACAGCCCCGCCGCGAAGGACAGGACGAGCAGGAGCAGGACCGAGGCCGCATCGCTGCGGGAGGCGGCGATGGCCAGGCCGCTGGTGATCGCCGCCGCGAGCGCGGTGCCCAGCATCCGCAGGATCCGCAATCGGTAGGGCCCGGGCCGGTCGGCCAATGCAGTCTGCAGGGCCCCGATCGTGGATGCCAGACCGAAGGCGGCCGAGCCGGACACCGTGCCGATCACCAGCGGAGCGACGACGCCGACCGCGTTGCGGAACGAGACGACCGGATCCGACTGCGTCCGGTCCAACCGAGCCGCATCCCGAAGCAAGCCGGCGACAGCTGACCGCGGGGATGGCGAGGCAGTGTCGATCAGGGTGCGGCCGCCAGCTGGCCACAAGCGCCGTCGATGTCCTGGCCTCGCGTGTCGCGCACGGTCACCGGGACCCCGTGCATGTCGAGGCGTCGGACGAACTCACGCTCGACCGCCTTCGGCGAGGCGTCCCACTGCGAACCCGGCGTCGGGTTGAGCGGGATGAGGTTGACGTGCGCGAGCCGCGGCGCGAGCAGGTCACCGAGCAGGTCGGCCCGCCAGGCGTGATCGTTGACGTCGCGGATCATCGCGTACTCGATGGAGTAGCGACGGCCGGTGCGCGCGGCGTAGGCGTCGGCGGCGGCCAGCACCTCGCCCACCTTCCATCGGGTATTGACCGGCACCAACGTGTCGCGCAGTTCGTCGTCCGGGGCGTGCAGGGACACGGCCAGCGTGACGTCCAGGTTCTCGTCGGCGAGCCGGTTGATCGCCGGCACGAGCCCGACGGTGGAGACGGTGATCGAGCGGCGGGACAGCCCGAAGCCGGCCGGCGCCGGCGTGATCAACCGGCGCAGCGTCGCCGCCACCCGGTTGTAGTTGGCCAGCGGTTCGCCCATGCCCATGAACACGACGTTCGACAGCCGGCCCGGTCCCCCGCCCAGTTGGCCGCCGGCCGCGACCCGCGCGGCCGCGCGCACCTGGTCGACGATCTCGGCGGTGGCCAGGTTGCGGGTCAGCCCGCCCTGGCCTGTCGCGCAGAACGGGCAGGCCATGCCGCAGCCGGCCTGGCTGGAGATGCAGACGGTGATGCGTTCCCGGCTGCCGTGGCGGGCCGGATAGCGCATGAGGACGCTCTCGACGAGGGCGCCGTCGTGCAGCCGCCACAGCGTCTTGCGAGTCGTCCCCGCGTCGGTCTCGAGCGAGCGAACCTCGGTGAGCAGCGTCGGGAGCAGGGCGGCACCGAGTTGCGCGCGGACGCCGGCCGGCAGGTCGGTCATCGCGGCGGGGTCGTTCTCGTGGCGGCCGTAGTAGTGGCAGGCCAGCTGGTCGGCCCGGAACGCCGGTAGCCCCAGCTCGGTGACCGCCGACCGGAGGGCCGCTGGGTCGAGGTCGGCGAGGTGGGTCGGCGGCAGCCCGCGGCGGGGCGCGTCGAAAACGAGGGGAAGCGCAGTCATGACACCGTCGATTGTCCCAGATTCATCGATTGGTCAGCGCGGGTCGCGTCACACGGGGGCGAACGCCGACAGCAACAGGTACGCGACGGCGGCGCAGGGCAGCAGCGAGTCGAGCCGGTCCATGATCCCGCCGTGCCCGGGCAGCAGGCTGCCCATGTCCTTGATCTCGAGGTCGCGCTTGATCATCGACTCGCCCAGGTCGCCGAGGGTGGCGGTGACGACGATGGCCAGCCCGAACAGCAATCCCTTCCACCATGCCTCGTGGAACGTGAGCGTCATGAACAGGATCCCGGCGGCCGCGCAGGCCAGCGCGGAGCCGGCGAAACCCTCCCAGGTCTTGGCCTTCGAGACGATCGGCGCGAGCGGGTGGCGGCCGAAGAAGACGCCCGCCGCCAGGCCACCGGTGTCGCTGCAGACGACGGTGGCGACGAAGGCGAGCACCCGGGCCGCTCCGTCGCCGGGATGGGCGAGCAGGATTGCGAATCCGGCCAGGGCCGGGACGTAGAGCAGGATGAACGCCGACGCCGTGACATCACGCGTGTATCCCAGTGCGCCGTCGGCGATGCGCCAGACCACGACGCCGGTTAGCGTGATCAGCACACCGACGACCAGGCCGCTGGGTCCGCGCTGCCAGGCGGCGACGAGTGACGCGGCGCTACCGACGAGCAGCGGGGTGAGCGCCGGTCTGATCCCGGCCGATCCGAGTGCCCGGGCCAGCTCGTAGATGCCGTAGAGGACGGCGGCGCCGACGATGACCGCGAAGCTGGGCCGGTAGGCGAACAGGCTGGCCGCGATGACCGCGCCGAGACCGACGCCTACGCCGATGGCCACCGGCAGGTTGCGTCCGGATCGCGATCGAGGCGGTTCAGCGGTGCCCGCGTCGGACGGCGCCGATCCCCCGGCCGCGGCGCGATCGGTCGGCGCGGTCTCGGCAGCGACACGGGCCGGCGGTCTGGGCCGCGGCGGCGGCGCGGCGACACCCCCGGTTCGGCCCAGTCCGGCGACGCGCCGAGCCCGGGAGACCGCCGACGGGGCGGCCGGCTCGGGTCGCTGCTCGTCGTCGGACGCCACGCGTCAGACCTCGAGCAGTTCGGATTCCTTGGCCCGGACCGCCTCATCGATGCGCCCGGTGTAGGTACCGGTCAACTTGTCGAGCTCGGCCTCGGCGCGGTGGACGTCGTCCTCGCCCGACTCACCGTCCTTGACGAGTTTGTCGAGGGCGTCCTTGGCGTGGCGGCGGATCGAGCGAATGGCGACCTTGGAGTCCTCGCCCTTGCCCTTCGCGACCTTGACCAGCTCGCGCCGGCGCTCCTCGGTCAGTTGCGGGAAGACGACGCGGATGATCGTTCCGTCGTTGGTCGGGTTGACGCCCAGGTCGCTGTCGCGGATCGCTTTCTCGATCGCGTTGAGCTGCCCGGCGTCGTAGGGCTTGATGATCGCCATCCGCGCCTCGGGGACGTTGACGGTGGCCATCTGCGGGATCGGCGTGGGAGCGCCGTAGTAGTCGACGACGAGGCGGGCGAAAGCGCTGGCGTTCGCGCGGCCCGTGCGCAGCCCCGACAGGTCGTCGCGGGCCACGTGGACGGCCTTCTCCATCTTCTCCTCGGCCTCGAAGAGGATCTCGTCGATCACGTCGTTCCTTCCGCTCGCACTCGTGTGCCGATCTTCTCGCCGCGCGCCACCCGGGCGATGTTGCCGTCGGCCAGGCCGAACACGATGATCGGCATCCCGTTGTCGCGGCACAAGCTGAAGGCGGTGGCGTCGGCGACGTTCAGGCCGCGCTGGAGCACGTCGTCGTACGTGATCTCGTCGAACCGGGTTGCCGTCGGATCGGTATTCGGGTCGGCGCTGTAGACGCCGTCGACGCCGTTCTTGCCCAGCAGCAGCACCTCGCACCCGATCTCGAGCGCGCGCTGGGCGGCGACGGTGTCGGTGGAGAAGTAGGGCAGGCCGGCGCCGGCGCCGAAGATGACGACGCGGCCCTTCTCGAGGTGCCGCTCGGCGCGGCGCGGGATGTAGGGCTCGGCGACCTGGCCCATCGTGATCGCCGTCTGCACGCGGGTCGGTACGCCGGCCTTCTCGAGGAAGTCCTGCAGGGCGAGGCAGTTCATCACCGTGCCGAGCATGCCCATGTAGTCGGCGCGGTCGCGGTCCATGCCGCGCTGGCTCAGTTCGGCGCCGCGGAAGAAGTTTCCGCCGCCGACGACGATCGCCACCTGCGTCCCGCCGGCGACGACCTCGGCGATCTGCTCGGCCAGGGAGTGGGCCACGTCGGGGTCGACGCCGATCTTGCCGCCACCGAACACCTCGCCGGACAGCTTGAGCAGGACTCGCCGGTACCAGTTCGCGGGCGTCCCCGAGGGCGCCGGCGCCGACGACAGAGGGGCCACCTCGATGTCACTCACAGCGGCCCCTCTCGTCGTCAGGAGATTCTCGGAAGAACCCTAACCGCTAAGCCTGCCCGACCTCGAAGTGCACAAACTTCGACACGGACACTCCGGCGGCGTCGAGGACCTGCTTCACGGACTTCTTGTCCTCGACCACGGAGGGTTGGTCGAGCAGCACGATGTCCTTGAGCGCCGCGCTCACGCGGGCCTCCACGATCTTCGGCAGCGCGGCCTCGGGCTTGCCCTCGGCGCGCGTCTTCTCCTCGGCCACCCGGCGCTCGGAGTCGACGATCTCGCTCGGCACCTCGTCGCGGGTGAGGTATTTCGGCCGCATCGCGGCGATCTGCATCGCCGCGCCGCGGGCCGCCTCGGTGTTGTCGCCGGTGAACTGGACGAGCACGCCGACCTGCGGGGGCAGGTCGGACGACTTGCGGTGCAGGTAGGTCGCGACCTGTCCGTCGAGCTTGACCGCGCGGCGCAGTTCGAGCTTCTCGCCGATGATCGCAGCCAGGCCGCTGATGCTCTCCTCGACCGTCTTGCCGTCCTTGAGCTTCTCCGCCTTGAGCGACTCCGCGTCCGAGGCCGGAGAGGAGGCGAAGTGCGCCACGATGTCACCGGCGAGCGTCTGGAACTGCTCGTTCTTGGCCACGAAGTCGGTTTCGGACGCGATCTCGATCATCGCGCCCTCGGCCGCGGCGACGAGGCCGTTGGACGCCTGTCGGGTCTCGCCCCGCTTGGCGTTCTTGGCCTCGCCCTTGACCTTGAGGATCTCGACGGCCCGCTCGTGGTTGCCCTCAGCCTCTTCGAGCGCCTTCTTGCTGTCCATCATCCCCGCGCCGGTGGCGTCGCGGAGCTTCTTCACGTCTGCGGCGGAAATCGTCGCCATGTCAGTCTCTGTTTCCGTTCCTGGTGGTCGAAGTGGGTCAGGCGGACGGTGCGGAGGGCGGCGTCGCCGCGGCCTCGGCTCCGGCGGCCGGCTGGAGGAGCTCGCGCTCCCATTCCGGCATCGGCTCGTCGACGGCCAGCTGACCGGTGGCGGGCTCCGGCTTGTCGTCCCGGCCGGCGTTGGCCGCGTTCGCCGCGCGGGCCACGAGGCCCTCGGCGACGGCGTCAGCCACCACCCGGGTGAGCAGGGCGGCGCTGCGGATCGCGTCGTCGTTGCCGGGGATCTTGTAGTCGACCTCGTCGGGGTCGCAGTTGGTGTCGAGGATGGCGACGACCGGGATGCCGAGCTTGCGGGCCTCGCCGACGGCGATGTGCTCCTTCTTGGTGTCCACGATCCACACCGCGCTGGGCACCTTCGTCATCTCCCGGATGCCGCCGAGCGAGCGCTCGAGCTTGGTCATCTCACGCGTCAGCATGAGCTGTTCCTTCTTGGTCGCCACGCCCTCCCAGTTCGCCTGCTGGCGGGCCTCGAGCTCCTTGAGCCGCTGCAGCCGCTGGAACACGGTCTGGAAGTTGGTGAGCATGCCGCCGAGCCAACGCTGGTTGACGTAGGGCATGCCGACGCGGGTCGCCTGCTCGGCGATGGACTCCTGCGCCTGCTTCTTGGTGCCGACGAAGAGCACCGTGCCGCCGTGGGCCACGGTCTCCTTGATGAACTCGTACGCCTTGTCGACGTAGGTGAGCGTCTGGTGCAGGTCGATGATGTAGAGCCCGTTGCGCTCGGTGAGGATGAAGCGCTTCATCTTCGGGTTCCAGCGACGGGTCTGGTGTCCGAAGTGGACGCCCGACTCGAGCATCTCCTTCATGGTGACGACGGCCATGCCGGTCGTCCTCCTTGCGTGTTCGTGCGCAGGCGGCGCTGCTCGCACAGCACCACGTCGTGCGCGGCCTCGGTTGTTGCGGACCGGCCGGGTGACCGATTCGCCCTGGTACCCGGTGTCGCGGTCAGGGGGGCCGGGCCGGCAAAGTCGCCGGGACGGACCGAGGCTGGCCGCCAAGCCCCTTGTTTCGTTCAGGAGCCGGGCACGCGAAGTCACCCCGATCTCTCGGGGTGCACATGAAGCTTACCCCGTAGCCGGCCGGTGCCGGGACCATGCCCGGCCCAGCCTGCGACCGGCGCCCTACGAACGGCGGGCGAGCGCGGCGGCCTCGGCCCGGCTGCGGACGCCGAGCTTGGCCAGGATGTTGGAGACGTGGACGCTGACCGTCTTCTCGCTGATGTACAGCGTGCCGGCAATCTGGCGATTCGTCCGGCCCTCGACGAGGTGGCTCAGCACGTCGCGTTCGCGGTCGGTCAGCGCGATCAGGCCGGACCGCTCGTCATCAGCAGGGCGCCGGCCGGTGGTGCCCAGCGCCCGCAGCTCCATCAGCATCGGGGTGGCGCCCATCGTCTTGGCCGCGGTCCGGGCGAGGTCGGCCTGCTCGGCCGCCTCGTCGGCGCGACCGGTCGCGCGCAGCGCCTCGGCCAGCCGCACCCGCGACCGGGCCTGCGCCACCACCTGCCCGTAGTCGAAGGCGTCCACGGTCTTGCGCCAGGCCTCGACGAGTTCCTCGGCGGCCGGTGGATTCTGCCCGGTGAGCCAGCGCAGCCGGGCACCCTCGGCTTCCAGCCGGGCCAGCCAGGCCTGGCCCTCCCGGCCGAGCGCTCGACCGCGGGGCAGGCCCTTGTCGGCGCTCTTGCACCCGTCGGCGAGCAGGCGGGCGCCGTCGGCCGCCAGCAGCTCGTGCTGGGACTCCGGCGCGCGGGCGGCCGCGGCCCCCAACACGGCGATGCCCATCGCCGACAGCTGTATCCGGGCGAGGAACCACGGATCGAGCCACAGGGTCCCGAGCGCCTCGACGAGGTCGTCGATGAGCGCCAACGCCGGTGCCGGTTGCGCCTGCTGCTCGTAGATCTCGAGCGCGCCGAAGACGGAGTAGAGGCCGACGCGGCCTTCCCGGCGCCAGTACGGCCGTAGCTCGTCGACGACGGGCAACGCATCGACCTCGCCGCGGCCGGCCTGCACGGTCAGCGCGGTCGACCGGAACACCGCGTCGGCCATCATCGTCGGCTGCTGGCCGCGGGTGTCGAGCGTGCGCAGCGCGCCGTCCCAGTCACCTCGGACGTACTGCATGGTCGCCGACATTGCCCGCGAGTGCAGACCGAAGGCGTCCCACGTGCGGCCCAGCTCGACGGCCCGCTTGCGGTTGAGCTGGAACTCGTCCTGCGCCTTGTCGAGTTCGCACTGTTCGAGCCAGAGGCTGGCCAGGCTGTAGCGGCTGCGCAGCTCGGAGGCCGCGTCACCGGAATCGCGCGCCTGCTCGACCACGGTCGCGATCAGGCGGGCCGCTTCGCCGGGGTCGACCGTGCGCCGCGCCAGCTGAGCGAGGGTGGTGCGGGCATCGGTGGCCGAGTTGCGGCAGTCGATCGCCTCGCTGACCGCTAGGGCCTCGCGCGCGGTCCGCTCGGCATCGACTTCCTGGCCCATGATCAGGGCGACCCGCGCATGCACGGCGAGCAGCCGCGCCCGGAACGCAGTCGGCGGCTCGGCCGGGACGAGATGCAGCGCTTCAGACGTGAACGCCATCGCCTCGTCGTCGATCTCGTTGCCCAGCGCCGCGATGACCACGGCCAGCAGCAGCGTCGCCCGCCGTTCCGGTGCGGCGTCGGGTGGCAGCTCGGCCAGCGCGCGCCGGGCCAGCTTGAGCCCCCGCTGGGTATGGCCCGCGGCATCCGCGGCTTCGACGGCGGCGAGGATGAGATCGGATCGGTCCTCGGGCGCATTCGGGACCTGGGGGGCCAGCTCGAGTGCGGTCTCGTAGTGCTGCAGTGCCTCTTGGGGTGCTGCGAGCGCCATCGCCTCGTGACCGGCCGCGACGCTGGCCGAGTAGGCGGTCGGCAGGTCGTGGGATGCGCGGGCGTGCCGGGCCAGTTCGGCCGCGCGGCGGTCGGGCCGGGCGGAGAGCACGGCAGCGTAGGTGGCGTGCAGGCGCACCCGTTCTCCGGGCAGGAGGTCGTCATAGATCGCCTCGGCCAGCAGCGCGTGGCGGAACACGTAGCCGCGGCCACTGGAGGTGAGCTGCAGGACGTGCGCGTCGATCGCATCGCGCAGCGCGTCGTCGAGCCGCGAGCCGGGCAGATCGGCGACCGCCTCGAGCATGTCGTGGGTGACCCGGCGGCCGCCCACCGCCGTGACGCGGACCAGCTGTCGGGCATCGTCGGACAGCCGGTCGAGGCGGACGAGCAGCAGATCGGCGAGGTGCCACGGCAGCTGCCGGGCGTCGGCGCACTGCTCGGCGGCGTTGATCAGCTCTTCGGCGAAGAAGGCGTTGCCGTCGGCGCGGGTGACGATGCTGTCGATCTCTTTGTCGGCCATGCGGCCTGCGTGCACCGAGCGCACCAGCGCCCGGACATCGTCGGCCTCGAGGGGGTCGAGCTGCATGCGCGTCACGGCGAGCAGTCGTGACCATTCGGCCAGCGTGCGGCGAAGCGGGTGGCGGCGGTGCAGGTCGTCGCTGCGATAGGTGACGACGAGGGCGACCCGTTCACCGTCCATGCGGGTGAAGAGGAAGCCGAGCAAATCGCGGGTCGCCTGGTCGGCCCAGTGCGCGTCCTCGACGACCAGGGCGACCGGCCGCTCTGCGGCGAGGAAGGCAAGTCCGGCGAGCACCGAGTCGAAGAGCTCCCCGCGCTCGACCGGGAACTGGTGTTCGGCCGCCCGGCCGGGCAGCAGCCGGGCGAGCGCCGGGAAACTCGACACCAGCTTCTCGCCGAGTTCGGGGTCTTCGGCACTGAGCCGGGTGAACGCCTCGGTGAAGGGCAGGTAGGGCGGTGGCGTGTCACCGAGGTCGACACAGTGCCCGATCAGGCAGAGGACGCCATCGGCAGTGGCCGCGCCGAGCCACTCGGCGAGCAGTCGGGTCTTGCCCACGCCGGCGTCGCCGCCGATGATGACCGCGGCCGAGGTACCGGCCCGGGCTTCGGACATGGCGTTGATCAGCGTGGCCATCTCGGCAGCCCGGCCGACCAGCGGCGCGGTGGAACGAGGCACGGTCCTATCTTGGCCCTGCCCACCGACAGATATGAGCCCGGTCACGTGATCGCGTGCAGTTTCGCGACGGGCGAACGGTTCACGGCATGGTCCTGTCGCTCACATGGCTGACAGTGCGCTCCTGAGTGGACCCGCTACATCGGCAGAACGTCCTATTCCGGCGCCGGGCATGCCTTAGCCGAGAATGCCGCCGGGTTGTGGACGGCGGACCTCCCTCGTCCACAACCGGCGCCGCAGCGGCGGCGAATTCGCCAGGCTGGACCGATGCTGATCCGCGCCGTCGTCGCGCTGGGCCTGTTGGCGCTCTCGTCGAGCGCGCCGCCGGCTACGGGACGCGCAGGGCCGGCGCCGCAGCCGAGAGCGGTGCGCCCGGGCGCGGTCGGCGTCGTCACCTACGTCGCGCCGGCCAACCCGCTGCGCGTCGTTCGCCCGTTCCGAGCGCCGGCGAGTCGGTACGGCCCCGGGCACCGGGGGGTGGACCTCGCCGTTGGTGCCGACCGGGCGGTCAGGTCGGCCGGCGCGGGCATCGTCCGGTTCGCCGGATCAGTCGCCGGCCGCGGAGTGATCGTCCTGGCCCACGGCGACGGCGTCAGCACGGAGTACGAACCGGTAGCGCCGTCGGTCCGGGCCGGTGCCCTGGTGCGGGCCGGCCAGCTGATCGGTCACGTGCGGGGGACCCATCCAGGCTGCCGTGGCACGTGCCTGCATTGGGGCGCCCGGCGGGCCGACGACTACTTCGACCCGCTGACCCTGCTGAGGCCGTTGGGCCCGGTGGTGCTGCTCCCGTGGCCCGGTGACGGCTGACGCTTCAGGCCCGGGGATGCGCCTGCTGATAGCTGCGGCGCAAGCGTTCGACCGACACGTGGGTGTAGATCTGCGTGGTCGACAGGCTGGCGTGGCCGAGGACCTCTTGAACGCTGCGCAGGTCGGCGCCGCCTTCCAGCAGGTGGGTCGCCGCGGTGTGCCGCAGGCCATGCGGCCCGAGACCGGGCGCCCCCGGGACCGCGGCAGCGCGTCGGTGCACGATGGTGCGCACGGTGCGCTGGTCGATCCGGTTGCCGCGGACGCCGACGATCAGCGCCGGGCCGGCGGCTGCAGTGGTCAGGGCCGGCCGGCCGTCATTCAGCCAGTCGTCGAGCACCCGGTCGGCGGCCAGACCGTAGGGCACGGTCCGCTGCTTGGCGCCCTTGCCCAGGACCCGCAACACGCGCCGCTGGCGGTCGACGTCGTCGATGTCCAGACCCACCAGCTCGGAGACGCGGATGCCCGCGGCGTAGAGAAGCTCCACGACGAGCCGGTCGCGCAGCGCGATCTCGCGCGGGGCGTTGGGGTCGAGCTCGACCGTCATCAGTTCCTGCGCTTCGTCCACCCGCAGTACGGCCGGCAGCGTGCGCCGCGTCTTCGGGCTGGCCAGCAGCTGGCCCGGGTCGGACGCGATGAGCCCCGCTCGATGGGCCCATGCGGAGAACGTGCGCAGAGAGGCGGACCGGCGGGCCATGGTTGCCCGGGAGACGCCGCGAGCGCGCAGGACGCCGAGCCAACCGCGCAGGTTCGACAGCTCAACATCGGCGACCGAGCGGCCCCCGAGCCGGGCGAGGTGATCGAGGTAGCCGACGACGTCGCCGAGGTAGGCGCGGACGGTGTGCGCCGACCGGTTGCGTTCGAGGCGGAGATGCCTCTCGAACGCGTCGACGGCATCGGCGAGAGCGGGCGGCAGTTCCGCGCGTAGGCGGGCGACATCGATCCGCTCGCTGGGCGCTCGATCGGCCGACATGGGTCGAACCGTCGCGCGCAGGGTATGGCTCGGTCAAGCCGCCACGCGCGGGCGGCTGGGAGCGCCGCCCATCCAGGTCGCCGGCGACCGACCCGTCATGGCGCTTGCGTGGATGTCGTCGGGCGGGTCGCCCGCGCGATGCGGTAACCACCGTCCGCCGCCTCGATCAGCCCGGACATCTCGAGTATCGGCAGCGCGCGGATGACGGCCAGGGGCGACAGGCCGGTGCGCACCGCCAACCGGTCCGGATGAACCCAGGCGCGAGCGGGAAACCCGTCGAACACCTGGCGGGCCGGCTGATCCAATTGGTCGAGCCGGCTCCTCAGGTCCGGCGGGGACGGCGGTTGCGGGTCGACCGGCAGGTCACCGGCCGAACCGATCATGAGCAGCACGTCGTCCACGTCGGACACCAGGCGCGCAGCGCCGGACTCCGCGGCGATCAAGGCGTGGCAGCCGACCGACATCGCCGAGGTGACCGGGCCGGGTACGGCCATCAAAGGGCGGCCGAGCCCGACGCAGTGATGTGCGGTGTTCATCGCCCCGGACCGCCGGGCCGCCTCGACGACGACCGTTCCGGTGCCCAGCGCCGCGATGACCCGGTTGCGGGTGAGGAAGCGACGGCGCTGCGGCGCCGAGCCGGGCGGGCTCTCCGAGATCAGCAGTCCCGACTCGGCCGCGCGTTCGAAGAGGGCGGTGTTCCCCGGCGGGTAGGCCCGGTCGAGCCCGCCGGCGGAGACGACGACGGTTTCCTGGGCGACGGCGAACGCCCCGCGGTGGGCGGCCGCGTCGATCCCGTACGCGCCGCCGGAGACGACGAGGAAGCCTCGTTCGGCGAGGCCGCTGGCCAGCTCGCGCGCCACCCGCTCCCCATACGGTGTGGCGGCCCGGGCGCCGACGATGGAGACGGAGCGCACGCCGACCGAGGCGAGGTCGGTCGTCCCGCGCACCCAGAGAGCAAGCGGCGGAATGAGTTCGCCGCCCTCGGCGTGTCTGCGCTGGCCGGAGCGGTAGGTCTCCAGCCGGCGCAGCGCGGTGGCCTCGAGCGCTGCGAAGGCGAAGTGCGGCCATTCGTCGGACTCCGGGACCACGAGCCGGATTCCGTGCCGATGCGCGGCCTCCAGGTCGGCAAGCGGATCGGCATGTGCGGCGCGGGCCGCGGTCGCGTCGGACACACAGTCGTCGACCCGTCCGGCCCTGATCGCTTCTGCCGCCTGCACCGGCCCGTCGCGCCGGACCATGTCCCACACCGGGATCGAGGCCGGCTCGGCGACGCGATTGAGGAACGCGCGCGCCATCAGCACCTCTTCGTTCATGCCGAGCGGCCATGTCGCCAGATCGCTTCGCACGCGTCGCTCATGCCGCCCACGAGGTCTCCTGCCCGGTGCGGAAGTAGAGCGCCTCGGAGATGTCCTCCACGCTCGGCACCGTCCGTCCGGCAAGGTCGGCAAGGGTCCAGGTGAGCCGCAGTACCCGGTCGAAGCCTCGGGCGCTCAACGCGCCCTTCTCGAGCTGGTGGCGGGCCGGACGCAGCACCTCGCTGGTCAACGCCCACGGCCCGTTGCGCAGGATCGAACCGGGTACCGCCGCGTTCAGCCGGTACGGCGTTGCCTTCCACCGAGCGGCCGCCGCCGACCGTGCGGCGACCACCCGAGCCGCCACGGTGGCACTCGACTCACGGCCGGCGGTCTTGTCGAACAGGTCGGCGTGGGCAACCGGGTCGACCTGTACCCGCAGGTCGATGCGGTCCAGCAAAGGGCCCGAGAGCCGCTGTTCGTGACGCCGCTTGGTCATGGGCGGGCAGGTGCAGTTGAGGGCCGGCTTTCCGCAGGGGCACGGGTTGGCGGCCAGGACGAGCTGGAACAGCGCCGGGTAACGCACGGCTCCCCCGCTGCGGTGCAGGACGACCGAGCCCGACTCGAGCGGCTGGCGAAGTGCATCGAGCACTCTCGGCGAGAACTCCGGCGCCTCGTCGAGGAAGAGAACTCCGTGGTGGGCCAGACTGATCGCGCCCGGACGCGCCAGGCGAGAGCCGCCGCCGACGAGGGATGCCACAGTCGCGGTGTGGTGCGGCGCTTGCAGTGGTGGCCGACGGACGAGCTGTGGTCGTTCGCTCAGCAGGCCGGCGATGGAGTGGATGGCGGTGACCTCCATCGACTCGGCGTCGTCGAGGAGGGGAAGGAGCCCGGGCAGCCGCTCGGCGAGCATGGTCTTGCCCGCGCCGGGGGTGCCCACCATGTACAGGTGATGCGCACCGGCCGCAGCGATCTCGAGCGCTCGTTTGGCGAACGTCTGACCCGCCACGTCGGCGAGGTCGGCGCCGGCGGCGGGGTCAGGCGCCGGATCGCCGGCCGAGACCGGCGGCAGCGCCGGGCCCTCGCCGGTCAACCAGCCGACGATCTCGCCGAGGTGTTCGGCGGACCGGACATCGACCTCGGAGACCAGAGCCGCCTCGGCGGCGTTGGCGGTGGCGACCACGACGCGGCGCGCCCCGAGCCGGCGTGCCGTCAGCACCGACGGCAGCACGCCCCGTACCGGCCGGAGGCGGCCGTCGAGCCCGAGTTCAGCGATCCACACCGCCCGGCCCACCGAGTTGGCCGGCACCGACCCGGCGGCTGCGAGCACCGCCAGCGCGAGCGCGAGATCGAAGCGCGAGCCCACCTTGGGCAGATCGGCCGGGAGCAGCGCCATGGTGATCTTCTGGTGCGGCCAGTCGACGCCGGAGTTCAAGACAGCCGACCGCACCCGCTCCCGGGACTGGAGTACCGAGGCGTCGGGCAGGCCGGTGAACGACAGGCCGGGAAGGCCGTTTGAGATGTCGCACTCCACCTCGACGAGCTGACCTTCGAGCCCAGTGAGGGCGACCGCGAGCGTGCAGGCCAGCGGCATCAGAACGCGCCTCTGACATGGACGACCTCAGGCCCGGTGCCGGCTGAGCGAACGACCGCGACCACGTCGAAGCGCAGAGCCGCCCAGGAAGAGTCGTCACCCGCCTCCCGCCGGGTTAACAGGTAGCGCAACGCCAGTTGGCGGATACGGGCGGACTTGACCGGGCCGACCGCCTCGGCGGGCGAGCCGAACGCCAAGGACGACCGCGTCTTGACCTCGACGAAGACCAGTTCGGCGCCGTCGCGGGCGACGATGTCGAGCTCACCCTCGCGGCAGCGCCAGTTGCGCTCAAGAATGACCAGCCCGGCCGTCTCGAGATGGTCGGCGGCGACTTGCTCCCCGTAGCGCCCGACGGCGTCCTTCACTCGCATGGGCGCAACCGTGCCCGATAGCGCTGACCGCGATCCCGCTCAGCGCTGCAGTTGTGGATGGCGGCCCTTCGACGGACTGACACACCCGCCGGGTTGCCGGTCCGGCCCGTAGTCGGCGCTCGGTCCGAGCTGCGGCCTCGGCCGCACCCGCGGGGGCGTCGCGGCCCGGATCCTGTCCGCCTCGGCCGCCGGTATGCGCAGTAGCGCGGCCAGCGGGTCGTCTCCCGCCTCCACCGGGCGACGCTGGAAGGCGAGGTCGAGCCGGCGGATCAGCTGGCGGGCGCCGTCGCGGCTCAGCCCGTGCCGGCGCGCCACCTCGCCGGGCGTCGGGCTGCCCTCTGGCCCGCGCGCCGCCTGCGCTACGGCGACCCACGTCCGCACGCTGATCCGAGTGCCCTGAAGCACCGTCCCGACCAGCACGGAGAACTGCCGGCGGCAGGCACCGCACTTCCACACCCGGCGCTCGGATCGCGTTCCCGTTCGGGTCGGTCGCGAGGTGCCCGCGGCGGGAGCGAGGTAGTGGCTGCGGCCTCCCGCCCCGCAGTGCGGACACGACGGTGCGCCGCCGCCCCACCGCAGCCGCTCGAGCAGCTCGTAGGCCGCCGCCTCGGTGCGCGGTTCGCTCGGGAGCCGGCGATCGATCACTGTCAGGCGCCGAAGCCGCCCTTTTCCGGCAGCGACAGATCGGGCTTGTCGAGTTCCTCGATGTTGACGTCCTTGAACGTGACCACCCGCACGTTCTTCACGAATCGCGCCGGTCGGTACATGTCCCACACCCACGCGTCACGCATCGTGAGTTCGAAGTAGATCTCGCCCTCGGTATTCAGCGGCCGCAACTCCACCTCGTTGGCCAGGTAGAAGCGCCGCTCGGTCTCGACGACGTAGCTGAACTGGGCCGCGATGTCCTTGTACTCGCGGTAGAGCTGCAGCTCCATCTCGGTCTCGTAATTTTCGAGATCTTCAGCGCTCATGTTTCGATCCTCTCCCCAGCCCCCGCCGCCCGAGCCGCGGTGATCATGCGATCACCGCGGCCGCTTCGGGCACCTCGAGGTCGATCCATTCATTCTCACCCACCGGGTCCAGCCCGCGCAGAGCTCGCCGGACATTGACGTAGCGGCGGCGATGCTGCGGACATGGGCCGTGACTCGCCAGCGCGGCGGCGTGTGAGGGCGTGATGTAGCCCTTGTGCTGGGCAAAGTCGTAGTGCGGCCACTCGTCGTGCAGCTCCGTCATGATCGCGTCGCGAGTGACCTTGGCCAGGATCGAGGCGGCCGCGATGCAGGCGACCGTCGCGTCGCCCTTCCACACGGCGGTCGACGGCACACCGAGGCCCGGCACGGCGAAACCGTCGGTCAGCGCGTAGTCGGCGGCCGGCGCGAGCGTGCCCAGGGCGCGGCGCATCCCGGCCAGGTTCGCGACGTGCAGGCCGTAGGCGTCGATCTCGGCGGCCGGGATCACCATGATCGAATAGGCGACGGCGCGGCGGGTCACCTGCCGGTACAGCCGTTCCCGGGTCGCCGCGGTGAGAACCTTCGAGTCGTCCAGCCCGTCGATGCGGCGCCCGGCCGGCAGGATGCAGGCCGCGACGACCAGTGGGCCGGCGCAGGCGCCGCGGCCCGCTTCATCCGCACCGGCCACACGTTCGAACCCGGCGCGGGCCAGCGCGGATTCGTAGCCGCCCAGCGGGCCGTCCCGCCGCACAACGAAGCGCGGCGGCCGGAAGCTTGACCCGGCGGTTTGCATCGACGCCCTCATGACAGGCCGAGGCTACCCGTCGGGTCAGCGGCGACGACGGCGACGGCGCACGGCGAAGACAGGCAGCAGCACCGCGCCGGAGACGAACGCCGCTACGTCGGACGAGGCGGCGAGCGCCGCGCTCTTGAACGTCGAGGGGGTCCCGAGGGTGCGCCAGCGCGACGGCGGCCAGGCGATCACGAAGGCCTTGCCGATGACGTTGGCCACGGGCACGGTGCTGGTCCTCGGATCGCAGGTGCTGTCGTCGCCGGAGTCCGACGCGCTTGTTCCGCAGTGGTAGCGGGAGTCGGCCGAGTCGTTGCGGTGATCGCCCATCACCCAGAGCCGGCCCTTGGGCACGGTCACCGCCGCGAACGCCCTGGGAGCGGCCGGCCCGGGCATGTACGTGTACGGCTCGTGCAGGGTGCGGAAGGGCCCGTTCGGACCCTTCGTGCTCACCATGACGTGGCCCTCCGCGTCGCCCTTGACGGTCTGTCCACCAGTGGCGATCACCCGCTTGACGAGCACCTGGCCGTCCGGCGGCACGAAACCGATCAGCTGCCCGAAGCCGCGGATCGTCCTCACGATCGGGTTGCTGGGCGGCTTGCTGGTCGGCTCGTCCCAGCCGGGCGGCGCGTCGAACACCACGATGTCGCCGGGATGCGGATCGCGGAAGTCGTAGATCAGCTTGTTGACCAGAATCCGGTCGCCGTGGCAGCCCGGGCACCCGTGCAGCGTCTTCTCCATCGACTCCGACGGGATGTAGAACGGCTGGACGATGAACGTCTTGACCAGGATGGCGATCACGATGGCGAGCAGGACGAGACCGGGCAGCTCCCACCAAGGAGCCTTCCGGCGCGTCTTCTGCTTCTTGGCGGCCTTCGGCGCCCGCCGCCGGCCGGTGTAGGCCCGGCCACTCGCGGCTTCACGCGCCGCCACGGTTTCCGGCGGAACGGAGCTCATCGCCTGGGTCTGCGGGTCGCCCGTCTCCGGAGCCGCCGCGGCCGGTGCGAAAGGCGATGTCGGACCGGACGGTGCGGGCGGCGCGGAAGCATCCGGCCCAAACGCTTCGGGGGCGGCCGGCGGCGGGCCGAACTGGGGTGGAGCAAAGGGCGGCGGGGTGAAGGGAGGAGGTGACGCCGACGGCACGCCGTCGGCGGGCGGCACGGAGCCGCCGGTGCCGCCCTGATCTGTCATGCGCCTCGCCCGCTTGCCGCGCCCTAGCGCGTAACGGTCTCGCGCTTCTCCTTGATCTTGGCAGCCTTGCCGCGGAGATCGCGCAGGTAGTACAGCTTGGCGCGTCGAACATCGCCGCGAGTGACGACCTCGATCTTCTCGATCACCGGGGTGTGCACCGGGAAGGTGCGCTCGACACCGACGCCGAAGCTGACCTTGCGAACGGTGAACGTCTCGCGGGCGCCACCGCCCTGGCGGCGGATCACCGCGCCCTGGAAGACCTGGACGCGGGAGCGGCTTCCTTCAATGACCCGCACGTGCACCTTCAGGGTGTCACCCGGCCGGAAGTCGGGGACGTCGCTGCGCAGTGATGCGGCATCGAGGGAATCGAGGGTGTTCATGCGGTTTCGCTCTCGTTCTCGTCGGCTCGTACGGTGACCGGACCGTTCGCCCGGTGCCCGGATGCGGGCTGGTCCCGCGCGCTGAAGCGCAGCGGGCAACCCCACGATGATGCCACATCCAGGGGTCCGGGCCGTAATCGACCGCCCGCTGCCAGCCGCCGCTCAGCCGAGCAGATCGGGGCGTCGCTGCGCCGTGCGTTCCCGGCTGAGCTGCGAGCGCCACCGGGCGATCGCCGCGTGGTTGCCCGAGAGCAGGACGTCCGGGACGTCGAGCCCCCGCCAGGTGGCGGGTCTGGTGTACGCCGGTGCCTCGAGCAGTCCGGCCGGCCCGGCGCCGAACGAATCGTCCACGGCGGAGTGCTCGTTGCCGAGGACGCCGGGCAGCAGCCGGGAGACGGCCTCGGCGATCACGAGGACCGCAACCTCTCCTCCGGAAAGCACGTAGTCGCCCAGCGACAGCTCCTCGACCTCCATCCGCTGCGCGGCGTAGTCGATGACCCGGGCGTCGATGCCCTCGTAACGGCCGCAGGCGAACAGCAGCCACGGCTCGGCCGCCAGCCGGGCGGCCGTCGCCTGGGTGAAGCGGTGTCCGGCCGGGGACGGCACGATCAGCCGCGGCTGCGGACCGTTCGGCGGGGCGAGTTCGTCGAGCGCCCGGCCCCACGGCTCGGGCAGCATGACCATCCCCGGGCCGCCTCCGTACGGCGTGTCGTCGACCGTGCGGTGGACGTCGTCGGTCCAGCGGCGCAGGTCGTGGATCCCGAGTCCGACCTGGCCGCGCTCGATCGCGCGCCCGAGAAGCGACTGGCGCAGCGGCGCCAGATAGTCGGGAAAGATCGTGACGACATCGATCTTGAGCTGAGGGCCGTCGCTCATACCTCGAACAGCCCCTCGGGGGGATCGATCACGACAGACCGGCCGGCGAGGTCGACGGTGGGGACGATGGCCGCCACGAACGGGATCAGCTGCTCCCGGGCGTCCATCTGCACGACCAGGTAGTCGGCGCCGCCCACGTGGATCACGTCGGAGACCGGTCCCAGCTCCTCGCCTGCGACGGTGCGCGCGGTGAGCCCGAGGAGGTCGGTGTCGTAGAACTCGTCCGGGTCCTCGAGGGGCGGGCGATCGGCCGCCGACACCACCAGCTGGACGCCGCGCAGGGCTTCGGCCGCGGGGCGCCCGTCGATCCCGTCGAAATGGACGACCAGCTTGCCGCTGGCCGACGTCGAGGAGATGACGGTCAGCGGACCGGCCGACGGCGGATCGGTGCGCAGGACCGCGCCCGGCGCGAAACGCTCCTCGGGGGCGTCTGTGAACGGCGCGACGAAGAGGTCGCCGCGCACGCCGCGGGCCGGACCGATCCGCCCGACGACGACGAGATCGTCCGGGTCCGCGGACACGACAGGCTCAGCGACGGTCGACGTCGACGACGTCGACGCGAATGCCACGGGCGCCCACCCCGTCGCCGACACCCTTGATCACCTGGCGCAGCGCCTTGGCGGTGCGCCCGTTGCGGCCGATCACCCGGCCGAGGTCGTCGGGGTGCACGCGGATCTCGAGTCGCTGACCGCGCCGGTTGTCGATCATGTCGACCTGCACGTCATCGGGGTGATCGACGATTCCGCGCACCAAATGCTCGAGGGCCTCCTCAAGCACCAGCGGTCTCCGTCGAGGGCTCGTCAGCGGCCGGCGCCTCAGCGGCCGGCGCCTCAGCCTTCGGCGCGCTCGCCTTGGTCGCCTTCTTCTTCGGCGTGGTCGCGGCCGAGTCGGCGCCGGGTTCGCCGGACACCTCGGCCAGAGCGGCGTTGAAGAGCGCCTGCTTGTCGGGCTTCTCGGCGGGCAGCTTCATCGGCTCGGGAGCCGGCAGGCCCTTGAACTTCTGCCAGTCGCCGGTGACCTTCAGGATGGCGGTGACGGCCTCCGTCGGCTGTGCGCCGACGCCGAGCCAGTAGGCGGCCCGATCGCCGTCGACCTTGATCACGGATGGGTCGCTCTTCGGGTGGTACTCGCCGATCGTCTCGATCGAGCGGCCGTCCCGCTTGGTGCGGGCGTCCGCGACGACGATCCGGTAGTGCGGCTCACGCATCTTGCCCAGACGCATCAGCTTGATCTTGGTTGCCACGAGTGTGGGTGCTCCAGACTTGGTCAAGTGTGGACGGACCGGTTCCGGGTGGGGTACACCGGGTCCGGGCGTCCGGATGGACTGGCGGGCACTAGGTGAGAGGGGCCGCGCGCCTGCCGGTACTCAGCCCGCCATTCTGCCAGATGGACCGGGCAGTGGCCGCCACACGTCATTCGGGCCTGCTCGCCCCTACACTTTCGCCCGGCGGAGGTGCCGCAGCAGAGGAGGCGAGCGCGCATGACGGTGCGCCGAGTGCAGCCTCCCTCCGGTTCGTCGCGGCCCACGCTGGAGATGGTGGCCGCGCGCGCCGGGGTGTCCCGGGCCACCGCGAGCCGGGTTCTTCGCGGATCGAGCAAGGTCAGCGGCAGCGCCCGGGAAGCCGTGCTGCTCGCCGCCGACGAGATGGCCTACACGGTCAACCGGGCCGCCCGCGCCCTCGTGACGCGGCGCAGCGACTCGATCGCCTTCCTCGTGGCCGAGAACGAGGACCGGATGTTCCGCGATCCGTACTTCCTCGGGGTCCTGCGCGGGGCGCAGGCCGAGGCCGCCGCCGCCGGGATGCAATTGGTGTTCGTGATCGCGTCGTCGGCGGTTGACGTGGAGCACTTCACCACCTTCGTCGGCGGTGGGCACGTCGACGGGGTGCTGCTCGTGTCTCTGCACGGCGACGACCACCTCGCACGGCGCCTCGAGACGCTCGGCGTTCCGACGGTGCTCAACGGCCGGCCGTTCACCCCCGACACCGGCATCTTCAGCGTCGATTCGGACAACGTCGGCGGTGGCCGGCGGGCCACCGACGTGCTGGTCGCCCGGGGCGCCCGTTCCATCGGCACCATCACCGGGCCGCTGGACATGGCGGTAGGGCAGGACCGGCTCAGCGGTTATCAGCAGGCGCTCGTGGCGGCGGGACTGCCGTACCGGAGCAGCGCGGTGGTGGAGGGCGACTTCACAGTCGAAGGTGGCGCCGAGGCGATGGCCCGGCTGCTCGAGGCGCAGCCCGACCTGGACGGCGTGTTCGTGGCCTCGGATCTGATGGCGCTCGGGGCCATCCGGACCCTGACCGAGCGCGGGCGCCGGGTCCCGGCTGACGTCGCGGTCGTCGGTTTCGACGACGTGCGCGAGGCACAGCTCACCACGCCGCCTCTGACGACCCTGCGCCAACCGCTCGACGAGCTCGGTCGGTCGATGACCCGGGTGCTGCTCGCCCGCATCGGCGGCGACGAGGTACCGCAGCGAACGGTGCTGCCGACCGAACTGGTGCGCCGCGGGACCGCATGAGACGCTGGGAGCGCTCTCACCCCCGCCGCTAGGAGCCGTCACCGCATGAGTTCGATCGACACCGCCCGTCCCGCCGCCCACGCGACCGGGGTGCCGCCTCGACTGCGCTTTCCCGGGAGCTTCGTCTGGGGAACCGCCACCGCGGCCTACCAGATCGAAGGCGCGGTGGACGAGGACGGGCGCGGCCGGTCCATCTGGGACACGTTCACGCACGACCCCGGGCGCGTCATCGACGGCACCGACGGCGACGTGGCGTGCGACCACTACCACCGCATGCCCGAGGACGTCGCGCTCATGGCGCAGCTCGGCCTCGGCTCGTACCGGTTCTCGATCGCGTGGCCCCGGATAGTGCCGACCGGCTCCGGCGCGGTGAACCGGGCCGGTATCGACTTCTACAGCCGGCTCGTGGACGCGCTGCTCGAGCGCGGCATCGAACCGCTCGCGACGCTGTACCACTGGGATCTGCCGCAGCCGCTGCAGGACGCCGGCGGCTGGACCAACCGCGATACCGCGAACCGCTTCGCCGAGTACGCGGCTGTGGTCGGAGGCGCGCTGGGCGATCGGATACCGACGATCACGACGTTCAACGAGCCGTGGTGCTCGGCCTTCCTGGGGTACTCATCGGGCGTGCACGCGCCGGGCATCACCGACAACGCGGCCGCCCTCGCTGCGGTCCATCATCTCAACCTGGCGCACGGCCTCGGCGCGGCCGCGCTGCGCGCGGAGCTGCCCGCCACCGGCAAAGTCTCGCTGACCCTCAACCTGGCCGTCGTCCGGGCCGCAACGGAGAGTCCGGCCGACCGGGACGCTGCCCGGCACGTCGACGGCCTGGCGAACCGCATCTTCCTGGATCCGGTGCTCAACGGGCACTACCCGGAGGACGTCCTGGACGACCTGCGGCACATCACCGACTGGGCATTCATCCGGGACGGCGACGCGGCCGCCATCAACGCGCCCATCGACCTGCTCGGCGTGAACTACTACTCCCCCACCCGGGTGGCTGCGGCGACACCCGCGCTGCAGGCGGAAATGTCCGGGCGCTGGGTCAACGACCCGATGAGCACCGACGGGCCGTCGCCGTTCCCGGGCACCGACCTCGCGGTGTCGGTTCCCCAGGACGGGCCGTACACGGCCATGCACTGGCGCATCGAGCCCGGCACGCTGACCGAGCTGCTGCTGCGGGTGCACCGCGAGCATCCCGACCTGCCACTGATGATCACCGAGAACGGGGCGGCCTTCGACGACGTGGTCGAGGACGATGGGGCGATCCACGATTCCCGGCGGATCGACTACCTGCAGGGCCACTTCGCCGCCGTCCACGACGCGATCGCGCAGGGGGTGGACGTCCGCGGCTACTACGTCTGGTCGTTGATGGACAACTTCGAGTGGGCGTGGGGCCTGTCGAAGCGGTTCGGGATCGTGCACGTCGATTACGCGTCGGGACAGCGCCGGCTCAAGGACTCGGCGGTCTGGTACCGCGACGTCATCGCCGCGCACGGCCTGAACTGAGCCAGCCGTCCGCTCACCCGGACAGGTCCCAGCGCCGCCGCACGACCGGGACCGGCACCGGCTCGCCCACCTGTTGCCGAGTGAGCGCGAAGGAACGCACCCGCAGGTACCAGATCGTCAGCTGGACGGTGCCGAACGCCTGCACGGCGACCGCCACGAGCACCGCCCACCGCAGCGTGCCGGCGGTGGTCGCGCCCTGGGCGTCAACCGCCCAGCCGATCCCCAGTGCGATCAGGACCGTGGCGAGGAAGCCCCCGACGTTGACGACACCGGACGCCGTGCCGAGGGTGCGGGCGTGGTTGTAGTCGCGGGCCAGCGCGAACGCGGTCATGGACGCCGGACCGCCGAGCGCCATGAACACGAACAGCGCGACGACGTAGCCGGTCGGCGGGTGGTCGGCGTAGGCGAGGACGAGGACCAGCCAGCCCGCGATCGTCAGCAGGCACACGCTCAGCGCGATCGGGACGCGGACGACCGGGCGGTGGCCGATCAGCCAGCCGAGAGCCGGGCTGGCGGCCCCGGCGCCGATCACACCGCACATCAGCACGGTGCCCGCGCCGGCCGTGCTCAGCCCGGCGGCCTTGACGAGGTACGGGCTGCCCCACAGCACGCCGAACGCGGTCGTCGTCGACATGCAGGCGAAGTGCACCCAGAAGCCGAGCCGGGTGCCGGGCAGCGCCCAGGCGCCCCGTACCCGCGTCCACACGCTGCCGACTCCGGCGCGGAAGTCGCCGACGCCGCGGACCGGCCGCGCCGCCGGGGTGTTGTCAGGTAGCAGCGCGAACACCGCGACGGCGGCAACGAGAGAGACGAGGGCGGCGACCCCGAACCCGGTGGTCCACCCGGCATGCCGCAGGACGAGGGCCAGCGGCAAGGTCGCCAGGACGTTGCCGATCATTCCGGTCATGCCCGTCAGCGACACGATCAGGGGATAGCGCCGCGGCCCGAAGCGCAGGGCCGCGAAGCGCAGCACGCTGACGAATGTCAACGCGTCGCCGGCTCCGAGCAGGAAGCGGGCGAGCAGCGCCACGGGATAGGACGGGACAGCGGCGAAGAGCAGCTGCGCGGCGCCCATCACGAGGGACGCCACCACGAGCAGCCGACGCGGGCCGTAGCGGTCGACGAGAACGCCGGTAGGGATCTGCAGCGCCGCGTACACCCCCAGCTGCAGGAAGATGAACACGCTCAGCTGGGCGGCGGTGATGCCGAATCGCCGCTCGGCCAGCAGCCCGGCGACACCCAGGGACGTCCGGTGCAGCACCGCGAGCAGGTACACCGAGACGGCCAGCGCCCAACCGAACACCGCCCGCCGCCGCTCCGCCGTCGCTCGACTCGGGGTTGCGGACGAGGCGGTCATGACCTCTCAATCGTACGGTCGCTCAGGCCACCACCACGCCACGCAGGATCATGCGCTGCGGTTTCAGCACTGCGGCCAGATCCACCCGGGGATCGCTGTCGTAGACCACAAGATCGGCCGGCGCGCCCTCGTCCAGGCCGGGCAGCCCCAGCCATTCCCGGGCGCGCCACGACCCCTGGGCGATCACCTCGGGCTGCGGGATACCGGCCCCGATGAGCGCCCGGATCTCGTCGCGAACGAGGCCGTGCGGCAGCGAGCCGCCGGCATCGGTTCCGGTGAATACGGGAAGCCCCGCCTCGTGCGCAGTGCGGACGCGTTCGCGCGAGGTGGCGAACAAGGCGCGCATGTGCGCCGCGTAGACCGGGAACTTCCCCGCGCCCGCGTGCGCGATCTGCGGAAAGTTGTCGATGTTGATCAGCGTCGGGACCAGCGCACAACCGGCGTCCACCGCCGCGGCGATCAGGTCGTCGGTCAGCCCCGTCCCGTGCTCGATCGAGTCGATGCCGGCGGCGATCAGACCAGGCAGGGCGTCCTCACCGAAGACATGGGCGGCGACGCGCACGCCGAGGTCGTGCGCACGGGCGACCCCTGCACGCAGGGCGTCGTCGGGCCAGACCGGCGCGAGGTCGCCGAGTTCCCGATCGATCCAGTCCGCGGCCAGTTTCACCCATCCGTCGCCGGCCGCCGCCTGCCGCTCGACCTCGGCCACCAGGTCGTCGGGCTCCACCTCGACGCCCAGACCGCGCACGTAGCGCTTGGGCCGGGCGATGTGCCGGCCCGCCCGGATGAGGCGGGGCAGGTCGGCGCGGGACTGGATGCTGCGGTTGTCGACGGGTGAGCCGGCATCGCGCAGCAGCAACGCGCCGGCAGCGCGGTCGAGCAGCGCCTGGTCCGCCTGCCCGTTTGGATCGGGTACCGGGCCGCTCGGCGCGAGCCCGACATGGCAGTGGGCGTCGACGAACCCAGGCGTGATCCAGCCGCCGGAGGCAACGGTGTCGGCCGGGCCGCTCGGGCGGCTGAACGTCAGTCGTCCGTCCAGCACCCACGCATCACGTTCGGCTTCGTCGGGCAGGAAGATTCCGCGCAGGTGGACGACCATGCTTGGAACCTATCCACCGCTACGGCAGGAAGTAGCCGGACAGGTCGACTACCGCGTTGGTGGTACCGGCGCTGTTGTAGAGCCCGAACCGGTTCAGCGTGGTCGGCGCCGCAGTACCGGGCGGAAGACCCACGAAGGCCGCGTTGGACACCGTCCGACCGGCGGTGAAGCTGAGCACCGATTTCAGCCCGGACGGCCGGGACGATCCCGGATAGTGCCCGAGATAGCCGGTGGCCGTGGCGGACACCTCGAGCAGGTTGGTGACCAGCGTGGTTGCCGACGCCGGCACGTCGCCGAGGTTGGAACCGTAGATCACCTGCGCGCCGCCGGGTGCAAGGGGCAGGGAGGCCCGGCCGCCGGCGAAGCCGCCGGTACCGGTGCGGGTGTCGACGATCCGCTGCGGGGAACCCAGCGCGACGTAGTGCGACCCGGACGCGCCGAGGTAGCCCTCGACGTCGACGATGAAGTCCGCCGTGCCACCAGTGACCTTGAGGCAGAACTGGCCGGCTGGGCTCAGCTTCACGATCGCCTGGTTGGAGCGCACGTATTTGCTGTAGTACAGCGTCGACCAGGCGGATGCGCAGGAGGGCCCGCCACCCGCTCGCCCACCGGCCAGCATGCCGATGGTCGTCAGGTTGACCAATGCCGCGGTGGCCCCGGCGGGCGCACCGGTGGTCACCGTCACGGTGCCGCCGGAGGCGATCTTCGCGTGGTGCCCCCCGACGGTCGTGCGAGTGTCGAGGACCCGACTGGGCGCGGCGAACGAGGTCATCAGGCCGGGCTCCGCGGCGGTGCCGAAGTAGCCCACCTCGTCGACTACGACGTTGACCGAACCGGTCGAGTTGCGAAGCGTGATCTTGCCGCTCTTCACGGCCACGATCGCGAAGACCGACGCGGTGACCTCGACCTTCGGCAGCGCCAGGTTCACGGTGTTCGGGAACGGCATGTTCCCCGCGTAGGCCGACAGGTAGGTGTTCGCCGTCGGACCGGTTCCCGTGATGTTGACGGCGACCGCCGTGGCGTCCGCCGGGAGTCCCGGCACCGTCACCTGCACGGTTCCGCCGGCCCCGAGTGGCGCCTTGTGCCCACCGGTCGTCGTTCTGGTGTCCAGGATGCGGGTCGGTCCGGTCGGCTGGTAGCGCGACCCCGGCGGCGCCGCGACATCGCTCGGCGCGCCCAGGGTGAGCAGGCCGTGGCCGAAAGTGTTCGTCGGCGGATTGTTCGGCGCACCGGAGTTCGCGCGCTGCTCGAGGAAGTTCTGGATTTGGGCGGCGTCGAGGTTGGGGTTCGCTCCGGCGACCAGAGCCGCCGCGCCGACGACGTGAGGGGCGGCCGCCGAGGTCCCGAAGAACCCATCGCCGCCGCCAGGCGACGGGACGCCGTACACCGGGGAGCTGACGCCGTCCCAACCGGTGATGTCCGGCTTCGCCCGTCCGTCGATCGTCGGCCCTTGCGAGCTGAAGGGTTCGAGGGAGCCGGCCGGGAAACCGTCCAAGCCGACGTCGGCGGCTCCGACCGCGAGGGCATACGGAGAATCCGCCGGCGAGGCGATGCTGCGGCTCGCGGCACGAGCCGGGTTCTGGCCCGACAAGTACGACGGAGAAACGTCGCCCAAGTAGGTCAGGTCGTAACGCACCTTCGGGAACCCAGGGTCGACGAAGACGGCGACATCCCATTCCTGATCGAACGCGGCCGTGTTGGAGACAGGAATCTCCAACCAAGGCGCTGCTCCTGCCGGCTGATCGATCACAACCGTAGGCAGGTCGTAGCCCGCGTCGCACGCCGCGTCGGTGCATTGGAACGGGAAGGCCGCGATCGAGAGGGGGGCGGACGAGGCCGGCCACTGATCCCACTGCACGTGCAGGTCGGCCTGCCCTCCGCTCGGACCAGCCAGATTCGTGCCGGCCACGAGAACCCCGTCCACCTCATCGGCGCTGCCGTCGAGGTCGACCAGACCGTCGGCGTCGGCGTCGGCCAAGGTGCCGCCCCAGTGGTCCGACGCCGAGTTCCCAGCTGCCTCGACCCACAGGATCCCGGCCTGACGCGCCTTGCGCACCGCAGCCGCGACCGAACCGCTCGCGCCCGTACCGTCGCCCCGGCCGTCACCGGGGAAACCGAGCGAGCACGAGACGATGCTGTCGTGAACCGGCAGCGCCAGTTCATCGGTGACCACCTGATTCACTCCGACCGAATCGTCCACGCAGTACAGGTGCAGGGTGGCGTCGGGCGCCATCTGGTGGACGATCTCCGCGACTGCCGTTCCATGCGACGACAGGGACGAGTCGGCGCAGTGGTCTCCGGTGATCGTGAGCCCGGCCGGGAGATCGCCGGCCGTGACCGCCGCAGCGAGCCCCTGGAAGCCGCCATCGATTATCGCGATGGCGACCCCGGATCCGGTGTCCCCGGCCTGTTGCCAGGTGCCGGGTGTCGCGGCCGGCCCGGCGTTGCTGGCCGCGACGCCCTCCGACGTGACAGTGGACTGGGCGAAGCCGCGCACAGGCTTGTCGACGGCCTCGACACCGGCGCTCGCCGCCAGCCGGCTGAGAGCCGCGCGCGGCACCTGGGCGGTGACCTTCCCAGGGACCGCCGCGATCACCTTTCCGTTCACGGCGGCGATTGCTGAAGTGATACGCGTCGTGGCCCCGGAAACGGTCACCTCGACGTTTCGCAGGGAACGAGCGTCCGCCGTGAGGTTCGGATCGAGGGCCGTTGTCGGCGCTGCGTGCGTTCGGCCCGCGGCCAGGGCGCGGACGTCGCGGTGCGCGGCGGCGCGCGGCTTCGAACCGGGCCACTTGGGGCCGCGCCACTCGCGTGAATTGGCGACAAGGCGGGTTGACCCGGAGTGCGCCGCCGTCACCGACGTGGGGGTGGCAAGGGCTGAGGTGGTGCCGGCGATCACCAGGAGGGCGACGGTGACGGAAAAAGGAACACGAGCGCGCATGACGGAACTCCGAGGTAGACCGGCTTTAACCACCGCGGAACGGTCAGCGGCACGGGCACGGTAGCAGCATGATCAACCGACGGCCAGCCACCCCGCCGCAAGTTCGGCCCGCGCGTCGGCAAGCAGCTGCGGGAGCACCCGCGTGTGCCCGACGATCGGCATGAAGTTGGTGTCCCCACCCCATCGCGGCACCACGTGCTGGTGCAGGTGCGCGGCGATGCCGGCGCCGGCGACATTCCCCTGGTTGATGCCCAGGTTGAAGCCGTGCGGGCTCATGGCCGAGCGGATGACGCGCATCGCCCGCTGTGTGAACTGCGCCAGCTCCAGGGTCTCCGGCTCGTCCAGTTCCGGGTAGTCGGCAACGTGCCGGTACGGCACCGTCATCAGATGGCCGGAGTTGTACGGATACAGGTTGAGCACCGCGTACACGTGCTCGCCACGGGCGACGATCAGCGCGTCCTCGTCCGACCGGTGCGGAGCCGTGCAGAAGGGGCAGCCGTGACCAGCGGCGTCGGAGTCCGGCTTGCCCTCGCCCTTGATGTAGACCATTCGGTGCGGCGTCCAGAGCCGACCGAAACCATCGGCATCGCCGGCGAACTCTCCGGCGTCCTCAGTCATGCGACTCCGCGGAAGGTGACGCGTTGTCGCGCCGCTCGACCACGTCGACAATCTCCTCGATCGCCTGGGCCACGGGGACCGCATTGCGCTGCGACCCGTCGCGATACCGGAACGACACCGCGCCCGCGTCCACGTCGGTCGAACCGGCGATCAGCATGAACGGCACCTTGGACTTCTGCGCGGTCCGGATCTTCTTCTGCATCCGGTCGTCGGACGCGTCCACCTCGACCCGGATGCCACGCCGGCGCAACTGCCCGGCGATGCCGTCGAGGTACTCGTTCTGATCGGCGCTGATCGGGATGCCGATCACCTGAACCGGCGACAGCCAGGCCGGGAAGGCACCGGCGTAGTGCTCGGTCAACACCCCGATGAAGCGCTCGACCGAACCGAACTTCGCCGAGTGGATCATCACCGGCTGTTGCCGCGAACCGTCGGCGGCCTGGTACTCGAGCTCGAAGCGGGCCGGCTGGTTGAAGTCGAGCTGCACGGTCGACATCTGCCAGGTGCGACCGATCGCATCACGCGCTTGCACCGAGATCTTCGGGCCGTAATACGCAGCGCCGCCCGGGTCGGGCACCAGCTCAAGACCGGACGCGATCGCGACGTCCTCGAGGGTCTTCGTCGCGCTTTGCCAGTCCTCGTCCGAGCCGATGAACTTGTCCGACGTGGCGTCGCGGGTCGACAGCTCGAGGTAGAAGTCGTCGAGGCCGAAGTCGCGCAGCAGCCCGAGCAGGAACTCGAGCAGCTTCTTGATCTCACCCGGCGCCTGCTCCGGGGTGCAATAGCTGTGCGAATCGTCCATGGTGAGGCCGCGGACCCGGGTCAGGCCGTGGACGACGCCGGACTTCTCGAATCGGTAGACGCTGCCCAGCTCGAACAGCCTCAGTGGCAGCTCGCGGTAGGAGCGTCCGCGCGACCGGTAGATGAGGTTGTGCATCGGGCAGTTCATCGCCTTGAGGCGGTACTCGGCGTTCTCCAGCTCCATCGGCGGGAACATGGTGTCGGCGTAGTACGGCAGGTGGCCGGACGTGTAGAACAACCCGTCCTTGCTGATGTGCGGGGTGCTGACGAAGTCGAAGCCCTCGTCCATGTGCCGTTGCCGGACGTAGTTCTCCAGTTCGCGGCGCAGAATGCCGCCCTTCGGGTGGAAGACGGCGAGGCCGGAACCGAGCTCGTCCGGGAAGCTGAACAGATCCAGCTCGATGCCGAGCTTGCGGTGGTCGCGCTTGGCCGCCTCTTCGAGTCGGTTGAGGTAGGCCTTGAGGTCGTCGCGGCTCGCCCACGCGGTGCCGTAGATGCGCTGGAGTTGCTCGTTCTTCTCGCTGCCGCGCCAGTAGGCCGCGGCGCTGCGCATCAGCTTCACCGCGGGGATCCGCCGGGTGGAGGGCAGGTGCGGGCCGCGGCACAGATCGGTCCAGACGCGCTCGCCGGTCTTGTTGTCGAGGTTGTCGTACATGGTCAGCCCGCCGGCCCCGACCTCGGTGACTTCCTCACCGGTGGCGCTGGACCTGAGGTCGATCAGCTCGAGTTTGAACTTCTCGCCCTTGAGCTCATCGCGGGCGGCGTCGTCGTCGATCGGCCGGCGGGCGAAGCGCTGGTTCGCCTTGATGATCTCGCCCATCTTCTTCTCGATGGCGGCGAGATCCTCCGGGGTGAACGGCCGCGACGGCAGGAAGTCGTAGTAGAAGCCGTCCTCGATCGGCGGCCCGATGCCGAGCAGCGTGCCGGGGAAGAGGTCCTGCACCGCTTGGGCCATGACGTGTGCGGCGGAGTGACGCATAACCGCCAGGCCGTCGGGCGACTGCGCCGGCACCGGGGCGACGTCGGTGTCAGCGTCCGGAGCCCAGTCCAGATCGCGCAGGGCGCCGTCCTGATCGCGGACGACGACCGCGCCCAGTGGCCCGTTCAGTTCGGCGCCGCTTTCCCGCAGCGCGTCGAACGCCGTCGTCCCGGCCGCGACCCGGACGGGCTGGGCGGGATCGGACGCGCGGGCGCTGGCGGACAACGGAACTCCTCGGTGGGTCGCTGGGGAACCGAACGGCTCGCCCTGGATGCTAGTGGCGTGATTGCCAGGGACCGACTGCGTATCAGCCTCGTCGTCTCCGCCGCAGCGTTGCTGATCGCCGGCTGCACCAGCGGCGGGACGCACGTGCCGCCGCCCCGCGGGCCCGAGTCGACAGCCGGGACGAGTCCGGCCAGCCATCCGCGGACAGCGTCGGCCAGGCCACCGACCGCGACTGCCCCGTCCGGTCCGCACCGCGCCGGCGAGTTCACGATCTCCTTCGCCGGCGACGTCCACTTCGCCGGTCGGGTGGCGAAGCGCTTGGTCGACGACCCGGCCACCGCGTTCGGCGAGGCCGCGCCGGGCCTGGCGAAGGCCGACCTGACGGTCGTCAATCTCGAGACCGCGATCACGACGGGTGGCCAGGCGCAGAACAAGGCATTCACGTTCCGCGCGCCGCCCACGGCGTTCACTGCCCTGCGCGACGCCGGCGTGGACGTCGCGACGATGGCGAACAACCACGGTGCCGACTTCGGTGCGGACGGGCTGCGCGACTCGCTGGCCGCCATCCGGTCGTCGCATTTCCCGGTCATCGGGATCGGCCAGGACGCCGCGCATGCGTTCGCGCCGTACACGACCACGCTCAACGGGGTGCGTGTCGCGCTCATCGGCGCCGACCAGGTGCAGGACGAGACGACGCTGCGGCTGTTCAGCGCCGGCCCGCACCAACCCGGCGTCGCGAACGCCTTCTCGCCTCAGCTGACCGAGGCCGTGCGCAAGGCCAAGGCCGCAGGGTACGTCGTGATCGTCTACGTGCACTGGGGCATCGAGTACAAGACCTGCCCGTCCGGCCTGCAGACGACCCTCGCGGGCGCGCTGGCCCGCGCCGGGGCCGATGCGGTGATCGGTACGCATGCGCACGTCCTGCAGGGCGCCGGCTGGCGACCGGACGGGACCTACGTCGCCTACGGCCTCGGCAACTACCTCTGGTGGATGTCGTTCGGCAACAACCAGGACGACAACGGCGTGCTGACGTTGACGTTCCGGCACGCGTCGGTGGTGTCGGACGCCTTCGCGCCGTCACACTTGGACAGCCGCGGCGTGCCGCTGCCGGCGACCGGAGCCGAGAAGGAGCGGATCGCGGCCGAGTGGAAGGCTGCCCGCAAGTGCACCGATCTCGCCGTCACCGCACCGCGCTGAGGAGAACCGCCGCATGAACCTGTTCGAGTACGAGGGGAAGCGCCCGACGATCGCCGACGACGCGTTCATTGCGGCGACCGCGACGATCATCGGTGACGTGACGATCGAGGCCGGCGCGTCGATCTGGTACGGCGCCGTCCTGCGCGGCGACGACGGCCCGATCATCGTGCGGGAGCGGGCGAACGTGCAGGACGGAACGGTCATCCACACGACGCCTGAGGTGACGACGGAGATCGGCCCGCGGGCGACCGTCGCGCACCAATGCATGATCCATGGGGCGGTGCTCGAGGAGGAGGCCTTGGTCGGCAACGGGTGCGTGGTGCTCGACGGCGCCCGGATCGGTGCCCGCTCGATGATCGCCGCCATGTCGCTGGTCCAGCCCGGCGTCCAGATCCCGCCCGGCGTGCTCGCGGCCGGCGTCCCGGCCCAGGTCAAGAAGGAGATCGCCGGCACGGCCGCGGAGTTCTGGGTCAAGATGAACCCGGTGTATTACCCGGAGCTGGCGAAGCGGCACATCGCGGGGATCAAGCGCATCGAACGCTGACCCCTACGCGCGACCGGCGGTGAAGCCCTCCGCCTGGGTCCTTTCGTCGGCCACGCGAACGCCGTAGCGGTAGCTCAGCTTGCCGCCCAGCCAGCCGGACGCCCCGAGCAGGGCGAGCGCGACGATCGACAGCACCAGCTGGCCGCTCTTCACGGCGTGGGTGTATTCACCGTGCCGCCAGAAGAAGTTGACGACGTAGGCCGCGGTGACGGTGAGGTTCAGGCTCATGTGGATGAGCGCGGTCTTGAACGCCTTCGTACCCCTCGGAATCGCCAGCAGGTCAAGCAGGCCGACACTGGCGGCCAGCGCGGCGCCGATGACCCCGATCGCGATCAGCCATTCCGAGCCGCGGGTGAGGAACCCGGGGTGGGCGACGACGTGCGAGCCGATGTCGAATACGAGGCTCGCGACCCAGCTGCCGATCGGCACGGTCACCAGCATCGGGTGGTACGGATGACCGTACGGGCCGGCCAGGACGGCATTGACCGGTTGTTTTGCGGACTGCACTTCAGTAGCCATTCCGACCTCCGCCGGCGTCGAATTTAGACAATGAAGTTTGGTCATATTCCCCACCCGGAGTCAAGACTCGCGGACCAGGCGACTCTCCGCGCCCCTTCTTCCGGCGAGCCCCGCCGTGCCGTCGTCGCGACAGCCGGCGGAGTCCGTACGCTCTGCGCATGACTCAGACGCCGCCGCCCGCCGGTTGGTACGCCGATCCCTTCGGCCGGCACGAGGCCCGCTACTTCAGTGGCTCGGACTGGACCGAGCACGTCTCGTCCCACGGCCGAGCCGGCGTCGACCCGCCCGGCGGCGTCAGCCACGTCCCGACCGTCCAGCGGGCGCCGGAGAAGGTGCAGCACGACGTGCAGCGGGCCGGGATCACACCTGACGCGTCCTACCGATCCCCCAGTGGCGGCGGGTCGGTGTTCACCGAGCCGGTCCTCGTCGTGAACCAGAAGGCGAAGCTCATCGAGATCAACAACGAGTACGCCATCTACGACCAGAACGCGCGGCAGATCGCGGCGGTCCGCGAGGTCGGCCAGAGTGGGTTGAAGAAGGCCGTGCGGCTGCTCAGCTCCTACGACCAGTTCCTGACGCACAAGCTGCAGATCGTCGACATGCAGGGCACGCCCCTGCTGACGATCACCCGCCCGGCGAAGGTCATGAAGTCGCGGCTGATCGTGCAGGATCCGGCCGGCAACGAGGTCGGCCAGATCGTCCAGCAGAACATGATCGGCAAGATCCGGTTCGCGCTCGAGTCCGGCGGGCAGACGCTCGGCTCGATCAACGCCGAGAACTGGCGCGCGTGGAACTTCAGCATCCGCGACCACACCGACACCGAGATCGCGCGGATCACCAAGACGTGGGAGGGCCTCGCGAAGACGATGTTCACCACCGCGGACAACTACGTCGTGCAGGTGCACCGGCCGCTGCAAGGCCCGTTACAGGCCCTGGTCGTGGCGGCGGCGGTCAGTGTGGACACCGCGCTCAAGCAGGACTCGCGCGGGTTCGGCTGACCGACCCGCGCCGGCCGGTCAGCCCGGCCAGCGGGCGAGGTCGTCCGGGGTGTCCAGGTCGGTCGGATCGCCGGTCACGTCGACAAGGTCCACGAGGTCGGCCCGCCCGGCCAGCAGTCCGCGGGCACCCTCGTCGGGCCCTGCGGCCGCCAGCGCCGTCTGCCACAGTTCGGGCGCCATGACGATCGGGTGACCCCACCGGTCGGCGTACCGGCCGACCGCGATGCGCCCCGGAGCCCAGGCGCCGACCACCGACCGGAGCGCGTCGGCTCCGATGCCGGGAACGTCCACCAGCAGCACGGCCAGCGCGTCGGCGCTGCCGGCCGCCTCGACGGCAAGGGCCAACGAGCTGCGCATCCCCCGGTCCGGGTCGGGGTTCACCACGATCTGGGCGCCGGCGATCTCGGTGCCCGCGACCGCGGTGCCGGGCCGAACCACGGCGATCACCGGCGTGCAGCCGGCGGTTCGGGCCGTCGTCACCGCCCGGTCGAGCAACCGCATCCCGGCGACGACGAGGTCGGCCTTCGGCGTCCCCATCCGCCGTCCGGCGCCCGCGGCGAGGACCGCCGCCGCCACCCGCACCGCCACCATGGGATCGACACTATGCGCGCGGCGCCGGAACGGACCATGCTCGAGGGATGGACCCCGTGACCTTCGCCGATCCCGCCGCCGTCGCCGACGCGCTCGACTCGGCCGGTTACCTGCCCGACACGGGACTGGCCACCGCGGCCTATCTGGCGATCGTCATGCAGCGGCCCTTGTTCCTCGAGGGCGACCCCGGCGTCGGCAAGACCGCGCTGGCGCATGCGCTCGCGACGATCACCGGATCGCGGCTGGTCCGCCTGCAGTGCTACGAGGGCATCGACGCGAGCCAGGCGCTCTACGACTGGGATTTCCCGCGTCAGATCCTGCACCTGCGCGCGGCCGGCGACACCGCCGATCGGGCCGAGCTGGAGGCATCCCTCTACGACCGCCGTTTCCTCGTGGCCCGGCCGATCCTGCAGGCGCTCGAGCACAGCCCGTCCGCCCTGCTGATCGACGAGCTGGATCGCGCCGACGACGAGTTCGAGGCGTTCCTGCTGGAAGTGCTGGCCGACAACGCGGTCACGATCCCGGAACTCGGGACGATCACGGCGGACGTCCCACCGCTGGTAGTGATCACGTCCAACCGCACGCGCGAGGTGCATGACGCGCTGAAGCGGCGCTGCCTCTACCACTGGGTGCCGCATCCGGACTTCACGCGCGAGGTGGCCATCGTCCGTCGACGAATCCCGAATGCCGCCGTCGAGCTCGTCCAGGACGTCGCCGCCGCCGTCGGGCGGCTGCGTGAGGCCAACCTGCTGAAACCTCCGGGCGTGTCCGAGACGATCGACTGGACGCAGGCGCTGCATGTGCTCGGGGTGAGTCGGCTCGACCCGGAAACTGCGGAAGCGACGCTCGGGGCGGCGTTGAAGTACCGCGAGGACATGGTCCGCGTTCAGCGCGAACTGGCCACGCTGATCGGCGGCTGACCGCAATGAGCGCGGGGACCGGCGACGCAGCTGATCCGGTCGTCACGATGACGGGGTTCGCCCGCGCCCTGCGGGCCAACGGCGTCGCCGCCGACCCGACCCGGCTCACGAACGCGATCGAGGCACTCGCCCACGTCGATCCCCTCGACGCCGAGCAGGTCTACTGGACGGGCCGGGTCACGCTGTGCGCCGAACCGGACGACCTCCCGCGTTACGACGCCGTCTTCGACGCCTGGTTCCGCGGCCGGCTTGCACCAGTGGCGCCGCCGGCCCAGCCCGGGCGACCCGGCCAGGTCGTCCAGCTTCGCCCGGCCGGCGGGGAGCCCGGGGACACCGAAGTCGACGACGACGAGGACCCGCTGCGGACCGCGGCCAGCGACGCCGAAGTGCTGCGGCACCGCGACGTCACCGCCTTGTCCGATGCCGAGCGGGACGAGATCAACCGGCTCATCGCCCTGCTGACGCCTCGGGTCGGCCGGCGCCGGACCAGGCGGCACCGGCCGGGCGGTCGCCGCGCCATCGACGTCCCGCGCACGGTACGGGCCATGCTGCGCGACGGAGGTGAGCCGGCCGAGCTGGCCCGGCTGCGCCCGCGGAGCAAGCCGCGGCGTCTCGTGCTGGTGCTCGACGTCAGCGGCTCGATGAGCCCGTACGCCGACGTGCTCCTGCGCTTCGCCCACGCCGCTGTCCGCGTCGCCCCGGCCAGTACCGAGGTCTTCACGGTGAGCACCCGGCTGACGCGCGTCACCCGTCAACTCCGGCTGCGGGACGCCGACGAGGCGTTGGCCACGGCCGGCACGGCGATCCCCGACTGGAGTGGCGGTACCCGGCTCGGCCAGTCACTGCAGGCCTTCCTCGATCTCTGGGGCCAGCGCGGCACGGCCCGGCGGGCCGTCGTGGTCATCGCCTCCGACGGCTGGGAACGCGGCGACTCGGCCCTGCTCGGCGAGCAGATGGGTCGCCTGGCCCGGCTCGCGTACCGGGTCGTCTGGGTCAACCCGCACCGGGGCAAGGACGGCTTCGCGCCGGTGACCGGTGGGATGACCGCGGCGCTCCCCCACGTCGACGAGCTGCTCGCTGGCCACACCCTGGACGCGCTCCATACCCTGGCGGATGTGATTGCCCATGCGTGACGTCCTGTCCGACCTCGAGACGTGGTGGCGCGCCGGTGAGACCGTCGGCCTCGGCACGGTCGTGGGGACCTGGAAGAGCGCTCCGCGGCAACCGGGCGCGTCGATGCTCGTCGGCCCGGACGGCACTGCCGTCGGCAGCGTGTCAGGCGGCTGCGTCGAGGGGGCGGTGTACGAGCTGGCCGAGCAGTCACGCCGGACACTGGCCCCCGTGCTGCAGCGTTACGGGGTGAGTGACGACGATGCGTTCTCGGTCGGGCTGACCTGTGGCGGCATCATCGACATCTTCGTCGAGCCGGTGAACCAACAGACCTTCCCCGAACTCGGCGCAGTCGTCGAGGACATCCGGGCCGGTCGTCCGGTGGCCGTCGCCACCTTGATCAGCGGCGTCGGTCCAGAGCGGCTCGGCACCAGGCTCATCGTCCGGCCGGACTCGGTCACCGGATCGCTGGGCAGCGCCCGCATCGACGCGGCGGTGGGCGACGACGTCAAGGGCCTGCTCCTGCAGGGCACGACCGGCGTCATCCACTACGGGCCGGACGGCGAGCGGCGAGGTGACGAGGTGGGTCTCTTCGTCGCGTCCTACGCGCCAAGGCCGCGGATGATCGTGTTCGGCGCCATCGACTTCGCCGCGGCGGTGGCCCGCGTCGGCGCCTTCCTCGGTTACCGGGTCACCGTCTGCGACGCCCGTCCTACCTTCGCGACCAAGAAGCGGTTCCCGGACGCCGACGAGGTCATCGTTGCCTGGCCTCATCGGTACCTGGCCGCGACCGAGGTGGACGAGCGGACGGTGGTCTGCGTGCTGACCCACGACCCCAAGTTCGACGTGCCCCTGCTGGAGATCGCGCTGCGCATGCCGTTGGCCTATCTGGGGGCCATGGGTTCCCGGCGCACCAACGAGGACCGGGCGCACCGGCTCAAGGAACTCGGGTTCACCGACACCGACCTCGCCCGCCTGCACGCGCCGATCGGTCTGGACGTGGGCGGCCGCACACCCGAGGAGACCGCGATCTCCGTGGCGGCCGAGATCATCGCGGCGCGGTGGGGCGGCACGGGGGCCCAACTTCGCCAGATCGCGGGTCCCATTCACCGCGAAATGGATCTGCGTACCTAGGAGAACCTTCCGCCCGCGAACTGCCTCTCGTAATCCAGGTCACACAACGCTAGCTTCGAGGAACCGGCACCGGTTTGTGGAGGCTTGATGACCAAGATCAATCTCAAAGTCGACGGAGTGGCCTACACCGACGAGGTGGAGCCCCGAACATTGCTCGTGCACTACCTGCGTGAGCAGATCGGCAAGGTGGGCACGGTGGTCGGCTGCGACACGAGCAACTGCGGCGCATGCACCGTCGATCTCGACGGGCAGAGCGTGAAGAGCTGCACGGTCCTGGCCGTCCAGGCCGACGGTGGCGGGGTCACCACGATCGAGGGACTCGCCGCCGAGGACGGGACGCTGCACCCCGTCCAGCAGGCCTTCCACGAGAACCACGCCCTTCAGTGCGGCTTCTGCACGCCGGGAATGATCATGGCCGTCCGGGACCTGCTGAAGAACAACCCCAACCCGTCCGAGGACGAGATCCGGGAGGGCATCGAGGGCAACCTCTGCCGCTGCACCGGCTACCAGAACATCGTCAAGGCGGCCCAGGCCGCCGCCGGCGCCGCCGGCGCGACCGCGGGGGCGCAGGCATGACGGCCGTGGAGGACGCTCCGGTCACGGCCGAGATCGGCAAGGCACGGCGGCGCAAGGAGGACGCGCACCTGATCACCGGGCGCACGACCTGGACCGACAACATGTCGCTTCCCGGGATGTTGCACCTGGCCATCCTGCGCAGCCCGATGGCCCACGCCAAGATCACCGCCATCGACACCACTGAGGCCAAGGGCCGAACGGGAGTCGTCGCGGTCTTCACCGGCCAGGACTTCAAGGACGTCCAGGGCGACGTCCCCTGCGCCTGGCCCGTCACGCCGGACATGGTGAATCCCGGCGCGCCGGCCATGGCCGTCACCCAGGTCAACCACGTCGGCGAGTGCGTCGCCGTGGTCGTCGCCCGCACCAAGGTCGAGGCGCAGGACGCGCTCGAGGGCATCGACGTCGACTACGAGCCGCTGCCACCGGTGCTGAACATGGAAGAGGCGATCAAGGACGGGTCGCCGCTCGTCCATGGGCACACCGAGTCCAACCGGTCCTACACCTGGCCGTTCGAGTCCGGCGCGGCCGGCACCGGCGCCCCGATCGAGCAGGCGCTGTCCGAGGCCGAGGTGACGGTCAAACGCCGATTCATCCAGCAGCGCCTGATCCCGGCATTCATGGAGCCGCGGTCGGTGGTGGTCCAGCCGTCGGGCGACAACGTCACCGTCTGGTCGACCACCCAGATCCCGCACATCCTGCGGGTGATGCTCGCGTTGACACTCGGCATCCCCGAGCAGAAGCTGCGGGTCATCGCGCCCGACGTCGGCGGCGGCTTCGGCGGCAAGATCCCGGTCACCCCGGAGGAGATCATCAGCGTGCTTGTGGCCCGCCGGCTGAACAAGCCGGTGAAGTACACCGAGTCGCGCTCGGAATCGCTGATGTCGGCGCACCACGGCCGCGACCAGATCCAGGACATCACGATCACGGCGAAGCGCGACGGCACCGTCACCGGGCTGGACGTGCACCTCCTCGCCGACATGGGCGCGTATCTGCGGCTCGTCGGTCCGGGCGTCCCCGTTCTGGGCGCGTTCATGTTCAATGCCATCTACAAGATTCCCGCGTACCGCTTCGTGTGCGAAGGCATATTCACGACGAAGACGCCGACCGACGCCTACCGTGGCGCCGGCCGCCCGGAGGCCACGTACGCGATCGAACGGATCATGGACGAGCTCGCGGTCGAACTCGGCATGGACCCGATGGAGCTGCGCCGCAAGAATTGGATAAAACACGAGGAGTTCCCCTTCACCACCGTCGCCGGGCTGACCTACGACAGCGGCAACTACGAGACCGCCACGGACAAAGCCCTCGAGCTGATGCGGTGGGACGAGCTGCGGGCCGAGCAGAAGCGGCGGCGCGACGCCAAGGATCCGGTGCAGCTCGGCCTCGGCATTTCGACGTTCACCGAGATGTGCGGTCTAGCGCCCTCGCGCGTGCTCGGTTCGCTCGACTACGGCGCCGGTGGTTGGGAGCACGCGTCGATCCGGATGCTGCCCACCGGCAAGGTCGAGGTCGTCACCGGTGCGTCACCCCACGGACAGGGTCACGAGACGGCGTTCGCCCAGATCGTGGCCGACCGCCTCGGAGTCGCGTGGGAAGACGTCGAGCTCATCCACGGTGACACCGCGAGCTCGCCCCGCGGCCTGGACACCTACGGCTCACGGTCGTTGGCCGTCGGCGGGATCGCCATCGTCAAGGCGGCCGACAAGGTGATCGAGAAGGCGAAGAAGATCGCCGCCCACCTGCTCGAGGCCAATGAGGACGACCTCGACTTCGCGGGCGGCAAGTTCTCGGTCAAGGGCTCACCGGGCTCCGAGGTCGGGATCGCCGACGTCGCGCTGGCCGTCTTCGCCGCCCACAACCTGCCCGACGGGGTCGAGCCGTCGATCGACTCCGACGCCGCTTACGACCCTGAGAACTTCTCCTTCCCCCACGGCACCCATCTGTGCGCGGTGGAGGTAGACACCGAGACCGGGATGACCAAGATCCGCAGGTACGTCTGCGTCGACGATGTCGGGACGCCGATCAACCCGCTGATCATCGAGGGCCAGGTGCACGGCGGCCTCGCGCAGGGCATCGCGCAAGCCCTGTTCGAGGAAGCGGTGTTCGACGAGTCGGGCAATCTGACGACCGGCACGTTCGTCGACTACACGCTGCCGTCGGCCGCCGACCTTCCCTCCTTCACCACTGAGCGCACCGAGACGCCGGCCACGTCCAACCCCTTGGGTGTCAAGGGGGTCGGCGAGGCGGGCACGATCGCGTCCACGCCGGCGGTCATGAACGCGGTGGTCGACGCGCTGCGCCCGTTCGGAGTCAGCGACATCCAGATGCCGGCGACCCCGGAACGGGTCTGGCGAGCGGTCCACGGCGCCGAGCACTCCGACCGGGCCGAGGCGGGCACCACCGCCTACGGCGGTTCGAGTACCGATTCCAAGGGCGGCCGCACGGACGGAGGCACGGCATGATCGACACCCAACGAAACTGCTCCGCAAAAAGCGCTCCGCAGTTCCGCCGGGGCCCGAAATGATCCCCGCGGCGTTCGAGTACGTGCGGCCGTCGTCAGTGTCCGAGGCGGTGTCAGCCTTGGCTGAAGCCGGCGAGGACGGCAAGGTGTTGGCCGGGGGCCAGTCGCTGATCCCGGTGCTGCGCCTGCGGATGTCGTATCCGTCCACGGTCGTCGATGTCGGCCGGGTGCCCGAACTGCGCGGCGTCCGCGACGACGGCGACGCGATCGTCATCGGGGCGATGACGACGCATCACGACGTGCTGCACGACCCGTTGGTGGCCGAGCACGCGCCGCTGATCAGGCAGGCGACCGAGACGATCGCCGACCCGCAGGTGCGCCACCGCGGAACCTTCGGCGGTGCTCTCGCCCATGCCGATCCGGCCGGCGACCTCGGAGCGGTGGCTCTCGCCCTGGAGTGCGAGTTCGTGGCGACCGGGCCGAACGGCGAGCGGCGCATCCCCGCCGGTGACTTCTTCGTCGACTACCTGACGACAGCGTTGAGCCCGGGCGAGCTGCTGACCGCGATCCGGGTGCCCAAGCTCGGCGCCGGCTGGTCGTCGCACTACGAGAAGTTCCACCGGGTCGCGCAGGCCTGGTCGATCGTCGGGGTGGCCGCGCTCGTCCGCCGCGAGAACGGTTCGATCGCCGAGGCCCGCATCGGCCTGACCAACATGGGTTCAACCCCGCTGCGGGCGAGGTCGGCCGAATCGGCGCTGAGCGGGGTCGCGGCGAACGCCGACGGGGTGGGAACGGCGGCCTCGCACGCGGCCGACGGCACGACACCGCCGTCGGACCTGTCGGGGCGAGCCGATTACCGCGAGCACCTCGCTAGGGTGCTCACCAAGCGAGCTGTCCTGGCAGCGGCCGGGCACTGAGGAGACATCGCAGAAAGGACACCAGTCGTGCAGCTCGAGCATTCCTTCAGCGTTCCGGTAGGCATCGACGAGGCGTGGAGGATCTTGCTCGACATCGAGCGGATCGGGCCCTGCATGCCCGGCGCCGCGATCGACTCGGTCGAGGGCGACGACTTCACCGGAACCGTGAAGGTGAAGCTCGGTCCGATCAACCTCACGTACAAGGGCAAGGCGTCGTTCGTCGAGAAGGACGAGGCGGCGCACCGGGCGGTGATTGACGCCCGCGGCAAGGACGCGCGCGGCAACGGAACGGCCGCCGCGAAGGTGACCGCGGTGCTGACGGAGACGGGCGCGGCGCGCACGACCGTCAAGGTGAACACCGATCTGGACATCACCGGCAAGCCGGCGCAGTTCGGCCGCGGAGTGATGGTGGACGTGGGCAACAAGCTCATCGGCCAGTTCGCCGACTCGTTGGCCGGCACGATAGCCGCCGGCGACGGCGGGTCGGAGCGGGCCGACGCGGCGGGGACGGCGGGCGCCACCAAGGCGCCGGCCAAGCGAACTCGACCGAAGCCGGTGAAGGCGGCGCCACCGGATGAAACGTCGGCGCCCGTCGGCGAGGCCGTGACGCTGGCCGGGGAGCCGCCCACCGAACCGCCCGCACCGGCCGACTCCCCGCTGCCGGCCGTCGAGCTCGCGGCGGACGAGCCCGCCGCCGCGGAACCGCCCGCGACGATCCCGAACGCCGTCTCGTCCGTCAGCTCCGTCAACGGGCATTCAGCCGCGACCGCGGGTCCACTTCAACGAGAGGTTGAGCCCATCAATCTGCTCGAGTCCGCGGGTCCGGCCGTCGCTAAGCGGATCGCGCCCGTCGCCGTGGCCGTGGTCGTTGTCCTGCTCGGTGTCCGCCGCCGCCGGAGCAAGCGCAACACCTGACCTCGTCCGCGCTTCCCCGGCTCACGTCCCGGTGTAGCGCGGACAACTCTCCACCTGCGCGGTGAACCAACCGACGATTTCGGCGCCGGCCCGAATTCCGCTTGCGGCGGTCACGCCAACCGAGGGCGAGCGCCAGCCGCTGGCGACCAGCTCGCCGTGCCGCGCGACGATCCCCCGGTCGGCCGCCTCGAGCAGGTCGACATCGAGGAGCGAGTCGCCCGCCGCGAAGACCTTGTCCGTGCCGGCGCGGCGCGCGACCTCGGCCACCGCGGCGCTCTTGGTCAGCGAGCGGGGCACCCAGTAGAGCTTGCGGCCCTGCAGCGACAGCTGCCATCCCCGCTGCTCGGCCCAGCCAGCCGCCTCAGCCAGGAAACCGGCCGGTATCCGCTTGCGATGCAGCACCGCGTAGCAGAACAGACCGCGCGCGTTGCGTAGCTTGACCGTCCACTCGGGCCGGCAGACCCGCGATGCGTGATCCCAGATCTCGGCAAGCGGTGCCGCCTGAGTGAGTTCGGCCGCGACCGCCGAGTCCCAGCCGTGGTCGATTCGTCCGTCGACGAGCAGGCTGCCGCCGTTGGCGGTGATCGCGTACCGCGGGGGGGGCCCGGGCAGCCGGATGCGGTGCCACTGTTCAGGGGTTCGGGTGGTGACCGGGACGACGAGCGCGCGTTCGTGCAGCGCCGCGAACGCCGCCGCCGCGGCCCCGGTCATCCACGACGCGTCCTTCTCCTCGTGGCGCTCCACCGCCACGAGGTCCAGGTCGCCGCCGCCATGCGCCTCGACCGCCCCGCGCGAGTAGATGAGGGTGCGGTCGAGATCGGTGGCGATCAGTGCGGTCACTGCACGGCTCGCCCGTCGGCGCCGGTTGCCCCGCGCGTGTAGCGCGGATGGATGAGCCCGACGCAGCGGTAGGTGAGATCCGGAACCTCGTGCACCGGCACGCCGCGACGCTGGGCGAGAAGACGGACGTGGTCGAGATCGCGACCCGCGTCCGGGCGCATGAGCACCGCCCAGGGCACCCTCCGCAGCAGCACCCGCGTCGTCTCGCCGACGCCGGGCTTGACGAGCGTGACGTCGCCGATGCCGTACCGCTCGCTGAGCGACTCGACATCGGCCCAGCCGGCCCAGGTCGGCGTGCGGTCGGCAGCCTGCAGGGCCGGCCAATCGCGGCGCACGTCGCCGGCCACGTCGGCGAAGCGGGCGGCCACTGCCGCCAGGAAATGGCCGGACACGTCGGCCGGCGCCAGTTCGCGGTAGAACTTCGCGCCGTGGAACTGCCCCGGCAGGAGGATGTCCGGGTTGAGCACCGTCCGCGACACCAGCCCGGACACCGTCGAGTTGAGGCAGGCGGACGGGACGAGGAAGTCCTCCCGGGTGCCGAACGTCGACACACAGGACCCGGGGTCGGCGAGCACGGCGAGCTCCGGCGAGAACGCGGTATCCAGCATCACGTTGGCCGCCTGCACCGCGGCGGCGAGTTCGCGGACGATCGCGCCCTTGCCGGTCCAGCCGTCGACGAAGACCACCTCGGCCGGGTCGTGGTGGGCGGCGAGATAACGCAGCGCCTGGACGTCGATGCCGCGTCCCCGCACGATGCTCACCGCGTAGTGCGCGACGTCGACCCCGTGCGCGAACCGGAGCCAGCGGCGCATCAACACTCCGACCGGCGTGCCGGCGCGTGCCAGCGACACCAGTACCGGCGCCGGTCCCCGCTCGGCCAGCACCGTCTCGCTCACCACGCCCACGGCGTGGGCGATCCGGGCTGCCGTCTCGGTCAGCGCCTGCTCGAACAGCTGCTGGTACTCGGCGTCGGGCTGGTATTCGACGGGGAGCGATTCGGCGTAGTGCGCGCCGCCGGACTGGATTGCTTCCTCGCGCTCCTCGATCGGCGCCTCGAGGGCAACGGCGGACAGGTCGGTGAGCAACCACGCCACGTCGTCCGGTGCGTAAGTGCCGAAGTGCGGTCCGCGCAGCGGCGGCGGGAGCGGTCGGGACGTCGGCAGGACGACGACATGGACCCGATCGGTGTGCTCGCGCAACTGCTGGACCAGGCCGGTGCGAAGCGCCGCAGTGTCGGCGTCGGCGTCCACGACCAGCACCACGTCGGTGAAGTCGTCGCCGACGTTGTAGGCGAAGCGCGAACCCGGACCGTCGGCGGCCGGGTCGGAGCTGGGGAACGTCAGCGCCGTGCGGATCGGATAGCCCGGCTCGTCCAGTACGACCACCGGTGAGCGAGTGGTGGACGAGACGCAGACGTTGGCCACCCTCCCGGTCAAGTCGAGTGCGATCAGCGTCGGCACGTACATCAGTTCCTCGGTGCCGAGCACCAGGACCCGCTCGCCGACGGCGAGGGCCTCGGCCACTACGGCGGTGGCCTCGCGGGCGGCACGGACGTCGTCGGCTCCGAACCCGTGCCGGCCGCTCTCGCGTACGCCGGCGGGCCACGTTCTGACGTCTTCGACAACGGCCGCCGGCCGGTGACCGACCATTCCGCTCGGCGCCGGCGTTCGGTCGGCCAGCTCGGCCGCCGCCGCAGGAAAGTCGGCCGGCCAGCTGATGGTGCCGGACGCGAGCGCGACGACGTCGATCTGCGCGCCGAGCTCGGCCGCGAACCGCGTCATCGCGGCCCGGTCCTCGTCCGTTCGCAGGTCCACCAGTGCGGCGATCGCGTAGTGGCTCCGTGGAGCCGCGCCGTGCAGTTCCCTGATCGTGTTGCGCGCCGTCCGACCGGTCGACAGCTCGTCGTCGACCAGGACCAGGGTCTCGGTGCGCGCGAACAGCCCGGGATCCTCCGGCAACAGCTGATGCGACGTCGCGTGGCTGTGCTCCTCCTCGAACGAACCGCGCGCGGCGACACCCGCAACCGACCGTCGCGTCGAGTGCAGGTAGTCGGCCCCGAGCGCCTCAGCCACGCAGTGACCGAGCCCGGTCGCCGTCTCGGCGAAGCCCAGGACGAGCGCGCTGCGTCCGTCGAGCGTCTTGCCGACCACGCGGCCGAGCTCGAGCCCGGTGTCGTGGACGGTCCGGGGATCGGCCGGCACATGCTTTCCGAGGACCGTCGACACCAGGAGGTGGGCCCGCCTCGGGTTGCGGCGGAGCGCGACCTGAACGAGATCGGTCAGCGCCGAGTCACCCTCCAGCCGCACGCCGAACCGGTCGGCCACCCAGCTCATGGATGCAGCCCCGCCCCGAGCAGGTCGACGAAGGAAACGCCCTCGCGGGCGACGCCGAAGGTCTCGGCCCGCAGGAGAACCCGCCGTGCCCACGCCGTGTGCGGCTTGCTCTCGTTCATCTTGTTGCCGAAGCTGGACGCGGCGGCGCCCCCCTGCGCATCGGTGGCGACGACGTCGCAGGCGTCGGCGTATTCCTCGTGCGGGACGACCGACAGCGCGTGCACGGCGGCGACATGCGTGGGATGGATGACGGTCTTGCCGATCAACCCGTTGGCCCGGTCGAGGGCGACCTCGCGGATCAACCCGTCCAGGTCGGCCGCGATCAGCTGGGTGCGCAGCGCGCGCTCCTCCTGGCCGACGAACGGTGAGAGGCGCAGCTGCGGCTTGAAGATGCGCTCGGTGCTCGAGAAGTACTCCCACACCGGGCCGGCCACGACATAGCCATCGCCCTCCACCCGGGCGAACACGTTCACCACGGCCGAGATGACGTCGGCCACCACGCGCAGGTCCCACACCGTGAACTCGCGCGCCCGGCGCAAGCCGTACAGGCCGGAGAGATCGGTGGCGCCGATCCGCACCGCCGGGACGTAGTCGCGGTACTTGTCCACCAGCCGGCGGGCACCGAGCAGGCTGCTGATCCGCGACTCCATGTAGCTCAGGTCCGGCGACTCGAGCACCGGCATCACCAGCAACCGGTGCCCCGTCCGGTCGCCCGCGCCGATGATCTCGTCGAAGTAGGCGCCTCCCGTCTCCTCGCCGAACTTGGGCACGACGAAACCGGTCAGCACTCCGACCTGGTCGCCCAGGCCGGCGACGATCATGGAGACCTGGGCGACCTTGCGCACCCGGATGAAGATCATCGGCAACGGGACGCCGGAGCGTCCCAGCTCCGCCAGTTGGGTGATCGCGTTGCGTTCAGCGCCCGCGACCTCGGCATCGGGCACGGAGTCCTCGAGGCAGACGACCATGCTGACCACGCCCTGGGCGGCGCGCTTCGCGATGTCGCGGCCGAGGTGGGGACGCGTGGCCGGGCAGTACAAGGTCGCGCCGAGAGCCACGCCCAGCCGCTGGGGTTCCGCGTCGGCCAGGAACGGCCGGGGAGCATGCAGGAAGAGCCGCTCCCGCTCGCTGCGTCCCAGGAAGTCGAAATGCCGCATCCGCGCATGGTGCCATGTGCGGAGGAGGTCATAGCTGTGTAGAACACGACTTTCCGGGCTGTTCGCCTCCTGTTCGACCAGGATGACGTCTGGCACGATCCGCTCATGACGCAGATGAGCATGGGCAGCAACATCGCCATCCCCGCCGCTGCAGTGCGCGCGACACTGTGGTGGACGGCGGGACCGGGCGTGCCCGACGTGGACGCGTCCGCGCTGCTTCTGGAGGAGAACGGCGAAGTCGGCTCCGATGCCGACTTCGTCTTCTACAACCAGCCACAGCACTACAGCGCAGCGGTGCGGATGGGCGGCAAGACGACCGTCCCGCACGCTTCGGACTCCGTCGACATCGAGCTGCCCCGGGTTCCCGCCGACTATCAGCGGATCGTCCTCGTCGCCTCGTCGGACGGCGGCACGTTCGGACAGGTCCCCGACCTGCAGCTGGTGCTGACCGATCTCTCCACCGGGCAGGCGCTGGCCGCCTTCCCGATGCAGGCGGGCGCCGAGACCGCGTTCCTGAGCGGGGAGATCTACCGCCGCGACAACGGGTGGAAGTTCCGCGCCGTGGGACAGGGCTACGCGTCCGGCCTCGCCGGCCTGGCCGGCGACTTCGGAATCGACACCGGTGCGGCCGAACCGACGAGCGAGCCAGCGGCGGCTGCCGCGCCCGCGCCGCCGCCGCCCGCTGCACCGCCACCTCCACCTCCAGCTGCGCCGCCCGCTCCGGAGCCGGCACCTCCAGCTGCGCCGCCGGCTCCGCAGCCGGTGTCGACCGGGCTGGACCTCGGCACCGACGCCGGCTTCGGCGGGAGCACCTCCGCGCCGCTGTCGGCCGCACCGGCGGAGCCCCCGCCGCCGGTCGCCCCGGCGGCATTCCTGCCGCCGCCTCCGCCACCGCCTCCCCCACTCGCTCCGCCGACCGCCCCGCTGACGTACCCCGCTACGCCAACAACCGATGCACCAGCTGCGACCGAGTACGCCGCGTCGGCCGCGCCCCCGTATGTACCACCGCAGCCGACCGATCAGAACCCGCTTCCGCCGCCGCCGGCCTACCAGCCGCCCCCCGCGCCGGTGCCCGACCCGGCCTTCATCCAGACCGCTGCCGCTCCGCCCAACTCAGGTGGCGTCAACCTGCAGAAGAACCAGCACGTGGAGCTCACCCACACCACGGCCGGGCCGCTGACCCGGGTCGTCTTCAGCCTCGGCTGGACACCGGCGGAAGGACACGACGTCGACCTCGACGCCTCAGTGATCGCCTTCGACGCCAACGCCGGGAAACTGGCGATCGTCTGGTACATGCACACCAACGAGTTCTACGGATGCCTTCAGCACACCGGCGACAACCGCAAAGGCGGCGTCGGCGGAGACGCCGAGCAGATCCTGGTCGACCTCGGCCGGCTGCCGGCCACCGTCACGTCCTTGGTGTTCGCGATCAACTCGTTTCACAAGCAGACATTCACCGACATCCAGAACGCGTACTGCGCGGTGCGCGATGTCGACACCGGCGAGCCGCTCGTCCGCTTCGACCTGACCGACACGCAACCGAGCACCGCGGTATTGATGGCCGAACTGCGGCGCAGCGAGCAGCCCGGCCAATGGCGGATCCGGGCGATCGGTGAGTTCCACGACTACCGAACGGTGAAGAAGCTCGTGCCCGCGGCCGCGCGACAGGTGCAGCTGGGCGCGCGCGTCAGTCAGTGACCCGGGGCCGCACTGATCGATGGGCCACGATGAACCCATGACGACCATCTCCAAGGGCGCGAATTTGCCCGTGCCGGCAAGCGCAGTCCGCGCGCAACTGTCGTGGACCGCCGGAAGCGGAGTTCCCGACATCGACGGCTCGGCGCTCCTGCTCCGGGCTGACGGGCGGGTGGCCTCCGACGACGACTTCGTCTTCTACAACCGGCCGCGGCACCCGAGCGGCGCGGTGCGCCACGCCGGCAAAAGCGGGACGGCCGACACCGTCGAGGTCGTCGACCTGTCGGCGTTGAAGTCTGAGGTCGAGCGGGTGGTCCTCGCCGCGTCCGCGGACGGCGGGACGTTCGGCCAGGTGCCGGACCTGCGCCTCACGGTCTCCGACGCCGCCACCGCCGCCGCCCGGACTCGCCCCGCCACCGCCGCCGCCCGGACTCGTCCCCCCACCGCCGCCGCCCGGACTCGTCCCGCCTCCTTTTCCGAGTGGGGGGCCCGCCGCGCCGACACCTGTTGCACCGCCGGGCGCGGCCGCGCCCGTCCAGTCGGACACCCTCGACGCAGGCCGGGCGAGCCTCGTCAAGGGCGCCCGGGTGAGCCTGGTCAAGACCGGCCAACCGCCACTCGTGCAGGTCACCATGGGCCTGGGGTGGGACCCGGCGCCCGGCAAGCGCGGAGTTGATCTCGATGCATCGGCGATCGCGTTCGACGCGCATGGCCAGCGGCTCGGCATGGTGTGGTTCACCCATCTGAAGGAAGTTCAAGGGTGCGTTGCTGCATGCCGGCGACAACCTGACCGGCCACGGCGAGGGCGACGACGAGATGATCTTGGTCGACCTGGCCGAGCTGCCGCCGGAGGTCGCGTCGATCGTCTTCACGATCACGTCATTCAGGGGGCAGACCTTCAACGAGGTGGCCAATGCGTTCTGTCGGGTGGTGGACACGAACAGCCGGCAGGAGCTCGTGCGGTACAACCTGTCCGAGGCCGAGCCGCGCAGCGCTGTGATCATGGCGATGCTGCGGCGCACGAGTGCCGGGCCGTGGGAGATGCGAGCGATCGGCGAGTTCCACGACG
>NZ_JBHEMO010000089.1:0-17452 GCF_046262535.1 Jatrophihabitans sp. | reverse complement strand
GAGCTGTCACCGCCGACCAGGTCGACGTTGAGCCGGCGCGAGATGCGCGTGGCGGGACCGGTGTAACGAGCCATGGATCAAACCCTCCGGCGCTTCGGGGGACGGCAGCCGTTGTGGGGCTGGGGGGTGACGTCGGAGATGGTGCCGACCTCCAGGCCGGTCGCCTGCAGTGAGCGGATCGCGGTCTCGCGGCCCGAACCCGGGCCCTTGACGAAGACGTCGACCTTCTTCATGCCGTGCTCCTGCGCCTTGCGGGCACAGCTCTCGGCGGCCATCTGCGCCGCGAACGGGGTCGACTTGCGCGAGCCCTTGAAGCCGACGTGACCGGCCGACGCCCAGCTGATCACGTTGCCCTGCGGGTCGGTGATGGACACGATCGTGTTGTTGAACGTGCTCTTGATGTGGGCGTGCCCGTGGGTGACGTTCTTCTTTTCCTTGCGGCGGACCTTCTTCGCGCCCGCCTTGCGCGCCTGAGCCGGCATTACTTCTTACCTGCCTTCTTCTTGCCCGCGATGGTCTTCTTCGGGCCCTTGCGGGTGCGGGCGTTGGTCTTGGTGCGCTGGCCGTGCACAGGCAGGCCGCGGCGGTGCCGGATGCCCTGGTAGGAGCCGATCTCGATCTTGCGACGGATGTCGGCGGCAACCTCGCGCCGGAGGTCACCCTCGACGCGGTAGTTGGCGTCGATGTGGTCGCGCAGCTTGACGACGTCGTCGTCGGTGAGGTCACGGACGCGGAGATCCGGGCTGATGCCGGTGGCGTCCAGAGTCTGCTTCGCGCGGGTGCGGCCCACGCCGAAGATGTAGGTGAGCGCGATCTCCAGCCGCTTTTCGCGGGGGAGGTCGACGCCGGCAAGACGTGCCATACGGGCGGTTCTCCTGGTTTCTCTCGTCGAAGGTGTGGTGCGCACCCGTTCCCGCACCCGCCCGGGTGTGGGCTCCGGCCTTCGTCCGGAGGTGGTTCCCGTCCGTGTGCGGACGGGAGGTGGTGTGCGCGTAGGTGGTGCTACTGCGAAATCAGCCCTGGCGCTGCTTGTGGCGCAGGTTCTCGCAGATGACCATGACCCGACCGTGGCGACGGATGACCTTGCACTTGTCGCAGATCGGCTTGACGCTCGGCTTGACCTTCACGGCCCTGCCTTCCTGGTTACTGAAACGGATGCGGAACGAGTGGTGGCGCCGGCTGGCCGGAGCGTCACTTGTAGCGGTAGACGATGCGTCCACGGGTGAGGTCGTAGGGCGAGAGCTCCACAACGACGCGATCCTCGGGGAGGATCCGGATGTAGTGCTGACGCATCTTGCCGCTGATGTGGGCGAGCACCTTGTGCCCGTTGCTCAGTTCCACCCGGAACATCGCATTGGGCAGGGGTTCGACCACGCGGCCTTCGACCTCGATGGCCCCGTCTTTCTTGGGCATATCCTCCGCATTTCGGTGACTTCGTACTGCTCGGCAGCGCTGACCGTGAGGGCCCTGATTTCCGTTCCGCGGCCACAGCGGGCTGGAAAATGTCCAGCAGAAAAGGGCGGCGTGCGCCAGCGGTCCAGTCTACCTAGGTATTCGGCCAGGGACAAAAACGGCCCGGCCAATCGCCTCACGGGCCGGTGATCAGGAAACCGACGTGGCCGGGGCGGCCCCGAACGCGCACCGTGACCGATTGGATGTGGGCCGTGCCGCTGCCGGCGCGCTCGACGACCCGGTCGACGATCGGCATCAATTGGTTCGCCGCGGCGTCCTGCCGGGCGTCGGCGGGAACGATGTCCTCGCCGAGCGAGAACGCGAAGACGTGGGCCCATTGGCCGAACCCGGGTCGCGATGAGCTCAGGTCCATGGTGATCGCCGTCACTGGGTCGCCGCACGCGTGAGCGACGAGCAGGACGCCGCTGCCGAAGTAGACCCGCATGTCGTGTTTCGTGATCTGGGCGCCGGCCACAGGGGAATACTTCTCGGCCATCGCCGTCCGTACGTCGGCGACCGACGGTGGGACGGCGAAGAAGTCGCCGGCCGTCGCCGACGCTGCCTGGCCGGCGCAGGTCGCTCGCGCCCGGTAGGCCGCCGAGGACGGGTGACCGGCCATGGTGGTGCTGCAGCCGCTTCCGACGACCGAGATGGCCAGCAGCGCGGCGGCGGCGTGGCGCGGCATCGCCCGCCCGCTCACCAGACCGCCAACCCTGGGATCACCCGCTTCACCGACCGCGCCTCCGTCCGGTTTGCGCCAGCGGCCCAGCCTAGCCAGGTAGTCGCGGGCGGCGAACGCCACCGCCGCCTCTCCATTGGGTCGATCTGGCCGATTCGGGCGCCACCCCCTATTCTTCGCGAGCGCGGCAACCGGGCCGCCCGCTCGGGGAGCACGATGAGATCGTTCTTTGCAGTCGTGGCCGCACTCGCCGGCGCCGGATTCGTCGTGACGGCCCCGCAGCTGGCCGGCCCGGCCGTTGCGACCACGACTTCTCCGGGCGCGTTCGTCGCGCTGGCGCCGACCCGGGTCCTGGATACGCGGACGGGTCTCGGGGCTCCTCGCGCTGCCGTGTCTGCTCGCGCGGCCCTCGGCGTCCAGATCACCGGCCGAGGCGGCGTGCCCAGCACCGGCGTGTGCGCGGTCGAACTGCGGATTGCGGTGCGCGCCCCCTCCTTCGGCGGTTACGTCACGGCTTACGCGTACGGCACCTCGCGTCCGGCCACGGTGAACGTCGCCTTCCCCGCGGGCGAGTGGACCTCCAACGCCGCGGTCGTCAAGATCGGTAGCGGGGGACGCATCGACCTCTACAACTCCTCGGCCGGCAACGTCGAACTCGTGGCCGACGTCTCGGGCTATTTCCGCTCGGGAACCGCCACGGCGCCGGGCGCTTTCCAACCCCTGCCGGCAACGCGGGTGCTGGACACGCGCACCGGAACGGGAGCCGCGGCACAGGCGGTGGGTCCGAGGTCGACCTTGACCGCGAAGGTCACCGGCGTCGGCGGAGTTCCCGCCACCGGGGTCTCGGCAGTCGTCCTCACAGTGACCGTCATCGGCCAGAGGGCCGGCGGCTACCTCAGCGTCTATCCGCGCGGCGCACCGCGACCGGCGGCCTCGACGATCAGCTTCACACCCAGCCAGACGATCGCGAACCTCGTCGTCGCCTCGGTGGGCCTCAACGGGTCAGTCGCCATCTACAACGGATCGTCGGGCTCGACCCAGGTGGTCGCAGACGTCGCCGGCTACTACCGCGACGGTGCCGCACTCGACAGCGGCATGTATGTGCCGCGGGTGCCGTTCCGCTTCTACGACTCGAGGACGCTGACCCCGGCCAACGGGGGCGGCCCGCTGGCGGGCCGGCACAGCCGGAACGTCGCCCTCACCGGCAGTGCCTTCCTTCCCGGTGGCGCGCAGGCACTGGTTCTCAACGTCAGCGTCACCGCAGTGGCCGCGCCCGGTTACCTGACCGTGTATCCGAGCGGGGACAGCCGGCCGGTCGCCTCCAGCCTGAACTTCGCCGCCGCTCGCAACGTCACGGGATTGGTCGTCGTACCCCTGGGCGCCGACGGTTCGATCACCGTCTTCAACGGGTCAACCGGATCCACGCAGGTCGTCGTCGACGTGGTGGGTTTCTACGGCGACGGCACGCTCGGCGCGGTCACCGGCAGGACGGTCGACCGCGACGGCTCTCCGGTAGCCGGCGTCGTCGTGAACCTCAGCCAGGCCGGCTACGCCGACTACGCGTCGCCGATCGCACTGACCGGGGCCGATGGCAGGTACGTGGTCGCGGGTCTCCCCGCGTCCGGCGACAACGCCATCTGCTTCGGCGCCCACCAGGCGACCGGAGGGATCGGCAAGTACGGCTACTCCAACCAGTGCTACATGCAGGCAGTCGGCTCGAGCGATCCGGTCAGCGTCAGCGCGTCCCAGACCACGACCGGCATCGACGGCCACCTGAGCGCGGCCGAGGCCGTCACCGGCAAGATCACCGACAGCTCCGGACATCCGCTCAAGGGTGTCGACGTGCGCGTCGGTTCTCCCGACGGCCAGGATGCCGCCGCCACGACGGCGGCTGACGGCAGCTACACGCTGCGCGGCCTGGACGACATCCCGTCCGGCGACCAATACACCGTGTGCGGGCACGACTCGGGCGGGGCGAGCGGTGGGAACAGTGCAGCCGGCTACCTCGACTCCTGTAGCGATCCAGCCACCTCGTCAGGCCCCGGCTCGTTGATCACCGGCGTCTCGTTCCCACTGCCCGGCGCGGGCGGTGTCAGCGGCCGGGTCACGGACGGCGCGGGACACCCAGTGGCAGGAGTGCCGGTCTACCGGACGTGCTGTGGCGCATCCTTCTCCAACGGGGCGCTGGCGGTGACCGACGCGCTCGGCCGGTACACGATCCGGCTCCTGGACCCGAACTCGTCGACGCAGATCTGTTTCAAGGGATCAGCCGTCGCCAGCGGGCCGCCCACCGGGTATCTCGACCGCTGCTACAAGAACGTGACCGTCACCAGCTCGAACGCTCCGTCCGGAATCGCCACGGTCGCGCTGACGGCAGGCCAGATCAGGTCCCTGTCCGACGAGACCCTGCCCGCGGCGGGCGCACTCACCGGCTCCGTCAGGGACGCGCAGGGGAACCCGCTCGGCGGCGTCGAGGTCCAGATCCAGGGGCCTGATCCGGTCGCCGACTGGAGCGCCACGACGCGCGCTGACGGCACCTACCGGATCGATCGCTTGCCCGGCCAGGACTACACGGTCTGCGCTGAGGTCGACCATGGCTACGTCGGTGGCGCGGCCCAGTACGGCTACGTCTACACGTGCCGGCCGGGCACCGTGACCGTGGTCGCCGGTCAGACCACGACCGGCGCCTCCGTCGTGCTGACCGCTGCGGGGGCAATCTCCGGCAAGGTCACCGACGTCAGCGGTCATCCGCTGAAGGGCGTCTCGGTGGACATCGGCTCGGGGACCGTGGATACGGCGAGTGACGGGACGTATGAGTTCACGGACCTGTATCCGCGGAGCTATACCGTGTGCTTCTACCCGCCCTCCGATACCGGGGACCTGGGCGGTAGCTCGACCAGCGGATATCTCGGCCAGTGCTTCCACGACCAGCCGACGTCAGGAACGCCCGATCCGGTCGCCGTGACGAGCAACCATCTGAGTGTCGCCGACGCGAAGCTGCCGGCGGGCGGCGCCATATCCGGCACGGTGACCGATTCCGACGGCGCGCCCGTCGCGGGACTCTACGTCTCCTTGGCGACCGGACCCCGCGGCGGGAACACGGTGACCGCGGCCGACGGAACGTACAAGCTGGGCGGGCTGCCGTCCGGCACGTACACGGTCTGTTTCGAGCCGGTTAATGACGGGACCGACCAACCCGGGCACCTGCCCTCCTGTTACGACGGGGTTGCACCCGGCGATCCGGGTACGCCGGTCGATGTCACCGCTGGGTCCACTACGACGATCGACGGCCAGGTGCCGATCGCGGGCGGCGTGCACGGAGTCGTGAAGGACTCCACGGGGCACCCGCTCACGAACGTCAACCTGTCCCTCACGAGTAACTCCGTCGTTGGCTCTTTCGCGACCACTGACAGCTCCGGCAGCTACTCGATGATCGGGTTGCGGCCCGGCACCTACGCGTTGTGCGTCGGCGCCGACTTCTCGACGACCGGGGGCGCGCCGGCTCCCTACGGGTACGCCGGCAACCAGTGCCACGACGTCGTCGTCTCGGCCGGCTGGACGGTCGCCAACGAAACGCTGATCGCGAACGGGGTCATCACTGGCACCGTCACCTCCGGGGGCAGCGCGGCGGCCAACGTCACCGTCCACGTCACCGGCCAGGACGTCGACGGAGATCTGACGACCACCGCGGATGACGGCACGTACACGACGACGGCCTTGGCGCCGGGCACGTACACGGTGTGCTTCTCGGACCCCTACGGCCGCTACGTCGCCCGGTGCTTCGACAGCGTCACCCCGCCGGCCACCGCGACGCCGGTGACCGTGTCGGAGAACGTGGCCACCACCGCCGACCAGGCACTGGATGCGGTGCCACCGGCGTCGACGCAGCTTCGGCCGCGGTAGGCGGCGAGATGAATTCCGACCGGACGAATCAGACGGTGGCGCGCGGCCCGTTGCCGACCGCCGCCGACGCGAAACTGTGGTTGCAGAAGTGGCGCTGGTATCAGCGCGGCCGCCGGCCGTGGAACATCGTGCGGCTGCACGCCGAACTCGCCCGGCGCCAGGCGTTCGCCCGGGGCGCCATGCACGGCAACGTGCTGCAGATGCTGCTCGAGGGACGGCTGGAGATCGGCCCGCAGGCCTATTTCGAGCCTGGAGTGTGGCTGACGTCGGACACCGGGCGGATCTCGATCGGGGGCGGGACGTTGATGAACCTCAACGTCATGGTGGCGGCGATCGACGCGGTGACGATCGGCGAGCAGTGCATGCTGGCCAACGGCTGCCTGATCACCGACGGCAATCACCGCTTCGACGATCCGGAACTGCCGGTTCCGTGGCAGGGGTTCACGTCCAAGGGGCCGGTGACGATCGGTGACAACGTGTGGCTGGGTGCGAACGTGGTGGTGACCAGTGGCGTCACCATCGGACGGCGCGCGGTGATCGGCGCCAACTCGGTGGTCACCGAGGACATCCCGGAATTCTCCGTGGCCGCCGGCGCCCCCGCGAAGGTGCTGAAGACGGTCACCTACGACTGACTGCCTTCCCACCTGTCGTGGTTGATTTCGCGGCCGATTTTCAACCACACCAGGCGGGAAGAGCGGGCCGGTCCCGGTCAGGCGGCTTGGGCCGACAGGTCAACTCCGCGGGCGGCCAGCTGCGCCCGGCCGCCGTCTTCTGCGGTCAGCACCCACGGACCGTCGTCCAGGATCGCCACCGTGTGCTCCCAGTGCGCGGCCCACATGCCGTCGACGGTGACGACGGTCCAGCCGTCGTCCAGTTCTTCAGTCGCCCGCGAGCCCAGGGTGACCATCGGCTCGATCGCCAAGGCCATGCCCGGCGCCAGGCGCGGGCCCTTGCCCGGCCGTCCGTAGTTCAGGATGTGCGGGGCCATGTGCATCTCCGACCCGATGCCGTGTCCGCCGTAACCGGCGACGATGCCGTATGGCCCGGCCGCGCGGATCGAGGTCTCCACCGCGTGGGAGATGTCGGTGAGCCGCCCGCCGGCCCGCGCCGCGGCGAGGCCGTCCCACATCGACGCCTCGCAGGCCGCGGACAGCGCCGCGACCTCCGGGGCGACGGGTCCGACCGGCACCGAGATCGCCGAATCGCCGTGCCACCCGTCGACGACGGCGCCGAAGTCGATGGAGATGAGGTCACCCTCGGCCAGCTTCTCGGTGTCGGACGGAATGCCGTGGACGACCCGGTCGTTCACCGAGGCGCAGATGACGGCGGGATAGCCGTGGTAGCCCAGGAACGAGGATGTCGCGCCCGCGTCGCGCAGAACCTGCCGCGCGACGGCGTCGAGATCGGCAGTCGTCACCCCAGGGGCCACCGCGGCGCGCATCGCCGACAGGGCTTGAGCCACGACCAGGCCGGCCGAGCGCATCGAGGCGATCTGTTCCGGCGTCTTGAGCTGGATGCGCTCCGGCATGCCCCGCATCACGCGTCGGCGTAGGGGGTGAGCGCGGCGATGGCGCGCTCGGTGACATCCTCGACCGCGCCCAGGGCGTCGATCGCGACGAGCTTGCCGGCGTCGCGGTAGAAGCCGATCAGGGGCGCCGTCTGCTCGGCGTAGACATCGAGGCGGTGCCGCACGGTCTCCGGCTTGTCGTCGTCGCGCTGGTACAGCTCACCGCCGCACTTGTCGCAGATCCCGGCCACCGCGGGTGCGTCGTACTCCAGGTGCCAGACGTGCCCGCACTTCTTGCACGTCCGGCGGCCGGAGAGCCGCTTGACGACCTCTTCGAAGTCCACGTCCAGGTCGAGGACGACCGACAGCGGGGCACCGAGTTCGTTGAGGATCCCGTCCAGCTCGCCGGCCTGGGCGACGTTGCGAGGAAACCCGTCGAGCAGGAAGCCGTCCTTGGCGTCCGGCTGGGCCAGCCGGTCGCGGACCATCGCGTTGGTGACCTCGTCGGGCACCAGGTCACCGGCGTCCATGTACTTCTTGGCCATCCGGCCCAGCTCGGTCCCGCCGGACACGTTCGCCCGGAAGATGTCGCCGGTCGAGATCTTCGGGATCTCGAAGCACTCGGCGATGAAGACCGCCTGGGTGCCCTTGCCCGCGCCGGGCGGGCCCACGAGGACCAGTCTCATGCGGCTCGCCTCCTCGTCGCGTCAGCGACGAAGGTTCTCGTCGCGATGGCACAGTGCTGCATTCCAGCGGCGATCAGCGCAGGAATCCTTCGTAGTTGCGCTGCATCAGCTGGCTCTCGATCTGCTTCACGGTGTCCAGGGCGACGCCGACCATGATCAGCACAGCGGTACCGCCGAACGGGAAGTTCTGGTTGTTCCCGCTGGTGATGCTGAAGAAGAAGTTCGGCAGGACGGCCACGATGCCCAGGTACAGCGAGCCGGGCAGGGTGATCCGCGACAGCACGAACTGCAGGTACTCAGCGGTCGGCCGGCCGGGCCGGATACCAGGAATGAACCCGCCGTACTTCTTCATGTCATCGGCGCGCTCGACCGGGTCGAACGTGATGCCGACGTAGAAGTAGGCGAAGAAGATGATGAGCAGGAAGTAGGTGGTCAGGTACACCCATGACTGCTGGTTGATCAGATACGCGTTCACCCAACGGGCGAACCCGCTGCTCGTGGTGTTGTTGCTCGTCAGCTGACTGATCAGCTGCGGGATGTAGAGCAGCGAGGACGCGAAGATGACCGGGATGACGCCGGCCTGGTTCACCTTCAGCGGCAGATAGGTGGACGTGCCCCCGTACTGCCGCCGGCCCACCATCCGCTTGGCGTACTGCACCGGGATACGGCGCTGGGCCTGCTCGACGAAGACGACCGCAATGATGATGGACAGGCCCAGCAGGCAGATCAGCGTGAAGACGAAGACGCCCGCGTTCTGCAGGATGACGTGTCCCTCGCTGGGGATACGCGCCGCGATCGAGGTGAACATCAGCACGCTCATGCCGTTGCCGACGCCGCGGTCGGTGATCAGCTCGCCGAGCCACATGATGACGCCGGTACCGGCTGTCATCGTGAGCACCATTGTGGTCAGCGTCCACATGTCCTGGTGGTACAGGATCGAGGTGTTGCCACAGTCGGGGAACAGCTGGCCGGAGCGGGCCAAGGCGATGAAGCCGGTCGACTGGAGGATCGCCAGCCCGATGGTCAGGTACCGGCTGTACTGGGTCAGCTTCTGCTGGCCGGACTGGCCTTCCTTCTTCAGCTGCTCGAAGCGCGGGATGACGACCACGAGCAGCTGGATGATGATGCTGGCCGTGATGTAGGGCATGATGCCGAGCGCGAACACGGACAGCTTCAGCAGCGCGCCGCCGGAGAAGAGATTGATGAGCGAGTAGATGTTCGGGTGGTTCTTCGCACCGGCCGCGATGCAGCCGTTGATGGCGCTGGTATTGGTGTTCGGCGTGGGGATGGACGCGCCGAGGCGGTAGAGCGCGATCATCGCGAGCGTGAACAGCAGCTTCACGCGCAGGTCGGGCGTCCTAAACGCCGATGCGAACGCCCTCAGCACGTAAATCCTCCTGCGGCGGAACTTGTATCGGTGCGGGATACCGGACCGTCAGAGCTCGATTTGGACCTGGCGAGGCACGCGAATGCCGGTATGCCGGGTGCAGCCAGGCTAACAGTCGCCTGGTCGCGCCCCATTATGCGTCCGCGCACCGGGCTCCCGTCGGGCGGACCGATACCGATCCGCATTTCGGCAAGCCCGGTGCGCGTACGAAATCAGAGCTGGGTGACCGATCCGCCGGCGGCGGTGATCTTCTCGCGAGCGGCTCCGGAGAACGCGTTCGCCGTGATGTCGAGCTTGACCGAGAGGTCGCCGTTGCCCAGGACCTTCACCGGCTCGCCCTTGCGGACGGCGCCGGCCTCGACGAGCTCGGACACGCCGACCGTCCCGCCCTCGGGGAACAGCTTGGCCAGCATGGCGACGTTGACGACCTGGTACTCGACCCGGAAGCGGTTCTTGAAGCCCTTGAGCTTCGGCAGCCGCATGTGGATCGGCATCTGGCCGCCCTCGAACCCGACCGACACCTGGTAACGGGCCTTGGTGCCCTTGGTGCCGCGGCCGGCGGTCTTGCCGCGCTTGCCGCCCTCACCGCGGCCCACGCGGGTCTTCTTGGTGTGCGCCCCCGGCGCGGGCTTCAGGTGATGAACCTTCAAACCTGTCATGTCAGTCGACCTCCTCGACCGTCACCAGGTGCGTGACGGTCTTGACCATGCCGCGGATCTCCGGCCGGTCCTCTTTGACGACGGTGTCGTGCATCCGCTTGAGACCCAGCGAGCGCAGCGTCTCCTTCTGGTTCTGCTTGTAGCCGATGCCCGACTTGGTCTGGGTGATCTTCAATCGAGCCATGGTCGGATCAGCTCCCCTGCCCCGCGCGCGCACGCAGCATGCCGGCGGGGGCGACGTCCTCGAGCGGCAGGCCGCGGCGGGCCGCGACCTCTTCCGGACGGACGAGACCCTTCAGGGCCGCCACAGTGGCGTGCACGATGTTGATCGGGTTGTCCGAGCCCAGCGACTTGGACAGGATGTCGTGGATCCCGGCGCACTCGAGCACGGCGCGCACCGGACCACCGGCGATGACGCCGGTACCTGGGCTGGCCGGCTTGAGCAGCACGACGCCGGCCGCCTTCTCGCCCTGGATCGGGTGCGGGATGGTCTGCTGGATCCGCGGCACCTTGAAGAAGTTCTTCTTGGCTTCCTCGACGCCCTTGGCGATGGCGGCCGGAACCTCCTTGGCCTTGCCGTAGCCGACGCCCACCGTGCCGTCACCGTCGCCGACGACGACGAGAGCGGTGAAGCTGAAGCGACGGCCACCCTTCACGACCTTGGCGACGCGGTTGATGGCGACGACACGCTCGAGGTACATGCTTTTCTCGGGAGCGTTGCCACCGCGACCGCCGTCGCGGCGGTCACGACCGCCCCCACGCTCGTTGCGCTGGCCACCCTGCTCATTGCCGCCCGTGCGGGCGCCCCGCTGTGGTCCGGGCATCAGATACTTCCTTCGGTTGCGAGACTCATCAGAATTCCAATCCGGCTTCGCGGGCCGCGTCGGCGAACGCCGCGATCCGGCCGGTGTAGGTGTTGCCGCCGCGGTCGAAGACCACCTTGGTCACGCCGGCTGCCTTCGCGGCGTCGGCCAACGTTGCGCCGAGCTGCTTGGCCTTGGCCGTCTTGTCGCCGTCGGCCAGCTTGAACGTCGACCCGGACGCGACGGTGACGCCGTTGGCGTCGTCGACGAGCTGGGCGAACAGGTGGCGCGACGAGCGGCTGACGACCAGACGCGGACGCTCGGCCGATCCGACGACCTTCTTGCGCAGGCGGAAGTGCCTGCGGGACTTGGCGACCCGGCGCGTGGCCGAGATACCGGCCGAACGCTTGGCCTGCTTGGCAATCGTGGATGCGCCCATTACTTCTTACCGGCCTTTCCAGCTTTTGTGAGACCGGGACGAATGACGTCATTCATTACTTCTTACCGGCCTTTCCAGCCTTACGACGAATGACTTCGCCCTGGTACCGCACGCCCTTGCCCTTGTACGGGTCGGGCTTGCGCAGCTTGCGGATCTTCGCGGCGACCTCGCCGACCTGCTGCTTGTCGATACCCTCGACCGCGAACCGGGTCGGCGCCTCGACGCGGAAGGTGATGCCGTCCGGAGCGGGCACCAGCACCGGGTGCGAGAAACCGAGGGCGAACTCGAGGTCGCTGCCCTTGGCCACCACGCGGTAACCGGTGCCGACGATTTCGAGGGTCTTGGTGTAGCCCGTCGTCACGCCGACCACCATGTTGGAGATCAGCGTGCGGGACAGGCCGTGCAGGGACTTGGACTCACGCTCGTCGTCGGGGCGGACGACGGCGATCGTGCCGTCCTCGGCCCGGTTGACGGTGATCGGCTCGGCGACGACGTGGGTCAGGGTCCCCTTCGGGCCCTTCACCGTGACGTTCTGCCCGTCGATGGTGATGTCCACGCCCGAGGGGACGGGAACGGGAAGCTTTCCGATTCGGCTCATGGTCTGCGTCCTCCTCTCACCAGACGTAGGCGAGAACTTCTCCGCCTACTCCGCGCTTGGTTGCCTGACGGTCGGTGAGCAGGCCGGTGGACGTCGAGATGATCGCGACGCCCAGGCCGCCGAGGACCCGGGGCATGCCGGTGGCCTTCGCGTACACGCGCAGACCGGGCTTGGACACGCGGCGCACGCCGGCGATGCTGCGCTCACGGTTCGGCCCGTACTTCAGGTCGATGGTCAGCACGCGGCCGATCTGACCCTCAGGAGCATCGGCGACCTTGAAGCCGGCGATGTACCCCTCCTGCTTGAGGATCTCGGCTATGTGCCCCTTGAGCTTGGAATGCGGCATCTCGACGGTGTCGTGAAACGCCGTGTTGGCGTTGCGCACACGCGTGAGCATGTCGGCAATCGGGTCGGTCATAGTCATGAGCTACTTCTTTCTCGCCGTGGTTCCCCGCAGGGCCTTCGGCGAAGGTTGATTACCAGGACGACTTGGTGACGCCCGGCAGCTCGCCTGCGTGCGCCATCTCGCGCAGGCAGATGCGGCACAGGCCGAACTTGCGGTACACGGCTTGCGAACGGCCGCACCGCTGGCAGCGGCTGTAACCGCGCACCTTGAACTTGGGCTTGCCCGCGGCCTTCTGAACCAGAGCCGTCTTTGCCATTACGAGTTCTCCTTGAACGGGAAGCCGAGCGCCCGAAGCAGCGCGCGTCCCTCGTCGTCGTTCGCCGCGGACGTGACCACGGTGATGTCCATGCCGCGCGGCCGGTCGATCGAGTCGGGGTCGATCTCGTGGAACATCGACTGCTCGGTGAGGCCGAACGTGTAGTTGCCGTTGCCGTCGAACTGGCGGTCGGACAGCCCGCGGAAGTCGCGGATGCGGGGCAGGGCCAGCGAGAGCACGCGGTCGAGGAACTCCCACATGCGGTCGCCGCGCAGGGTGACCTTCGCGCCGATCGGCATGCCCTCGCGCAGCTTGAACTGCGCGATCGACTTGCGGGCCTTCTGGACCAGCGGCTTCTGACCGGTGATCAGCGTGAGGTCGCGAACCGCGCCGTCCATCAGCTTGCTGTCCTTGGCCGCCTGCCCGACGCCCATGTTGACGACGATCTTGACGAGGCCAGGAACCTGCATCGGGTTGCCGAAGGAGAACTGCTCGGTCAACGCCGGCACGATCTCCTCGCGGTAGCGCGTCTTCAGCCGGGGGGTCGGCACCTCGGTGGCGGGTGCGCTCATGACAGGTCCTTCCCGGAGCGGCGCGACGTACGCACGTTGCGCCCGCTCTCGTCGTCACGCCGGTAGCCGACGCGAGTTGCCTTGCCCTCACTGTCGATCACCATGACGTTGCTGGCGCTGATCGGGGCCTCGATGTGCTCGATGCCGCCGGCCTTCGCACCGCGCTGCGTGGTGGTGATGCGGGTGTGCTTCTTGACGCGGTTGATGCCCTCGACGACGACCTTGTTCGTCACGGGATCGGCCGCGATGACCTTGCCCTTGACGCCGCGGTCCTTGCCGGCGATGACGACGACCTCGTCGCCCTTTTTGACCTTCATCACAGAACCTCGGGTGCGAGAGAGATGATCTTCATGAATCGCTTGTCGCGCAGCTCACGGCCTACGGGGCCGAAGATGCGGGTCCCGCGCGGCTCACCGTCTGCCTTGATGAGCACGGCCGCGTTCTCGTCGAAGCGGATGTAGCTGCCGTCCGGGCGGCGGCGCTCCTTGACGGTGCGAACGATGACCGCCTTGACGACATCACCCTTCTTCACCCCGGCACCGGGCAGCGCGTCCTTGACGGTCGCGACGATGATGTCGCCGATCCCGGCGTAACGACGCCCCGAGCCGCCCATCACCCGGATGCACAAGATCTCCTTGGCCCCGGTGTTGTCGGCGACCCGAAGTCGCGACTCCTGCTGAATCACTGCCTACTCCTGAACGTTGCGTACGGCCCGAAACTGCGCGTACTGAGTACTTACTTGGCCTTCTCGATGACCTCGACCACGCGCCAGCGCTTGGTCGCGGACAGCGGCCGGGTCTCCATGATGAGGACGCGGTCACCGATGCCGATCTCGTCGGACTCGTCGTGCGCCTTGAGCTTGGTCGTGCGGCGCAGGACCTTGCCGTACAGCTTGTGCTTGACGCGGTCCTCGACCTCGACCACCACGGTCTTCTGCATCTTGTCGCTGACCACGAGGCCCTCGCGTACCTTGCGGTGCGAGTCGCGGCCCTCCACGGTCTCGGTTGATTCGGTCATGCGGTAACACCCTCACTGGTGGTCTGCTCAGGGGCGACCGACAGTCCGAGCTCACGCTCGTGCAGGATCGTGTAGATCCGCGCGATGTCGTGGCGGACGGCGCGCAGTCGCCGGTTGTTGTCCAGCTGCCCGGTGGCCATCTGGAAGCGCAGGTTGAACAGCTCTTCCTTGGACTCGCGCAGCCGGGTCTCGAGCTCCTCGTCGTGCAGCTCACGAAGCTCGGCGGTCGTGGTTGCCATCAGACATCACCTTCCCGAGTGACGATGCGGCACTTCATCGGGAGCTTGTGGATCGCGCGGGTCAGCGCCTCGCGGGCGACGACCTCGTTCGGGAACGACAGCTCGAACAACACGCGTCCGGGCTTGACGTTGGCGATCCACCACTCCGGCGAGCCCTTACCGGAACCCATGCGGGTCTCGGCCGGCTTCTTGGTGAGCGGACGGTCGGGGTAGATGTTGATCCACACCTTGCCGCCACGGCGGATGCGCCGGTTGATGGCGATACGCGCCGACTCGATCTGCCGGTTCGTCACGTACGCCGGCTCCAGCGCCTGGATGCCGTACTCACCGAAGGACACCTTCGTGCCGCCAGTGGCCATGCCACTGCGGCTCGGGTGGTGCTGCTTGCGGTGCTTGACCCTGCGGGGGATGAGCATGACTCAGCTCTCCGTCTCGGACGCGCCCGTGGGCTCGCCCTCTGTCTCTGCGGTGATCACGGACTCCGGCGCGGTGATCGACGACGGCGCCTCGGCGGCGATGTCGGCGTCGGCGTCGGCGGCGGAGGTGATCGATGACTCCTGGACCTCGCGCGCCACAGCGGCGGGCTCCGGGGCGACGACGTCGGCGATGCCGTTGGCGGGAGCCACGTCGGGCTCCTTGCCCACGATCGGCGCCTCGGCGACGGGCGCCTCGACAACGGGGGCGTCGACAACCTCGGACACGGGCGCCTCGGCGACCGAGCCTTCACCGGAAGCGGCCCGACCTGCGTCGGTGCTGACCCCGGTGGTGCCCTGCGAGCCGGACCGGCGCGGACGCTGGGCGCCGGCCGGACGGTCCCGACGCTGGCGCAGTGCCTCGGCGGCGGCCGCGGCCTCACGCTCGGCGCGCGAACCGGTCGGCACCTCGCCCTTGTAGATCCAGACCTTCACACCGATGCGGCCGAAGGTGGTGCGGGCCTCGTAGAAGCCGTAGTCGATGTTCGCGCGGAGGGTGTGCAGGGGCACGCGTCCCTCGCGGTAGAACTCCGAGCGCGACATCTCCGCGCCTCCGAGGCGGCCGGCGCACTGCACCCGGATCCCCTTGACGCCCGGGCTCTTCAGCGTCGACTGCATGCTCTTGCGCATGGCGCGGCGGAAGCTGACGCGGTTGGACAGCTGCTCGGCCACGCCCTGGGCGACGAGCTGGGCGTCGCCCTCGGGGTTCTTGACCTCGAGGATGTTCAGCTGCACCTGCTTGCCGGTCAGCTTCTCCAGCTCGCCGCGGATGCGGTCGGCCTCGGCGCCGCGGCGGCCGATGACGATGCCCGGACGAGCGGTGTGGATGTCGACGCGGACGCGGTCGCGGGTGCGCTCGATCTCGACCTTGGCGATGCCGGCCCGCTCCATGCCCTTGGACATGAGACGGCGGATCGCGACGTCTTCCTTCACGTACTCCGCGTACTGCTTGTCGGCGAACCAGCGGCTCTTCCAGTCCGTGGAGATGCCGAGACGGAACCCGTTCGGGTTTACCTTCTGACCCATCAGCGGTTACGTCCCTTCTGCTTGCTCGGTGTGTCGACGCTCTCGACCTCGATGGTGATGTGGCTCGTGCGCTTGCGGATCGTGTACGCGCGGCCCTGGGCCCGCGGACGGAACCGCTTGAGCGTCGGGCCCTCGTCCACGTAGGCCCGCGAGACGATCAGCGAGTCCGGGTCGAGCTGGAAGTTGTGCTCGGCGTTGGCGATCGCGCTGGCCAGCACCTTGGCGACCGGCTCGCTCGCCGCCTGCGGCGCGAACTTCAGCACCGACAGGGCCTCGCTGGCCCGCATGTCGCGGATCAGGTCGATGACGCGACGTGCCTTCATCGGCGTGACCCGCACGTGCGATGCCTTGGCGAACGCGGTCCGCACCTCTGGTTCAGTCATCTCGATTCCCTACTCAGCCGCGCCGCGACCGGCGGTCGTCGCGGATGTGGCCCTTGAACGTGCGCGTCGGCGCGAACTCGCCGAGCTTGTGCCCGACCATGCCCTCGGTGACGAACACGGGAACGTGCTTGCGGCCGTCGTGCACGGCGATCGTGTGCCCGAGCATGTCGGGGATGATCGTCGAGCGACGCGACCACGTCTTGATCACGTTCTTGCTGCCGGCGTCGTTCTGCGCGTCCACCTTCTTGAGCAGGTGGTCGTCGATGAACGGGCCCTTCTTCAAACTGCGTGGCATTTCCTAGACCCCTCAGCGCTTCTTGTTCGTACGACGACGGCGGACGATCAGCTGGTCACTGGCCTTGCGGCGCCGGGTGCGGCCCTCGGGCTTGCCGTTCGGGTTCACCGGGTGGCGACCACCGGACGTCTTGCCCTCACCGCCACCGTGCGGGTGGTCGACCGGGTTCATGGCGACACCGCGGACGGTCGGGCGCTTGCCCTTCCAGCGCATACGGCCGGCCTTGCCCCAGTTGATGTTCGACTGCTCGGCGTTTCCGACCTCGCCGACGGTGGCGCGACAGCGCACGTCGACGTTGCGGATCTCGCCGGACGGCATCCGCAGCTGGGCGAACGCGCCTTCCTTGGCGACGAGCTGGACGCTGGCGCCGGCCGAGCGGGCGATCTTCGCCCCGCCACCCGGGCGCAACTCGATGGCGTGCACGACCGTACCGACCGGGATGTTGCGCAGCGGCAGGGAGTTGCCCGGCTTGATGTCGGCGCTCGGGCCGTTCTCGATCCGGTCGCCCTGCTTCAGCAGCCGCGGCGCGAGGATGTAGCGCTTCTCGCCGTCGGCGTAGTGCAGCAGCGCGATGCGCGCGGTGCGGTTCGGGTCGTACTCGATGTGCGCGACCTTCGCCGGCACGCCGTCCTTGTCGTGGCGACGGAAGTCGATCACCCGGTAGGCGCGCTT
>NZ_JBHEMO010000088.1:0-10398 GCF_046262535.1 Jatrophihabitans sp. | reverse complement strand
GCGGCAGACCGCTCGAGCCCGACGCCGCCGTGCGCGTTGGTGATCTTCGGCGCGTCGGGTGACCTGACGCAGCGCAAGCTGCTCCCCGCGCTGGCGAACCTCGCCCTCGATGGTGGGTTGGCACCACAGGTCACGCTGATCGGTGTGGCCAGAACGGCGATGAGTGACGACGAGTTCAGATCGCACTGCGCCGCCGCGATAGCGGTGCACGGGCCGGAAGCGGATCACCTGATCAAGAACGCTCGGTACGTGACGGGCGGCTACGACGATCCGGCGACGTATCTGGCCCTCGAGCAGTTGCTTACCGAGTTGGACGATCGCGAGGGCACGGCCGGCAACCGGCTCTACTACTTGGCTACGCCGCCGGCGCTGTTCGGTTCGATCTCCGCGCGGCTGGGCGCCGCCGGCCTCGCGAAGTCGCCGACCGATGGTTTCGTGCGACTGGTGATCGAAAAACCGTTCGGCTGGGACGAGCAGAGCGCGCGTGATCTCTACGCGCAGATGTCGACCGTGTTCACCGAGGAACAGATCTTTCGCATCGATCACTATTTGGCCAAGGAGACCGTCCAGAACCTGTTGGCCATACGCTTCGCGAACGCGATCTTCGAACCCATCTGGAACCGGACGTGGGTCGACAACGTCCAGATCACCGTCGCGGAGGAGATCGGCGTCGGGGATCGCGGCGGCTTCTACGAGACAGCCGGCGCCATGCGCGACATCGTGCAGAATCACGTGCTGCAGGTGCTCTCGCTCTTCCTCATGGAGCCTCCGACCTCATTCCATCCGGAGGCGATCCGCGACGAGAAGCTGAAGCTGCTGCGCGCCATCCGCTCGTTCGACGACGAGCAGCGCATCGCCGAACGCACGGTGCGTGGCCAGTACGCCCGCGGCGGAAGTCGCGACCACCCGCTGCCGGGATACCGCGAGGAGCCCGGGGTTGATCCGGTGTCGGAAGTGGAGACCTTCGTCGCGCTGCGGCTGGATATCGACAACTGGCGCTGGGCCGGGGTGCCGGTGTACGTGCGCACGGGCAAGCGGCTCCCCATGCGCATCACCGAGGTCGCCATCGAGTTCCAGCGGCCGCCGCAGCTGCCCCTGTTCCCGGGCACAGCCGGCGAGCCGGACGCGCTGATCCTGCGCGTGGCGCCGGAGGAAGGGCTGAGTATCCGGTTCGGCGCGAAGGTGCCGGGTCGCACGTTCAACGTGCGCAAGGCGAGCCTGGACTTCGCCTACAACGAGGGATTCCCGAACCGCTCGGCCGAGGCCTACGAACGAGTCATCTTCGACGCGCTCGTCGGCGATCCCACGCTGTTCACCCGCGCCGACGAGGTCGGACGCTCGTGGCGCATCGTCGATCCCATCATCGACTTCTGGGCGTCGACCACAGACCCGATTCCGCTGTACCAAGCCGGCTCATGGGGTCCGCGCGAGGCGACGCAGCTGATCCAGGGCGACGGGCGGCAGTGGCGACACTCGACCGACCGAGACGCTCACCGAGACAGGTAACGCACGACCGCCGAGGCGACGGGTTCCGCCCGGCAGGCCAAGATTGCGACGATCGCCCGCAGTGACGGCAGCAAGCAGGTCACCTACAACGGCCACCCCTGTACTACTTCGCGCTGGACGCCGCGACGGGAACGACCAAAGGCCAGGGCGACAACGATTTCGGCCAAATGGTGGGTCGTTACTCCGGCCGGTACCGCTGACACCAAGACCGTTCCCGGCGCGAAGGACGACGACGACGACAAGAGCGCAAGAGCAGCAGCAGCAGTTACTGACCGGCGGTCGCCGCCGCCAGCCGGTCCGACATGCCGGCGATGAGGCAGTCGAGGGCAAAGGCGAAGTGGCTGTCGGCGTCAGGCCGCTCGGCCGGGTCGGTCAGCGGCATGAGATTGGGCAGTTCGGCCGCGCGGTGCGCCACCGCGCGGTCGAACTCGACCAGCTGCGGCTCGTCGCCGGCGGAGCGGATCAGCGCGCGCTCCCACGCCTCGCCACTGACGAGGAGGTTGACGTGCTGGACGGCGTGCATGACGTCGGCCGACGAGAACCCGGCCGCCCGTAGCGCGCCGACGAACGCGTCGATCTGTTCGAGCCGTCCGGCGGTCGCCGCTGTGGTCAGCCGCACGTAACGCAGCAGCGCGGCGTGCTCGAGCACCGCGGCGCGGAACGCCAGCGCGTAGGCGCGGACCCAGTCCGGCCACGGTGCGTCGGCGGCCGGCACCCAGTCGTCGAAGGGGGTCTCCTCGAGCACCTGGGCGGCAACAAGTTGGAGCAGCTCCTCGCGATCACGGACGTGGTGGTACAGCGCGGTGGGCGCGACGTCCAGGGCGCGGGCGACGTCGGCCATCCGGAGCTCGTCGCCGGCCGCGCGGGCCGCCCGCACGATCTGCTCACGGGTGATCCGCGGGGGACGGCCGCGCCGCCGTGCTCCGTCCACGGAACTGCCTCCCATTGACATTTACTGAATGCCTTCAATAATAGCCGGATGGCTGAGCCACCGCCGATGGAACTGCAACGGTCGAGCCGCGCGCCGGAGGTGATCCGGCCCCGGTTGCAGGAGTGGCTGCGCGGGCACCGGCCGGACGCGGTGATCAGCGGCATGCAGGGCACGTCGGCGAACGGCATGTCGAGTGACACCCTCATCTTCGAGGCGACCTGGACCGACGAGTCCGGACCGCGGGTGGAATCGCTGGTCGCCCGCGTGGCGCCCGACGCGGCCGACGTGCCGGTGTTCCCCGCCTACGACCTGACCCGGCAGTTCGACCTCATCCGGGCGGTCGGCGAGCAGACCGAGGTGCCGGTGCCGACAATGTTCTGGAACGAGCCGTCAGCTGAGCCCGTGGGTGCGCCGTTCTTCGTGATGAGCCGCGTCGAGGGCCAGGTGCCGCCCGACGTCATGCCGTACAACTTCGGGGACAACTGGCTGTTCGACGCGTCGCCCGTGCAGCAGCGCCGACTGCAGGACGCCACGGTCGACGTGCTCGTGGCGCTGCACGAGATGGCGCCGCCGCACTGGCTCGGGTTCCCGGACGGCGCCGGCGATACGCCGCTGCGGCGTCACGTCGCGCACACCCGGGCCTGGTACGACTTCGTCGCCGCCGATGGAGCGCGCTCGCCGCTGGTGGAGCAGGCGTTCGAGTGGGTTGATGCGAACTGGCCCGCTGTCGAGGGTCCACCGGTGGTCAGCTGGGGTGACTCGCGAATCGGCAACGTCCTCTATCAGGACTTCGCGCCGGCGGCGGTCCTGGACTGGGAGATGGCCGGGATCGGCCCGCGTGAACTCGACGTCGCCTGGCTGGTCCACGCGCATCGCGGATTCGAGGATCTCGCCACGCTGCTCGGCGTCAGTGGCATGCCGGACTTCCTGCGCCGCGAGGACGTGGTCGCCCGCTACGTCGCCGGCTCCGGCGTCGAGCTGCACAATCTCGACTTCTACGAGACGTACGCGGCGCTGCAGTGGGGCATCGTCTATCTGCGAACGGGCGCGAGATCGGTGCGGTTCGGCGAGCGCGAGATGCCCGACAACCCCGACGAGCTGCTCTACAACGCCGAGCCGCTGCGCCGGATGCTCGCGGGGACGTACTTCTGATGGCGCCGGTGCCGTTGGACGAATTCCCCATTCACCAGGCGCCGCTGTCGCTGGCCCACGTCGCGAGTTCCGATCGCAACTTCTACGACCGCTCGTACTTCAACGCGCACCGGCGCGACGACTCGCTGTTCTTCGTGACCGGGATGGGCACCTACCCCAACCTCGGGGTGGTGGACGCCTACGCGACCGTGCGGCAGGGCGAGCGGCAGTGGGCGGTCCGGTTCTCCGACGCGATGGGCGATGACCGGCTGCGCCAGCAGGTCGGGCCGTACCGGATCGAGGTGCTGGACCCGCTGTGGCGGCTGCGGCTCGTCTGCGACGGCGACGAGCACGGCATCGGATTCGACCTGACCTGGACGGGGTCGTTCGACGCCGTACAGGAGGCGCAGCACCAGATGCGCTTCGGTGCGCGGACGATCATCGACACGACCCGCTTCGCCCAGGTCGGCACCTGGCAGGGCGAGCTACGGGTCGACGGTGTGACGCACGCGGTCGAGGACTGGGTGGGCAGCCGCGACCGGTCGTGGGGCATCCGCCCCGTCGGCGAGCCGGAGCCGGGCGGCCGCCCGCCGGCCGAGCCGATGGCCGGGTTCTGGTGGCTCTACGTGCCGCTGCGCTTCGACGACTTCGCGGTGGTGCTCATCGCCCAGGAGCGCGTCGACGGATTCCGCACGCTGAACGACGCCGTCCGGGTGTGGGAGGACGGGCGGGTCGAGCAACTGGGTTGGCCGTCGGTCTCGATCAGCTACGCATCCGGCACGCGGCATCCGGTCGGGGCGACGATCCGGTGCACGGCGCAGGACGGCAGCCCCGTCGTCCTCGAGGTCGAGACGCTCACCTCGGTGGCGCTGAACGTCGGTGCGGGCTACTCGGGCGACCCGGACTGGAGCCACGGACAGTGGAAGGGCGAGGGCTTCGCCGAAGGCGCGGTCTATGACCTGAGCGATTCCTCGGTGGCCGGCCGGGCGCCGTACAGCGTGATCGATCACGTCGCCCGCGCGACCTGCGACGGCGCCGTCGGGTGGGGCCTGTTCGAGCACGCGTCCTTCGGCCGGCACGACCCGTCCGGCTTCGCCGACTGGTCTTCAGTCGCCCGCTGACGCAACCAGCCCCCTGACGCTGGAAGCCGGGAAAAGCAGCGGCACGCGTCAAGGGGCTGGAAAGCGACAACAGCAGTGAAGCTCGGGGAGGCGGGATTAGCCCTTGATGGCGCTGATCTCGAACTCGAGGGTGATCTTGTCACTGACCAGCACGCCGCCGGTCTCGAGCGCGGCGTTGTAGGTCACGCCGAACTCGCTGCGCACGATCTGGGTGCTGCCTTCGAAGCCGATGCGCTGGTTGCCGAACGGGTCGACCGCCGCGCCCTGGAACTCGAGCGGAATCGTGACCGGCTTGGTGACGTCCTTGATGGTCAGGTCGCCGGTGACCTCGAAGTCGTTGCCACCGACGTGGGCGATGGACGTGGACTTGAAGGTGATCGTCGGGTAGTTCTCGACGTCCAGGAAGTCGTTGGTGCGGAGGTGACCGTCGCGCTGGGCGTTGCGGGTGTCGACGCTGGCAACCTGGACGGTGACGGTCGCCGACGAATTGGCCGGGTTCGCGCCGTCGATGACGGCCGTGCCCTCGAACTCGTTGAAGGCGCCGCGGACCTTGGTCACCATCGCGTGCCGCGCGACGAAGCCGAGACGGCTGTGCGCGGGGTCGAATGTGTACGTACCGGTCAAAGTGGCGAAATCGGTGGTGGTGGGGGCGGTCATTCTGACTCCTCTGAAGTATGTGGTTGAACCGTCAACCAAGAACGTACGCGCTCAAGGATGACGTGTCAACCAGTGCCGTATGATGGCGGCATGACCGAGTCGACGATTGAGAGCCCGCGCTGGCTGGACGCGCGCGAGCAGGCAGCGTGGCGGGCCTATCTCGACATGAACGCCAAGCTCACCGCCCGCCTCAACCGCGAGATGCAGGAGCAGTCCGGGGTGTCGATCGCCGACTTCTCCGTCCTGGTCCAGCTCAGCGAGCACGTCGACGCCCGGATGCGCATCCTCGAACTCGCCCGCGCCCTCGGCTGGGAGAAGAGCCGGCTCTCCCACCAGCTGACACGCATGCAGCAGCGCGGCCTGATCGAGCGGTCCAACTGCAACGAGGACCGCCGCGGGGCGTTCGTCGTCCTGACCGACCAGGGCCGGGCGACCGTCGAGGCGGCCGCGCCGCGTCACGTCGAGTCGGTGCGCCGCTACGTCTTCGACTCGCTCACCGCCGAGCAGGTCGAGTCGCTGGGGTCCATCTCGTCCATCGTCGCGCAGCTGGTCGACGCCGCGTGTGCCGGCCGGGATCCCGAGGAGTGCGGCTGAGGCAGCTTGGCCGCCGGGAGTTCCTCGTCCGCTTGAGTACAGTCGATTCGCCCGACGCTGAGCCCACGCGTCGGCAGCCAGAAGGGCGCACGTGAGCGTGCTCGAACCTGTGGTGGGTTCGCGATCCATCGCGGGCCTGTCCATCCTTCTCGTCGAGGACGACCCCGGCGACGCAGTCCTGGTACAGGCCTGCCTGGCCGAGGCCGGCATCCCGGACGACGCCGTCCATTGGACGCGCAGTCTCGGTGATGCCATGCGAGCGCTGTCAGCCGTTCCCGCGTGCATCCTGCTCGACCTCGGCCTTCCCGACACCGACGGTTACACCGGCGTGCACGAGATGGTCGAGGCAGCGCCGGACACCGCGGTCATCGTGCTGACCGGCCGGCAGGAACGCGACGGTGTCGACGCCCTCGCCGCCGGCGCCCAGGACTACCTCGTGAAGGACACGATCACGGGCGAACTGCTCGAGCGTTCCATCCGCTACGCGATCGAGCGCAAGCGAGCCCAGCGCACCCAGCGGCAGCTGCGAGAGGTGCGGATGAGCGCCGCCGAGCAGGCACGCCTCGAGCGCGGCCTGCTGCCCACGCCGTTGCTGCGCACGCAGGCGGTCACCTGCTCGACGTACTACCAGCCCGGTCGCGACGACGCCGTCCTCGGCGGCGACTTCTTCGACGTCATCGAGACGGCCGACGGCCGCATCCGCGCGGTCATCGGTGATGTCATGGGACACGGCCCCGACGAGGCGGCACTGGGCGTCCACCTGCGCGTCGCCTGGCGCACCCTGCTGCTCGCCGGCACTCCGGACGAGCAGATCCTGCCGACGCTCGCCCGGCTGCTCGACGCCGAGCAGGACGTCCGTCCCCGCTACGTGACCGTCTGCGACCTGACGATTGCGAACGGCAGCGCGACCGTGCGGGTGGCCGGCCACCCGGCGCCGATCGTGTGCGACGACGGTCATCCCCGCTACCCCGACCTCGTCGTGGGGCCGCCGCTCGGCATTCGCCTCGGTGGTGGAGGCGCGAGCACCTGGGTCGACAACACGATCGCCATACCTGCGGGTACGTCCGTCCTGCTCTACACCGACGGCCTGCTCGACGCCTACGCAGCGGACGGCCTGTCGGCGACTCTCGGTATCACCGAACTGGTGGACGCGGTGCAGACCTGCATGCGTGCCGGCGGCCCGGCCCGAACCTGGATTTCGACGCTCGTCGGCGGTGCCCCGCGCGAATCCATCGACGACACTGCCGTCGTGGTGCTCAGCGTCGAGGGTCGGTGAGCGATTCTTGCGGAGCGAAGAACGACATCGCGTCTCCGCGCGCCGAATGCAGGTCGTGACGGGTCCGGTCCGACAGCGCCCGTGGACCCTCCGCCGACGAATCGGGCAGTCGTTCGCCGTGCTCGGCGCCCTGCTCACCCTCATGGTGACCGCGGTCGTCATCGCCGCCACCCAGTTCGTCCTCGCCGGTAACTCGGTCGTGCATCGCTGGGAGCCGGCGGTGGCGACGACGCAGCGACTGCTGACCGATCTCGTCGATCAGGAGACCGGGCTGCGCGGGTACGCCCTCAGCCCAGACCGGCCCGCCCTGATCCAGTACAACGGGTCGCGGGTGTCCGAGCAGGCGCACTCCCGCACGCTCCGTTCGCTGATCGGCTCGGACAAGAGTGTGACGCGACGGCTCGCCGCTTTCAGCGATGCCGCGCGCCAGTGGCAGGCCGACGTGGCCCAGCCCGCGATCGCCGGCATCGGCTCGGGCGATCACGCGGCCCGGCGGCTCGTCGAGGGAGCGGTCGCCGGCCATCGGTTCGCTGCCGTCCGGGCCCGGGCGGCAAGCCTGTCGGCCGCGGTCGAGGACCGAGCGGCATCGGCCCGCGATCGTCGGCGGACGGCCGGAACCGTGTTCACCGTGTTCAGCGCGCTCACCGCGCTCACCCTCGTGGTCGCCGGCGTCGGGCTGTGGCGCGGGCTGCATCGCTGGGTCCTGGAGCCGGTCGACCGGCTGGGCCGGCAGACTCGAGAGGTCGCGACCGGGGACACGTACCGGGAGATCGTGGCCGACGGGCCGGCCGAGTTCACCGCACTCGGCCGCGACGTCGAGGCGATGCGGTTGCAGATCGCGAACCAACTGGCGCGGGCCGAGGAGATCCAGGAAGAGCTGCGCGTCCGCAGCGAAGAACTGGCCCGGTCCAACGACGACCTCCAGCAGTTCGCCTACGTCGCGTCGCACGATCTGTCCGAACCGCTGCGCAAGGTTGCCAACTTCTGCCAACTGCTCGAGCGTCAGTACGGCCCGCAGCTCGACGACAAGGCACGGCAGTACATCGAGTTCGCGGTCGACGGAGCCAAGCGCATGCAGGTGTTGATCAGCGACCTGCTCGCGCTGTCCCGCGTCGGCCGGACGACCGAGGAGTTCGAGGCGGTCGACCTCGAGCGGGCCCTCGCCTCGGCGTTGACCACGCTGAGCGACCGCGTCGACGAGGCGGGCGCCCGGGTCGAGCAGTTGACCCCGTTACCGACCGTCGCGGGCGACCGATCACTGCTCACCTCGCTTCTGGAGAACCTCGTCGGCAACGCGGTGAAGTACCGGCGCGAGGACGTCCCGCCCGTCGTCCGGATCTCCGCCGTCCGAGGCGAAGAAGACGGCGTGTGGACGTTCACCGTGAGCGACAACGGGATCGGCATCGATCCCCAGTACGCCGAGCGCATCTTCGCGGTGTTCCAGAGATTGCACCTGCGCGACCGCTACGGCGGGACGGGCATCGGGCTCGCGCTGTGCCGCAAGATCGTCGAGTTCCACGGCGGGCGGATATGGCTCGACACCGTAGAGTCCTCCACAGGGGCAAACTTCACATTCACCATCCCCGGAAGGCGCAATTCTTGCCGAATCACGTGACTGATCCCCCCCGCGGGCCGCTCGGCGTGCTCCTCGTCGAAGACGACCCCGGCGACGTGATGATCGCCGAGGAGGCGTTGAAGGCCAGCCGGTTGAAGTCCAAGCTCACCGTCGTGCCCGACGGGGTCGAGGCGCTGAAGTACCTGCGGCGCGAAGGGACCTATGCCGACGTCGAGCGCCCGGACCTGATCCTGCTCGATCTCAACCTGCCGAAGATGACCGGCCACGAGGTCCTGGCCGAGGTCAAGACCGACCCGACGCTGCGCAAGATCCCGATCGTCGTGCTGACGACGTCGGGTGCGAGCGAGGACGTCGTCCGCAGCTACGACTTGCACGCGAACGTCTTCGTGACCAAACCGGTCGACTTCGACCATTTCACCGCGGTCATCAAGCAGATCGACGATTTCTTCCTCACCGTCGCGCAGCTGCCACCCCCCAACTGACGGGCCTTGCGAGGCGCTGGCTGAGCGTCCTGCACTGTTCATGCATGCATCGTTAGACGGCCAGATGCGCAGGGAACAGTGGCTCCATGACAGCGCGCATTGGGACGATGTCGATCGACGGCACGCCCATTTCCCAAGCAGATCTGGCCCGCATCGAGGCCGAGGAGAAGCTGCACACCGAGCAGCAGCGCAAGGCCGTGAAGGTCGTCGCCGGAGCCTCCCTCGACGCCGACGACTGCCGGACCCTGCTTTCGATCCTCGGCCTCGACCGGGAGGTCGTCGCGTCCGCTCGCGGACAGGTGCGTCCGGCGGCCAAGCGCCCTCGAAAGCGTCGCGCCGCTGCCTGACTCCGCTCTGCGGTCGGCCACTGACGTAGCGTCTTCGTCCGTGGCCGAGGACTTCGCGCGCAACACCGTGCTCGCCGGCGGGCATGCCATCGCCTACCGGGAGGCCGGTCCGCCCGACGGTCCGGCCGTCGTCCTGCTGCACGGTCTCGCCTCCGATGCCGACACGTGGGACAAGGCGATCGGTCCCCTCGCCGGACACGGGCTACGTGTCCTGGCCGTCGACCTCATCGGCCACGGCGAATCGGACAAGCCGACGAGTGACTACCTGCTCAGCGACTTCGCGCAGTCGCTGGGCGAGTTCCTGGACGCACTGCAGCTCTCGTCCGCCACATTGTGTGGCCATTCCTTCGGCGGGGCCATCGCCATGTTCTTCGGAACCCGGCACCCGGAGCGGGTGGAACGGGTCGTTCTCGTGTCTGCGGGGGGACTGGGCCGCGAGGTCCATCCCGTCCTGCGCGCCGCTGCTCTGCCGGTGGCGCCGGTCGTGCTACGGGTCGCGACGCGTCCCTGGCTGCGGCGTCTCTACGCGCGTCCGGGCCTGCATCGGGCGCTGCGGCTGACCCCCGACAACGTGACGAACCTGCGCCGGGCCGCCCGCGCGCTGGGCACCGAGGCCGGGCAGGCGTCGTTCTTCGCTGCGCTGCGCGGCGTGATCGCGCCGTCCGGTCAGCGGACGGCCTCCGAGGAGATGCGGGCCTTCGCCGAGACCGTCCCGATGCTGCTGATCTGGAACGAGGGCGATCCGGTGATCCCCCTGGCTCACGCCCGGGCGCACAC